>CAZPPH010000022.1:14469-29139 GCA_964588375.1 uncultured Rhodobacterales bacterium | reverse complement strand
GCCGGAAGCCGATCGACTCGCGGCTGCGCGTTGAGAGCGCAACAAGGGTCGACACGTGTTACCGGGCAAGTGTCAGTTCTTGTCGGCGTTCGAGCCGCGCAGAGACGCGGAGCGGCAGATCCGGTTTCATCGAAAGCGGCGGGAACCACGGCCTCGCGGTAAGGGTTGTGCCTCAAAGGAGGGCAACATGGACAGGTTGAGTTTTTTTCTGACGCTGATGACCGGCGCGGTCCTTGTAGGCGGGCTCGTCATCATCGTTCTGGCCCTCGGTTGGTACAACTGGATCGCCATTGGACTCGCGGCGGGGATCGGTTTTGTGCTGAGTTGGCCGGTCGCCTACCTCATCTCGCGCATGATGAAGCGTGCCGACCCTGATTGGGACGAGACACGTGCCAAGAAAACGGATGCCGTGCCGCGTCCCGGCGAGCCAGAGGTCTGACGCGAGACCCGGATTTCACGACATGAAACGGGCGCCATCGGGCGCCCGTTTTTGTTTGTCGCGTTTCCGAACGAGGATTGCAGAGGCGGTCTTCAATATCGTCCGCGAAGGGCAAGCCCGATCAGAACGCCGACACCGACCGCTCCGGCCATTGCGAGACCGGGATTCTCACGCACGAACCGGGCGCTCTCGTCGGATGTCCGTCGCGCGACCTCGCCGACTTCCCGTCGCGCCGCATCAGCGGCTTCCTGAGCTTCGCCAACCCGGGCCGATACTTCTTCGCGAAGGCTGTGCGGGTGTGCCTCGCTGCCTCCGTCGTCTCCCTTTCGTTGATAGCTGGTCATGAGAAACTCCTTTCCATTCCGTTAACCGCTCAAGGGGCCTCGAGGTTCCCGCGGAACCCGGCGGTGCCAGATGCGTTCCTGCACCAAGTGAAAATGATCCACGAAAGGAGACGTCATGCTTGGCTGGGCTATCGCATTTCTGGTTGTCGCCCTCATCGCCGCCCTCTTCGGCTTCGGAGGTATCGCAAGCGCATCGGCCGGGATCGCGCAGATCCTGTTCTTCATCTTCCTCGCGTTGTTCGTGGTCACGCTGATCGTGCGGGCGACGCGCGGCACGCGCTGATCCAGACAGGACCCGCTTCGCCTGCCGGCGCGGCGGGTCCTTGTCATGTCCGGGACTCGGCTCGAACCGCTGCGGCAGGTTCGCTGCAATGCTCGCGGGGTTTGAGAAGAACACCGACCCACAGCGAGACGGGCAAAGCGACGATCGCACCGACCGGCCCCCAGAGCCAAAGGCCGAAAACGATGGCGAGAAACACCGCCAGAGGGCTGATCGCCAGTCGCTGGCCGACGATCGAGGGAGTCACGAATTGCGCTTCGCTGACATTCAGGACGATGAAGACCAGCGGCGGCAGGAGTGACATCGCTCCGTCGAACTGGAGGATTCCGGCAACAAGAAGTCCCAGCGCGATGGTCAGTGGCCCGAGGTACAGAATGTAGTTGAGAAGCGTCGCCATGAGACCCCAGAGAAGAGCATTGTTGAGCCCCAGGAGCGTCATCGCCAGGGCTGTCGCGACACCGAGGCCGACGTTGACGAGGCTTACGGCAGCGAAATAGCGCGCCACGGCACGGTCGGCGCGGAACAGCGCTTCGCTATGGCGACCGGCGGCCTGGTAAAGGTCCGCTCGGGTCAGCACGAAGAAGAACAAGGTTCCGACGAAGATCAGGAAGGCCGCGCCGAAATTGGGGGCCAGCCAGATCGCGTCCATGATCGTGGGGAAATCCGGTGTGGGGTCTGTGTCCGGGCCCTGCACGCCGACGGTTTCTTCCAGTTCCGCGCTCAACGTCTCGATGCCCCGGATGAAACCCGAAGCGCTTTCGACCAGGCGGTCGATCTCGGCGCGTATCTCGGGCAACTCGTTCGCCATCGAGGTCATCAACGGCTCGAGCGCCACGAATGCCAGAAAGAGAAGTCCCGTGGCGACGACGAGAAGCGAAAAGGCGATGCCCAGGCGCGGCACGCCCGCGCGATCGAGCCGGTCGGCCAGAGGCGAGATCACGACACCGACGACAAGCGCGAACAGGGCGGGTGCAAGCACCGCCTGCGCGACGTGGAGCACGGCCCCGATGAGCGTGATCGTGATGATGAGAAGCATTGTGGCCTGCGCACGCTGGGTGCGCAGAAGGTCCATGCGGCTGAACCTGCCCTGTCGTGGCACGCCCCCGCCGGAGCGTTCGTTCATGACGGAACCTCGTAGGACCCCGCTGCGCGCCGTTCGCCGCTCCCGGAGCGTGCAAGATGTGTCTGCAACGCGTCGAGTTCCCGTTCGAACGCCGTCTGGGCCTGGTTCATCAACCGGTCGCGCCGGGCGCCCATCGCTTCGTCTTCCCGTCGGGTGGCGGGCAGGAAGGCGGCGATGAGCGCGCCGATGCCGAAGGCGACAGCTGCGGCCTCGACCGGGCGTTCGTGAAGCACCCTGTCGCCCCGCGCCGCGAGTCTCGAGGCGCGACGTTCGACATCTTCCTGAGCCCGGATCGCGGCGAGACGCGCGTCACGGACTCTGGCGCGCGCCTTTGGCGGCAGCCGGTCGAGCCCTCTGTCGAGGGCAGAACGCAGGCGGCGGGCGCTGGGCCGGTCCACCGCGCTCTCGGCGTGCGGCGCAACTTTCGCGTGACCGGCCGTCTCGGCGGAACGCATTGCCGCCTCGGTGGAGCCGGCGTTGCGTCGCGTTGAGATCGGTTCGCCTTCGGGGCGTCGTCCGCCGCCCGAAAGAAGCAGCGCGAGCCCCGCGCCCACGAGCGCGAACGCGGCCGGGTTCTCCCGCGCAGCGCCCCAGAGCTGATCTCTGATGTCGGTGCCATAATCCTGCACGACCGAAGAGGCTTCCGCCCTCAGCCGTTCGGGAGCAAGCGTCTCGTTGAGAAGATCCAGCGATTCCGCCAGAGCGGCGCGATCTTCCGCCACCCGGCGCTCGATATCGTCGAGAGAGCCGTCAGCCATTGGTACCCTCCTTCATTGCCCGAATGTCCGATCTGACGTTGCGCGAGGTTTTCGAAGGTGCGAGCGCGTCGGCGCTCAGCCGGGACTTGCCGATGAACGCGAGAATGATGGCGATCAGCAGAACACCACCGCCCACGATCAGCGCCGAAAGCCCCGCCGAAAGCTCCGTCGTCGCGAGCCAGGCGACGAGTGCTGCGGCAAGAACGTCGAGAGCGGTCAGCGCGAGAATCGCGCCGATACCGATCATCGCCAGCCCCGCACCGGCCCGGGAGACGTTTCGCGACACCTCCGCCTTGGCCAGCGCCACCTCGTCTTCGATCAGACGGGCGAATTGCTTGAGCGTCGTTACCAGAAGCGACGGCGTATCCTTTATGTCGGCATGCCGGTCCATGGTCAAAGCGCTCCTCGCGTTTCGGGGTGGGACCGGTAGGCGAGCGGATCCGCTGCGACCCGTTCGCCCTGCGCAGGATAATCCCAGGGATCGGACTGGTCATGAGCCTCGCGACGTTCGGGGTCGCGCGCCTTGAGGAAACGGGTGATGGCGAAGCCTGCAAGCGCCGCTCCGGCGACGAATATCAGCGGGTTGCGCTGGGCCGCGTCTCCGAGCATGCGCGCGGCGCGGTCGATATCGGTGTTGCGGACCTCGGCAGCGAGTTCATCGATCCGCCGTGCAACACTTTCTACCGCCTGGGCCGGCATCGAGCCCTCATCGAGTTCGCCCGCGGCCGCTTCGGCGGCGTTCGCGGCTTTCCGGGCCTCTGCCGCGGCGGTGTCGCGCGCCTCCTTGGCCTCGGACTTGGCCTTCTCTGCTACCGTGTCGGCCACGTCATCGGCCATTTCCGCAGCGCGGTCCTTCGCCTTCTGTTTCATCGTCCTGTCGGATGTGTCGGACATCGGAGCCTCCGTGACGTCATGCTGGAATCAACCTGCAAACGCCCACTGCCTCCCCGGGGTTCCCGGAACCCGGAACTGGCAAGCTGCGTTGACGAAACTGGAGGATTCGACATGTCCCGAGGACGCGACGCGCGTTCACCATATCAGATACCCCCTGCCGGACTGCTGGATACCGCGGCCCGGATTTTTGCGCGGCTGGGCACCGTTCCTGTGGGCCTTCTCGCCGCGGGCGTTGCGTTCTACGGGCTGTTTTCACTTTTTCCGGCGATCACCGCGGGTGTCGCCCTGACGGGGCTTTTCTACGACCCCGAGGTGCTCGTGTCGGAGTCGCAATGGCTTCTCGACTTGCTGCCGCCTTCCGCGGGAAACCTCATCGAAAGCCAGCTCGAAGACGTCGCCGGCGCCGAAGGCGGGTCGCTCGGTCTCGCCGCGATCGTATCGCTCGCCGTTGCGCTCTGGTCTTCGTCCAATGCCACCGCGAGCCTCGTTCAGGGGCTGAACGTGATCTACGAGGAGGAGGATGAGCGTGGCTTCTTCGCGACCCGCCTTCTCGTCATCGCGCTTACGATCGCGATTATCCTCGGTCTCGCGCTCGCCGTCGCCATCGTGGCCGCGCTGCCGGCGTGGCTGTCGCTGGTGGGGGCGGGTCCCGGCTTGATCGATACCGTGCTCTTCGTGCGCTGGCCGCTGATCTTCGTCCTCGGCATCATGGGCATCGCGTCGCTCTACCGCTTCGGCCCCGATCGCCGGTCCGCCCGCTGGCGCTGGCTCGGGCCGGGGGCGCTTCTCGCTGGCGCGCTCTGGGTGACGGGCACCTTCGGTTTCAGCTACTACGTGCAGTCCTTCGGCAATTACAACGAGACATTCGGGACCCTTGCCGGGGTTGTCGTCCTTCTCACCTGGTTCTGGTTATCGGCCTTCGTGCTGCTGCTGGGCGCGGCGGTGGATGCGGAGCTGGAAGCGCAGACGAGATGCGACAGCACCGTCGGCCCCGACCGCCCGATGGGAGAGCGCGGCGCGGTGAAGGCCGACAGGCTCGGAGAAGCGCGTGGCGAGACGCGGCCCGAGGAACCTCAGCCTGCCGATGCACGTTGAAGGAGGTAGCGAGCGGCAAGCCTTCAATGGATATGCCGCGAATTATTGCTTCGGTTATTCCGCCACGGCTCGGCGGCAGGCACATACCGAAGCCGGCAGGGAAAAGGAGGAAACATGGCAGATCGCAAACGATCTGAGAACGGTAGCCGCGATAGCGACGATGCCGTTTTCGGACCCGAAGGAACCGTTAGCCATGGCGGGCGCACCGGTGGCACGCTTCAGCGGAAAGTGGCGTCAAGAGACGAGAAGAAACGTGCAACCGAGAGGCCCGCGGGTGTGACCCGGGTCAGGAAATCCGACGAAGCGGAGGACAAGGATGCGTAGATCCGGTCTGCCGCAGGGCGCATGGGTCGTGGTGGCTGACGGAGAGAAGGCGCTTTTCATGATCAACGTCGGCGACAAGGAGGACATGAATCTCGTCGTCCGAAGCCGCGAAGAGCACGAGAATCCTCAAGCAGGCGAATGGGCCTCGGACCGCCCGGGGCGATTCAATGACGGGCCTGCGCCGCAGCGCTCGGCTGTAGAGGATACCGATTGGCACCAGCTCGAGAAGCAGCGCTTCGCCTCCGATCTTGCCGAAAGGTTGTACGCAGCGGCCCATGACGGCGCCTTCGATCACCTCGTGCTGATCGCAAGCCGGGACGTTCTCAGCCAGGTCAGGGACGAGATGCATCAAGAGGTTGCCGCCCGGGTCATGCTCGACGTCCCGAAGGTCCTCACCAACCATTCCGTCGACGATATCGAGAAACTTCTCACACGCGAACTCACCGGGGTGGTCTGAAGGAACCCCGGCCGTGCTCGGCGCGTTCTGTATTTGTAACATGAAATCAAGGAGGGAAAGATGAACTGGGATCAGATCAAGGGCAACTGGACCGAATTCAAGGGTAAGCTTCGTGAGCAATACGGCGATCTCACAGACGACGAGATCGAGAAAGCGAAAGGCAACACGGAGCAGATGGTCGGACTTATCCAGCAGCGCTATGGCAAGACCAGGGAAGAAGCGGAGGCGGAACTCGAGCGTATCGCCTGACGCTTCCCGACCTCGCATTCAAAGCGCAAGAGGGCGCCGGTCCACTCCGGCGCCCTCTTGTCATGTCAGCTCTTCGCTGGAGACCGAGACGGCGCCGACCTGGCCGCGATGCTCATGGTACGCGCGTGCCGCCTCGACGAGCGCCCGGAAAATTCGCCGTTGCCGGCGCGCGTAAAACAGGTGTTCGGGGTGCCACTGGACACCGAGGGCGAAAGGGTCGCGCACCCGCTCGATCGCCTGGATCATGCCCGTCTGGTCGCGCGCCGAGATTCTGAGGCCGTGTCCGAGCGTGTCCACTGCGTTGGTGTGAAGCGCATTTACCCGCATCTCTTCCGGACCGGCGTGACCGGCAAGATGGGTGCCCGGAACGATGATCAGGGCGCGCCGTGGAAGGATGGTCCTGATCTCTTGCGCATCCGGATGCGCCGACCAGGCATCCTGGTGAAGTGTTCCGCCAAGTGCGACGTTCAGCATCTGCGCGCCCCGGCAGATGCCGAGTACGGGCAGACATCGCTCGAGCGCCTCTTCGGCGAGGGCTCGCTCGAGGGCGTCGCGTTCGGGGTCCAGCCGGGCTGTGAGCTTCAGGTCACCACCGTAGAGCGTGGGCGAGATATCGTCGCCACCGCCGATGACAAGACCGTCCACATCGGCGAGGTCGGATGACCGGCCGACGCCCCAGCGTATTCCGCGCCCGCCGGCGAGACGGAGGTTCAGGTTCACCAGGGGAAAAATTCGCCAGCCCGAGCGGACGGACGTGGTCACGGCAATGCGGGGAGGGGACATGGTCTCAGGCCGCGGCCAGTTCGGTCTGAATTTTCGGGACGGCGCTTGCGACCTCTTGCCCGACGTAGTCGACCGGGCGTCCGGCGCCCGCCGCGCGCGTCGCTTTCGCTGCGTCCGGCGCGCTTTCGGAAAACCGCCAGACGAGCGTGCGTCGGCATCTGCCGGGGCCCCGCGTCGGGGTCACCTGCTCGACTGTCTGGAAAACGTCCATGCTGTCCTCCTGGTCAAGCGGATCCCGTCGCGCAATTTTCTCCGGTCCGGACCGTTCTGCGTCGACGGCGGCCCCGCTCCGGCGCGAGTGCCGTCTACTCGACGAGTTCCTCGGGGTCGGCCGCATGTCCGGCGCCAACGGATTCCTCGTCTACGGCTGAACCTGCATTCAAGAGAAAGATGATCACGGCGAAAACCAGCGCGGCCGCGATGCCGAGAAGGGCCGGCCAATGGCGGCGTTTCTGCTTCTCGATGTTCGTGCGCGGAGCGGACATGGGTTCTCCTTTCCAATACGGGTTTGCTGCGGGCGAGGCTGCAAGCGTGAGCCTGTCAGGACCCTGCCCGGATACGCTGCGAGACGACCGCGAGGGTCTGGGCGTCTGTCATCTCCATGGGTTCGTCGCCCTTGAGATGAAGAAGCTCCGCCAATCGTTCGCGCGCCCTGCTTGCCCGACTCTTTATCGTTCCGACGGCACAGCCGCAAGTTTTCGCGGCTTCCTCGTAGGAGAAGCCGCCGGCGCCCACGAGAACCAGCGCTTCGCGCTGTTCGTCGGGGAGCAGCGCGAACGCCTTGCGGAACTCGTCGAGTTGCAGGTGTCCGTCGTGGGCGGGTTTGACCGACAATTGTCCCACGAAGGCGCCCTCGGGGTCAGCGACCTCGCGCTTCGCCTTGCGGCGGTTCGAGTAGTAGGTGTTGCGCAGGATGGTGAAAAGCCATGCGCGCATGTTGGTTCCCGGGGTGAACTTGTCGAAGTTCACCCACGCCTTTTCCACGGCATCCTGTACCATGTCATCAGCCGTGGCGGAATTGCGCGTCAGGCTCATTGCGAAGGCGCGCAGCGCTGGCAGATGCTCCACCAGTTCGTCCTTCGGATCCGCATATCGCTTGTCGGGATCGGTTCGCTTCACATCCCATCCTTCCGTTCGCTTGTCTCGGCGGCTCTCAGCCGCTCCAGCAAGAGATTGAACCGGTCGGGTATGCTTTCTTCGAGCACGGCTCCGTACACGCGCCTGAGATTTTGCTCGATCAGGTCGTGCGTGGTATTCCCCTTCCCGTCTGGTTCCATCCCCTGTGGCCTTTGTCAGTGTTAGGTGTCGCATTGTTTTGGAACCTAACGCAGCCCTTGCGCGTATGGTTCCGAATAATTTTGAGGAAGGAAGGATACGACTCCATGGCAGAACATAGCGCCAAGAAAGATCTGGCGGACGCCATCGGTGCCCAGTTGCCCTATCTCAGGCGCTATGCGCGCGCCCTC
Organism: uncultured Rhodobacterales bacterium; assembly: GCA_964588375.1. Taxonomy (GTDB): domain Bacteria; phylum Pseudomonadota; class Alphaproteobacteria; order Rhodobacterales; family Rhodobacteraceae; genus JASJAR01. Next base: position 20,927 of record CAZPPH010000022.1, on the reverse strand, counting down.
ACCGGCAGCCAGGAGGCGGGCGACGCCGCAGCGGTCGAGACGCTGGAAGCTATTCTCGCCGACCCGTCGGCGTTCGAAGCTTCCCAGCAGCCGAAACTGGCGCTGTTTCAGGTCTTTCACGGTGTGCTGCAGCCGGACGGAGCCAGCGAGGGGGGGGCCGAAACCGGTGTCAGGGCGGCCGCCCAGGCGCATCTGGCGAAGCTGACGCCGCTCAGTCGTGAAGCGCTCCTTCTGTCGACACTGGAAGATTTCACACCCGAAGAGGTCGGTCTCATCCTCGGCATCGACCGCAACGAGGCCAAGGAACTCGTGCAGACGGCATTCGAGGAGATGGAAGAGGCGATCTCCGGCAAGATCCTCGTCATCGAGGACGAGGCGATCATCGCGATGGACCTCGAATCGCTCGTATCGGAAATCGGCCACAGGGTGACCGGAGTCGCTCGGACCCGCGAGGGCGCGGTCAAGCTCGGTCAGCGCGAGAAGCCCGACCTGATACTCGCCGACATCCAGCTCGCTGACAATTCGTCGGGCATCGACGCTGTGCACGATCTGCTGGCCGAACTCGGAGACACGCCTGTGATCTTCATCACCGCCTTTCCCGAGCGGCTGCTCACGGGCGAACGGCCGGAGCCGGCCTTTCTCATCTCCAAACCCTACACTGAAACGCAGGTGCGCACGGCGGTCAGTCAGGCGATGTTCTTTTCATCCACGGAAACACTGAAGGCCTGAGGGCGGCTTCGGTCGGATTCTTCTCCGAGATGCGATTTGCCCGGGAACGCGCCGGGCGTTCGGGTGTTCTACCTGCAATGACACGAACGATTGCAAGGAGACATCTCATGAGACTCCTCATGACGACCGCCGCAGCATTTGCCTTGACCGCCACCGGCGCTCTCGCGGAGCAGCACATGTCCGCTGAGGCGCAGGGAGAAATGACCGCGGATGCCCGTCGCGACATGCACAGCAGCACCGCGATGGATGCGATGTCGACCGAAGAGCTTGCGCAGGCCGGGGGCGACCTCATCCGGACGCGCGACATCACCGGCGGCGACGTCTACACCACCAACGAAGCCGATGACGAAGGCTGGGACGCAAACGTGGTCTACGACGAGATCGCGGGCGGCTGGAACCAGATCGGCGAGATCGAAGACATCGTGCTGTCACGCGATGGAAGGGTGATCGGCATAGTGGCCGAAGTCGGTGGATTTCTCGACCTGGGCGACAAGCACGTCGTCCTGTCGGTCAGCGACCTGAGCCTCGTGGCGGTCGACGACCAGACCTATGCTTATGTCACGCGGTTCAACGAGGAGGACCTCGAGAACCTGCCCGACGTCGACGAAGGGTTCTGGAACTGACGCGCGGCACCCCAACAGGTAACGAGTAGCTGGAGTGGGAAAGGGGCCGAAAGGCCCCTTTTCGTTTGTCGCCACCTCGAATGGCGCCCGCCATGGGTGTCTCTGATGACCGGCTTTGGCGCGGTGCGGTTCAAAGCCCCGGCACCGCTAGGAAAAACCGAGTTCCGCCATCAAGGTGGGGCTCGATGCACGAGACGTTCGGGGCGGGTTCAGGTCTTGGCGAGCGCCCGCAGCATCCATGCAGCCTTTTCGTGGAACGCCGACCGCCCGGTGGCAAGATCGTCGGTCACGGGGTCGTTGCGACTGGCTGCCAGTTCGACAAGTGCGTGGAAACGGTGCGCCACACGCTCGTGATCGTTTGCCAGATCGTGGCACATCTCGCCGGCCGAAGGCAGATCCTTCTCGTCCTTGACCACCGAAGTCTTGACGATTTCCTCGATGCGGGAGGGGGCCATGCGGCCAAGGGCGCGGATGCGCTCGGCGAGCACGTCGGCGGCCTCGAACATTTCCTCATATTGTTCTTCGGTGAGGTTGTGGACTGCATAGAAGAGCGGGCCTTCCACGTTCCAGTGATAGGCATGGGTCTTGAAGACCAAACGATACGTGTCGGCAAGTACGTCGCAGAGGCCCTCGGCGATACCCTCGACATCCCGCACTCCGGTTGCGACCTTGTCGGCTTCGGGAACGACGTTCAGCGCGTCGGTCATTGTGTTCTCCTTTTCGCGATACCGTGCGAAACGCGTTCGGCGGGCCGAAGGTTCCCGCCAGCATGCCGACGATCAGCCGCCTGCCAGGCGCTTCAGCGCGGAGAAGAGTTCGGGTGTCGTGAAGGGAGGCGGCACGTAGACCCAGTCAAGCGAAACCTCGCTCATGATGGGAGAGTGTATCGCGCACACTCGCGCGTTGCGCATGTCCAGCAGCCGCCGCAATTCGGGGTGGAGGAGTTCCGACGTGGTTGCGTGCAGCACCGTCACGACATCGCCGGTCGCTTCGCGAAGCGCGGCGCAAGCCTCGTCTACGGTGGTGGAAAGACGCACCCGGGCTTCCGGAATGACTTCGCGAACGGTTTCGCGAATGTCCTCGCCAACGACCGGATCCGGTGTGAGTACGACGAAATGGGGCAGCAAGTCAGATCCTCCGACCCTGAATTCCAAGAATACGAACCTGAACCGTGTCGGTTCGGTCAGCGAATCGCATCCACTCGATGAGATCAGACTGAACCTTTGCGCCGCTCGCGGCATTAATCTGGGACATACCCCCGAAGAGAAGTGAGCCCATGACAACGCCATGCGACAGCTGTCCGCTGCAACGGACGTCGGCATTTCGCGCCTTCACGGAGAGCGAGCTTGGCTTCATGAAACGGTTCAAGGTCGGTGAACTGAAGATCGGAGCCGGCACGCCCGTCTTGATGGAGGGGTCGAGTTCACCGCAGCTCTTCACCGTGCTGCGCGGAATGGGCGTGCGCTACAAGCTTCTGGAGTCCGGCCAGCGCCAGGTCGTAAACTTCGTGTTCCCCGGCGACTTTCTGGGACTACAGGCGGGTGTCATGGGCGAGATGGGTCATTCGGTGGAGTCCAGCACCTCCATGACCCTGTGTGTTTTCGACCGCAAGAACCTCTGGCGGTTGTTCAGGGAGCAGCCCGAGCGCGCCTTCGATCTGACGTGGCTTGCGGCGAGCGAGGAGCACTTTCTCGGCGAGGGCCTGCTGACCATCGGTCAGCGCAGCGCTCTGGAAGCGATAGGCTGGGCCTTGTTGCGGCTGGCAGAACGTGCGGAGAAGCTCGGTCTCATGCATGAAAAGCGCGTTCCCCTTCCTTTCCGCCAGCAGGATCTCGCGGATGCGCTGGGACTCTCCGTCGTTCACACCAACAAGACGCTGAAGAAGCTGCGCGAACGGCAGCTCGCCGTCTGGTCGGGTGGCGTCCTCCACATTCCTGATCTGGACGGGCTCGCAGATGCCGTGGGTGTCGAACGCAGAGCGGGACAGCCTCGTCCGCTGATCTGAACCGAGCCCCCGGCGCCCCCGCGATAGAACCTGCGCCATGGCCGGTCCGGTTCAGCCCGGCGCGCGCGCGCTGCGCGGCCCGGCGATCAGCCAGATGATGAATCCCAGGAGCGGAAGCAACAGGATCAGCAGCGTCCAGAGTACCTTCGCGCCGGTGGAGGCCGACGAGCCGATGATGCTGATGATGGCCCAGATATCGAGAACGAGCAGGATGAACCCGCCGATGCCATAGATTTCCATATCGGTTCTCCTTGCGTTCGGAACTCGCACAAAACGAGCCGCCCGCGTCAGGAGTTCCGCTCGAAAGACTTCGCTTTTCCGGAACCAAAGTTTGCCGGGGGTGTTGCGGCTCTGAACGGGCCGGCCACGCGCATGGTCCTTTCGGATACCTGTTCAAAGACGAAGGTCCAGAAATGACGCGCATCATTCCGAAACATCTGGCCGGCTCGATCTCGGCGTTGGCGGTAGCCGTCGTCGTCGCGGGGCCCGCCATCTCGCAGGAACCGAATTTTTCGGGGCCGGAGGATTTCGCTGCGATGGTCGACGCACGCCTGCCGTCCGTCGTCGGCATTGTCGCTACCGGACCGACGCCGGAAGCCCCGCAACCGGGCGCACCCATGCCGATGCTGCCCCCGGGTCTTGAGGATTTCTTCGGCGGTCCGATGCCGCAACCTCAGCCCAGGAGACCGCGTCAGGCGCTCGGCTCGGGGTTCATCATTTCGGCTGACGGCTTTGTCGTGACGAACAATCACGTCATCGCCGGCGCCCGCCAGATCGAGGTCATGCTCGATGGTGATCGCGCGATGACCGCCGACCTCGTCGGCACGGACCCTGCGACCGATATCGCCCTTCTGAAGATCGACGGCGCGAGCGATCTGCCCTTCGTGAGCTGGGGGTCGTCGGACGATCTGGAAATCGGCGAGTGGGTTGTGGCCATCGGAAACCCCTTCGGTCTCGGCGGAACGGTGACCGCGGGGATCGTCTCGGCTCAGTCGCGAAATATCCGGTCGGGTCCCTATGACGATTTCATCCAGACCGATGCCGCCATCAACAGCGGCAACTCGGGCGGGCCGCTCTTCGATGCCTCCGGTGAGGTCATTGGAGTGAACACCGCGATCTTTTCGCCGAGTGGCGGCAATGTCGGGATCGGCTTCGCGGTGCCGGCCCATGTCGCCTCCCGCGTCGTCGCCGACCTCCGCGAGGACGGACAGGTCGATCGCGGCTGGCTTGGCGTGCAGATCCAGCCCGTGAGCGACGATCTCGCTGCGGCCCTCGGCCTTGACGAGGCGCGCGGTGCGCTCGTCAACGAGGTCGTGGCCGGCGGGCCGGCCGATGAAGCCGGCTTTCAGAGCGGTGACGTCATTCTCGCAATCTCCGGCGAGGAAATCGACAGCCCGAGAGATCTGGTCTTCGCCGTGGCCGACAGGCCGATCGGCGAGCCGGTGGACATGACAATCTGGCGCGCTGGCGCCCGGCAGACGCTCGGGGTCGAGATCGGGCGCCAGCCCGGAGCGGCGATGGCAGCGGCGCCTGGCGAAGAAGGTGGGGAACCGGAAAGCGAGGCGACCCGCCTTGGCGTGGCGCTCGCGCCATTGTCGGAGGAAATCAGGTCCCGTTTCGGATTGCCTCCGGAAGTGTCCGGCCTGGCCATCGTGTCCGTCGAACGTGGGAGCCTCGCCGCTGAGGCCGGGCTCGTGGAAGGTGACGTCATCGTCGAGGCCGGGGGTCAGCCTGTCGAGGACGCGAGCGCGATCACCGAGGCATTGATCACGGCCGAAGCCGGAGATCAGCCTTTGCTGCTGCGCATCTTCCGCCGCGGAAGCCACCAGTTTCTCGCCGTCCCGCTTTTGGAGAACGAAGGCTAGCGCGCCGACGGTTCACAAACACCGGAAAACCTCCCGCCCATCCCTGCGGGAGGTTCAAGCCCCGCCGGACCTTCCCCTTCCCCTTCCCCGTCCGGCGGGGCGCCCATTCAAAGAGGTCAGGCCGTGAGCGTCTCGGTAGAGGCGAAGAACATCGCCTGACTGACAGCAGACCGCACCTGTTGCTCGGTATAAGGCTTCGGAATCAAAAACGCGGGCTCGGACCCTTCGCCTGTGAGCAGTCGTTCGGGAAAAGCGGTGATGAAGATCGTCGGGCACGGCCCGTGTGTCTCTTGAAGGCGATTTACGGCTTCGGCACCGCTCGATCCATCGGCAAGCTGAATGTCTGACAGTATCAGATCGAAATCGGGATCTGCGTCTGCGAGGCTGATCGCATCGGACTCGGTTCGCGCGATGCCAGTGAGCCTGTGTCCCATGTCCTCGATGATATGTTCGAGATCGAGGGCGATGATCGGTTCGTCCTCGATGATCAGGATGCGGCCGGCGGTGTTGCGCGACATTTCCTGGAAGGCCGTATCGATCAGCCGGGCCGCCTCGTCAGTGCCGATGCCCATGATCTGGCCGACCGCTTCGCTCGAGAACTCCTCGATCGTGTTGAGAAGCAGTGCTTCACGGGTGTTCGGCGTGAGTTTGTTCAGATGCGCCTGCGCGCTGCGGGCAAGGCCCGTCTCGGCGTCCGTGGGCGTCGAGGAGACAGGTGCGCCGGTGGAGGTCCAGATGAGATGGAATGCCCGGAAGAGCGCGATGTCGTTCGAGTAGTCGCCATCGTAGATCGACGGGTCGGCCAGGATCGCCTCGAGGGTGGCGGCGGCGTATTGATCGCCCGATTCCCGGCTGCCGGTCAGGGCGCGGGCGTAACGCCTCAGAAAGGGAATGTTCTCGGCGATTTCCCCGGAGCGGCTCGGGCTGACAGACGTGGTCATAAGTGACATTTTCCATCTTTTTTTACGATAAGGTGGAACCGAAACGCGCCATGCAGTGTTATGGTTCCACGAAATCGCAACCTGAGGTCACGTCAAGAGTATGCCGCCGAAGCGCGCCAAGCGAAATCCGAAGGTCGATGAGGAAATCGACCGCAATCTCAAGCGTGCTTTCGACGCAGCCGCTGAAGAGCCGCTACCCGAACGGCTGACGTCGCTTCTCGACAGACTTCGAAGCGCGGAGAAGAAGCCGAGCGCCGACAGCGAGCCGCAGGGTGGGGAATAGCGCGGTCCACGT
>CAZPPH010000022.1:0-14369 GCA_964588375.1 uncultured Rhodobacterales bacterium | reverse complement strand
CGACGCTTGCCCGGAACGATCCTGAAGAGCGGAGTTGTGTGCCGGGGGCGATCATGCGGCCAAATGCGGAAGCGGGCTTTGCCCGGTTTGTGGAACCTCGGCCGGCAATTTGCAGTTGAGAGACCACAATCGGTTGAAAGGGATCAACCAGGCAATGAAATTCAACGAGATCGAACAGCGCTGGCCCGAACTGAAGCGACGTTTGAAGGAACGTTATCCTGACCTGCCCGACGAGGGGCTCGAGAAGACCGAAGGCGGCCGGCGCCAGCTCCTTCTTCTGATCGAGGCTGAGTACGGGTCGACCGACCCGAAGGCCGAGGAGGATCTCGACGCAATCCTGAAGGGAAATGAAGATGGCGAAACGCGCTGAAACCGAGAGCGAAACGAAAGAGCAACTTTGGTCTCAGCTCGACAAGGGCTTTGCCTGCATGCTGAGGATCGAAGGAAGCGACCAGCACCCGCAGCCGATGTCGCATTTCGCAGATCGCGAGGCGGGAGTTGTGTGGTTCATCACGTCTTCCGCGACCGATCTCGCGCAGGCGGTGGGGGACGGCGGGGACGGCGTTGACGCCGGCATGACCTTCATCTCCAGCTCGGAGGATTATCATGCCAGCATCAAGGGCCGGCTCGAGATCGTCGAAAACGAACAGAAGCTCGACGAGCTCTGGAGCGTTCCGGTCGCCGCCTGGTTCGAGCACGGACGCGATGACCCCAGTATCAGGCTGATGCGTTTTCGCCCCGCCGAAGCGGCGATCTGGGCCTCGGACGCAAACCGGGTCCGCGTCGGAATGAAGCTGCTGCGCGCGGGCATGACCGAAGGTGCCGATGCGCCCGATATCAGCGTGCACCATATTGTCGCGTTCGACACGGCTGCGTGATTTCTGGTTCGCCGGGGAATTGAAGGGAAGGGTTCGGGATGAAAATGAGCGGATTGGTGGGAGCCGAGGTGCGCCGGAGCGGCGGCGCGGACCTCGGCACCTGTATAGACGTTCTCGTTGATACGGAGGCGGGCCGCGTCGTCTACGCTTTCGTCGAGAAAGGCCCGGCAACGAACCTCGATCACGCGCTCTATTCCCGCGACAAGATGAAGGTCGTCGACGGAGCGCTCGAACTCGACGTGTCCGACGAAGAGATTTCGGCAGCGCACGACCGCGTCGGCGAAGAGGACGAGCCAGGCCCCGCGATGCCGCTCGACCTCAGCAGCATGCCGCCACTCGTGGTCGGGCCGTTCGGATACACGGTCGCGCCGACGATGGCGGGTGCCGTGGCCAACGCCTACGCCGAGAGTTCCCGCCACGAGGCGCGTCCCGAGATCGGCGAGGGGCATGGTCAGTGGCACTGGTTCGCCAACCTGCGCGGACTGCCGGTTTTCAGCGAGCGCGGGGAACTGGGCAAACTCAGCGATATCATCGTCAACCCCGACGGGCTTTTCTGCGTGACACTCATGGTGACGACGGACCACGGCGAGATCTACGCTCTCGACTTCGCGAAGCTGCGCATGGTGAGCCGGGACGAGAAGAGCGTGGTGCTCGACCTCGAAAAGACCCCGCCCTATTCTGTCGAGCGCATTCGCGACGAGATGGCGGAGCGTTGAGCGTTCAGCGCAGAAGCTCCTCTCCGTCCCGTCCGATGCGCTCGGCGACCGTCTCCGCCCAAGTCTCGCGGTTTTCGATCAGCGGAGTTTCTCGGGCCTCGTAATCCGCTGCGAGCCCCGCCAGGAGATCGGCCCGGTCCGCGAGTGCCTCGACAAGCCACCAGCGCTGCCACTCGCGCGCAAGCGTCCAATTCGGGTCGTCGATACGACAGTCGGGAAGGCGGTAGTGGAAGGCGGGGCGGCCCTTCGTATTGGTCTGACCCGGAAACAGCCGGTCGAAGGTCGCGGGATCGGCGTGCTTGTAGATCGGCAAGAGGTCCAGAGCGAAATTCCGGCTGTTGCAATCACGCGCGTAGAGGTCGCGCACCTCGCCGAAACCGGCCCGGGGCCCGGCGGCGACGAGAGCGTCGAGAAATCGCCTCGGCCACGGGTCGACGAAGGGCATCACCCGCCGGGTGAGGTCGATGGGCCCGTGGGCGCGCAGCCAGTCCTCCATCAGCCCGTATGCCAGGATCGTGGCACCGGTGAACGGGTGCTCGGGTGCGATGACCGCGACATTGAGATGGACCCCGAAGCCCAGAAACAGCCCGTCCTCGGTTCCGATGGCACCTGCCTCTCGAAGGGCTTCGCGGAAGGTGTCGAGTCTCGCGAGATCGTCGAGATCGAGCGGTTCTGTCACGATTTCGATCGGCACGAGCCCGCGGACCGCGTCGAGCCCCGCCGAGAGAAGGGCATTGTCGCCAAGCTTGCGCAGCGCGGTGTCGAGGACGATCTCCAGCTCGCCGATCGCGGTATTTTCCAGGGTGATGCGGTGAGCCTGCGCGCTCTTTATCCTCCCGCCGAGCCGGGCGAGGGCAAGATCGGCAGTCTGCTGCTCGGTCAGCCCCGCGAATTCGATCTCGACGCCCGTGCGCCGCGGTCCGCCTTCGGCGTCGCGAGGCCTCGGCAGCGGCCGGAAGGCCGACGTTCCGGTGGCTGCCGGTGCAATCATGCGCTTTCCGCCCCGGATGCATGCCGGAAGCTCCCGGGCCAGCCGCGCAAGGCGCGGGCGACCGCTTCGGGTGCTTCGAGAAACACGAGGTGTCCGCAATCGAGGATCTGCGCCTGCGCGTTCGGCGCGCGCTTCACGAGCGCGATCTGGTGGCGCGGGGCGACCACGGGGTCGGCCCGTCCGATGAGCGCGAGAATCGGCAGGTCGATATGGTCGAGGTCGGCGGCGACGTCAGTCCCGAGAACCCAGGTCGCCATGGTTCTCAGTGCCATCAGGTCGCAGGCGGCGAGCTGAGCGCGCATGAGCGGAAGTTCCGGGAAGCTTTCCTTTCCGGGGCTACGGGCCGCGGCCACCAGAAAGCCGTGCCGGAAGAAGAACGGCGAGGAGAGCCACAAACGAAACGCGGCGCGGAACACGGGGGGGCCGAGAACCGGGGCCGTGATCGCCGCTCCGAGCGGGTCCAGCCCCCGGGCGCGGCGGCCCGAGGTCAGCCCGGCGACCAGCGCCATCGAATGGAACAGGTCGGGGTGCCGGCGAACGAGGGGGATGCTCATCATCGCCCCGGTGGAATGGCCGACGAAGACCGCGGGCTCGCCGCCCTGCCAGTCGCCGATGCGCGCGGCCGCGTCCTCGATCCAGGTTCCGTCGGCAAGGCTGAGGCGAACATCCTCGGCCGTGTCTCCGGGCCGATGCCCGGGAAGGTCGAGGCAGAGTGTCCTGGCCGGGTCGAGCCCCATGCGCCGGATCGTGGGCTGCCAGATATGCGCCGTCTCGAAAAGGCCGGGCAGGAAGACGAAGGGCGGGAGCATCGCGCTGCTATCCGTGTTCCGTGCGGAGACGCCCGGAGACCGGGAACCGGTCTGCGACCGGGGCGATTTTCGCGAGCTGGGGTCTCGGCATCGCGGCTGTCCTTGCGGTCGGCTGCCCTCGCTTGCCTCTGGAATGGTCGAGCGCCCGGTTGGCGTTCAGGATTGCACCGAGGGGGGCTCGGCGTCCAGCGCGAGGTGAAGGTAATGCATTCAGACCAGTTGCGAGACGCCCCATATCGCGGTGAGTGCCAGAATCATGCCCGGGATCGTGTACCGCTTCGGCAGCTTCATCGCCGTTATCCGAGGTCCGATGATCTGCGCGAGGAGTGCGAGTCCGAAGTAGCGCAGGCCCCTCGAGAGCGCGATCGCGGAGAGGAAGACCAGGAAATTGCCGCCGGCGGCGCCGGCACCAAGGGTGGCCAGTTGCATCGGTGCGGGCGAAAACGACACGACGAAGATGGTCCAGAAAAAGCCCTGACGGGTCAGTTCGGCCGTCATTTCCTCGAAGTCTTCGGTAAGACCGAGCGCTTCGAGGGTCGGGGTCACGACGGGTTCGAGCACCCAGTGTCCGACCAGAAAGAACAGGCTGGCGCCGGCGAGGCAGCCGATCCAGACCCAAAGCGCGATGGTGAGCGCTCTTCCGGGGTTGCCGACCATGAGCGGCGCGATCACGGTCTCGAGCGGTATCGGCACCACCGTGCTTTCGGCGGCCGACATGGCCGCAAGGCCCGTGCGATGCCGCGCAAGCCGGTCGAGCCGGTCGGACTCGGTCGCGGTTCCTCGCTCTTCGTCCATGCGAAATCAACGCGTGCCGTGGTGGCCCGGTTCTCCCGGGCCCGCGAGACGGGCGAGACCCTCCGCAGGAGCGCGCACGGGCCGCGCACCACTCGGGCCGATTTTCGTGGCGCGGGTGACGACGAGCGCTGCCCAGAACGCTGCGACGTTCGTCACCGCTGCCGCGGCGAGTATGCCCGGGTAGCCGATGGTGAGCACGCCGAGCCATGCCAGGGGAATATAGAACACGCCGATGCGGACAAGGCTCAGCCCCATTGCCCAGCCCGCGCGGGACCGCGCGGTCATCGCGGCGTTCGCCGACACGGCGAGCCCGTATCCGGCGAGGCTCCAGCCGACGAAGCGCAGGTACTGCTCGGTATAGGGCGCCGGATCGTTGCCTGCGGTCATGACCGCGGCGATGGGCTGCGCGAACACAGTGAGAACGATGGCGAGCGCGCCGCCATAGGCGACGCAGAACCAGGCGGCGCTGCGCATGGCCGACCGGGCGCGGGTGGCGTCCCCTGCGCCCCAGGCTTGTCCCACCACGGGGCCGAGCCCCGAGGCCAGGGCGAAGAACGGTACGAGGGCGATGGCCTGTATCCGGCTCGCAGCGCCGAAGCCGGCTACCGCGACGTCGCCCACGGTCGCCACCGCAGCGGTGACCACCGCCAGACCGGCGGGATTTATCGCCCGCGAGAGACCGGCCGGCAGCGCGATGCCGACGATTTCGCGGGCCGAGGCGGCAAATCCCTCGAAAGGCTGCTGCCCCGGGGCGATCATGCCCCGCTTCAGCGTCAGAAACCCGAGACCGGCGAGCGCGATTGCGCGGGCGAGGAACGTGCCGAGTCCGGCGCCTTCCATCCCCATCGCCGGAAGGGGTCCGTAGCCGAAGATGAGAACGGGTGTGAAGCCGATGTTGAGGGCGGCGGTAACCACCATGGCGGCGGCGGCGGTCACCCCGTCGCCCGCCGCGCGGAACGCCGCGTTCAGGATCATGGTCACGACGAGGACCGGAAAGCTCGCGATCCACCATGGAAGGTAGACGAGAATATTGTCGAGAACCTCTCCCTTCGCGCCGAGCGCCGAGAAGAGCGGCGAGGCCGCAAGCCAGAAAACAGAGGCAATCGCAAGCCCCGCCGCGAGACCGAGAAGAGTGGCATGAAGACCGAGCCGCGAGACGGCGGCCGCGTTTCGCTCGCCGCCGCGCGCCTGGGACAGCGCGGCATTGGCCCCCGCCGAAAGGCCCACCGAGAACGCGGTGACCGCGACGATGACCGGGTAGACGAAGCCCACTGCCGCGAGGGCGGCATCTCCGGCGCGGGCCAGGAAATAGGCATCTGCGAGACCGATCGCGAGGACGCTGAAGATGCCCAGCGACATCGGGGCGCTTATGCGCACGATCTGACGCTCGACCCGGCCATCGGTCAGGTTTTCGGATCGGTCGCTCATCGTGTTCCGTGGTGAAGAAATGCGCCGAACGGCGCATGAAAATGTCGCTTCATGAAAACTCGTTTGCGCGCGGCCCTCACTCCACCGCCTCCAGTGACCGGAACCTAACGCGGTCGAGACGTGTTGGGTTCCTCGAAACGAGAAGAATGGAATGGCAGGGCAACGCAGAACGAGCAGTTCTCTGCGGCCCGTTGGCGTCAGAGGTTCGTCGATGATCCGCGAGTCACGCTGGCCCAAACCACGGATCTGGCCTAGGTTTCAGCCGGAAATGACAGGAACGTCCGTTCGCCGAAAAGACAGAACAGGATCAGATCGATATCGGGCGGTGGGATTTTGAAGGGCGAAGAGCCGGAATTCAACCACGTGGAGCAGAGCGTTGAGAGCGACGGGACAGCGTCGTCTTCATTCGCCAGTTCCCGGGAGTCGGACGAGCCGGATCCACGGCCCGGTCACCCGCGCAAGACGGCGACAATGTTGAACTCGCTGAACGTGCGGATCGCTGCTCTTCTGACCTTCGCGCTCCTGCCACTCGGGATCGTGGAGATCCTTCAGACCCAGCGCGCAGCGGATGCTGCGCGAGAGGTCTTCCGTGCCAGTCTCGTCGCCCAGACCCTTCGGGCGGCCACGCCCGAGCGCGAGGCGATCATAAGCGCCTTCGGGCTGGCAGAGGGGCTCGCGGACGCGCTCATCGCACTCGACCCCGGCCGGGAGGAATGTTCGGCCATGATGCGCGAGGCCGCCGTGGGGGGGCGTGGCATCAGCTTCATCGGCCTTGTCGAGAGGGGCGGCCTGTCGGTCTGCAACAATCTCGGCAGGGACTACGACTTTTCCGACAACCCGGCCAGCCCGAGCCTGTTCGCCGAGCCGAGGCAAGACGTTCGGTTCAGCCCCGCCGGCGATGCCTCGGGCCTTCCGGTCATCATCGTCAGCGAGCCGGTCCGCGACGATGACGGCACTTTTGTCGGGTACGTTTCGCTTTCGTTTCAGGGCAGCGAACTGGCCGCATCGCGTCGCGCTCAAACCGCCCAGGAAGAGCTTTGGCTACTGACGTTCAATGCGGCGGGCGAAATCCTGACGTCGGACACGCCGGATGACGGCATCGCCAGTTACATGCCGGCAGGCCTGCGCCTGTCCGACCTGTCCGACTTCTCGGGCACGGTCTTCTCTGGCGAGACCGCGTATGGCGAAAAGCGCGAATTCGCCGTCGTTCCCATTGTCGACAACCGTGCCTACGCCCTTGGCAGCTGGCGAATGACGATGCCGGGCGACAGACCCGCCTGGCTTTCGCCGACCACCTATCTTCCGCTGGCCATGTGGATTCTCAGCCTCTGCATCGCCATTGTGGTGTTTCAGCGGCAGGTCGTCCGGCCGGTCCGGACGCTCATGATGCGGATGCGCAACTTCGCCGATGGCCGTGCGATCTTTCGCGCGAACACGCTCGAAACGGCGCCGCAGGAACTGCACGAGATCGGCCTGACGTTCGAGCGCCTATCGGAACAGATCGCTCACGACGAAGCCGTTCTCGAGGACAGGGTGCACGAGCGCGAACTCCTGCTTCGGGAGGTTCACCACCGGGTGAAGAACAACCTGCAGATGATGTCGTCGATCATAAATATTCAGGCGCGCCAGACCACCGATGAAGGCGCGGGAGAGGCGCTCCGCAGCGTGCAGGGACGCCTCGCGAGCCTCGCCCGCTACCATCAGGACCTCTACGAGACGTCCTCGCTTTCGCGCCTGAGTATCGACCAGCTTCTCGAGGAGCTGACGAGACAGATGCTCGGGATCGGCGCGGCCTCCTCGCAGCATGTCGATTTGAAATTCGACCTCCATGAGGTGCTCCTGTCGCCGGATCAGGCCAGCCCGCTGGCGATGCTGGCGACCGAGGCGCTGACGAACGCATTGAAATACGCCTCTGCGGCCGATGACGTGATGCCCTATGTCCGCGTCTCTCTCCGCTGCGATCACGAAGGCGGCGAGGACGTCGTCACGCTCGGCGTTGAGAACTCGATCGACCCCGGGAAGGCGCAACCCGAAGGCCCGGGCCTTGGCGTCCGGCTGATGAAGGCCTTCGGTTCTCAGCTCGAGGCTTCCATGGAGACGGAGAGGCTGGACGGTCTTTACCGTCTGACCATTCGTTTCGTCCGCCAGCGCTTCCCGCCCGGGACGGAAAATGGAACTCCGGCACAGTCGTGAGTGTTCGTGGCCTGACCGCGTCTCAACCGGATCCTGCGCAGATGTCGCACACGCCTCAGGACAACACGGATGGCCCCGACCTTGCCGATCTGCGTCTTCTGATGACTGCTGAAGAGGCATTTCCGGCATTGGAGCGCGCCTTTCTCGAGGCCGAGCGCGAGATCTGGGCGAGCTTCAGGGTTTTCGACCTCGAGACGAAGCTGCGCAGCGATGAAGCGCGCGCGGTGGGCGAGACCTGGTTCGACCTCGTGGTGCACGTGCTGAACAAGGGCGTTTCGGTGCATGTCGCCCTTGCCGACTTCGACCCCATCCTGAAAACGAAACTTCACACCGCGTCATGGAAGGCGAGGCGGGCGTTCATCGGGGCTGCGGAAGTCGCGGGTCCCGGCGCAGACCTCGACGTTCTGAACGCGACCCATTCGGCGCGTGTCGGACTGCTGCCAAGGCTCCTGCTCTGGCCGGCGCTCATTCGCAATCTCAATCGGCGGGCGGGCCGGCTGAATGCCCTGGCCGCCGAAGACCGGGCGCGTGAACTCGAATGCAGTCCCGGGCTCGTTCGCTGGTTGCGCTTCGCGCCGGGCGGGACGCTCGTCGCGCGCAAGTGGCCGCCGCCGCCGCTCGTTCCGGGCACGCATCACCACAAGATCGCCGTCTTCGATCGCAGCCTCCTCTACATCGGCGGTCTCGACCTCGACGAGCGGCGCTACGACGACAAGGGGCATGACCGCCGGCGCGAACAGACATGGCACGACGTTCAACTGACGTGCCGGGGCAGCATCGCCGAAGAAGGTCAGCGCCATCTCGAAACCTTTCTGCAGGTCTGCAACGACCGGACCGAGCCGCCTACCACCGGCCGGCTCCTGCGCACCCTGTCGCGCCGGCGGCGCATCCAGTTTCCGTTCCTCGGCCCCCGCCCGCTCGTCGACGAACTCGCCCGGGCGCATTTGCGGATGATCGGCGAGGCCCGGGATCTGATCTATCTCGAGACGCAGTTCTTCCGCGACCGCCGCATCGCCGGGGCGCTCGCAAGAGCGGGCAAACGTCGCTCCGACCTCGGCTTGATCCTGATCCTGCCGGGTGCGCCCGAAGACGTCGCCTTCGACGGTGCCATGAGCTCCGATGCGCGCTTCGGCGAATACCTTCAGGCAAGATGCGTGGACGAGGTGGCCGAGGCGTTCGGGTCGCGTGCGGCGATCTGCTCTCCTGTCCGGCCCGACCGGATCTCCGCGAGCGGGCGGGACACGCTCTGCGGCTCGCCGATCGTCTATGTGCACGCCAAGGTCGGATTGTTCGATGATGATCGGGCGATCGTCTCCTCGGCCAATCTCAACGGCAGGAGCCTTTCGTGGGACACGGAGGCGGGGTTGGCGCTCGACCGTCCCGAACACGTCGCGCGCCTGCGGAATCGGGCTTTTCGTCACTGGCTCGGCGAGGATGCCGACTCCGCCTTCTTCGACCTCTCCGCCGCGTCCGGCCATTGGCGGGCCAGGGCCAGATCGAACGCCGGGCGGCCGCCCGAAAGGCGCCAGGGTTTTCTGGTACCGTACGATCCCGAACCTGCCCGGGCATTCGGACGGCCGCTGCCGGGCATGCCTCACGCCATGGTTTGAGGTGGAACCCGGTCGCCGTGGCCCGGGTTCACCCTCGAAACCAGTCTTTCGAACAAATGGAGACTTTCCATGGATACCGGATTTTTCCTCGGCTTTCTGTCGATCTTCACGCTCGTCGCCGTGCTCGTCATTGCGCTCGTAAGCCGGTCGCGCGCCCAGAAACGACGTCGGGATGAAGAGGCCCCGAAGTCGCGGCTCGCAGAGGATGCTCCCGATACGTGGCGCGGCGACCAATCCTGACCCGGCCGAGACCAAGGAGTTCGACACCATGACCAATACATCCGAAACCGCCGAAAAGAACGGCCAAGGCGCTCGCGCCGGTCGCGAGGACGACCCGGCGTTTCGCGCCGGCAAGGCCGCGGCTCAGAACCGCTGGCTCCTGCTGATCCTCGGCGCCGTGACCGTTCTTGCAGGCATCGCCGCGCTGGCGATGCCCTTCTTCGCGTCAATCGCCGCGGCCCTGCTTCTCGGCTGGGTTCTCATTGCCAGCGGTGTCGTCGGGCTTTTCGCCGCGTTTCGCAGAAACGAGGGCTGGCACATAGCCGCCGCCTTCGCGCTGGCGCTGCTCGCGATCGTCACGGGTGCACTCGTTCTGGTTCAGCCGATCGCCGGCATTCTCGCGATCACGACTTTGATCATCGCCTACTTCGCCGCCGCCGGCGTGCTCCGTCTCTACTACGGTGCGAAGTCGTTCGGAGACGGGGGAGGCTGGATGGTTGCCTCCGGCGCGCTGTCACTCCTTCTGGCGATCCTTCTGTGGTTCGGTCTGCCCTTCAATGCGGCCTGGGTGCCGGGGGTGCTTCTGGGCCTCGACCTCATCCTCTGGGGAGCGCTTCAGATTGCCTTCGGAATGCGCGAGGGGCGCAGAGGCGGGGCCTGACGACCTCCCCGCTCTCTCAGCTTTCCTCGAAGATCTTCGTGAGCTTCTCGACGGTTTCCTTCTTTGCCACGAACATGAGCTTGTCGCCCTTCGTGAGCTTTACGTCATCTTCAGCGAGAGACTCGCGGTCATGCCCCGAATGGGCGACGGGGCGCGCGCCCTCCGGCAAGTCGATCTCGGCGATGGTCTTGCCGTCGAGCGCTTCCGGAATGATGTGGTTCACGAGCCGCAATTCGCGGTGCAGGGGGAGGTCGGTGTCCACCTCGCTGTGTTCCGTCAGACTGCCGACGATTGATTTCGCGAGGCTGTCGTGCGGCGTGATGACGTCGCCGAGCTCGAGTTCCTCGACGACGGTCAGAAGCTCCGGCCGCACGATCTGCGGGATCACCCGGCCGAAACCGATGGCGCGGCCCACCACCGCGGCGAGAATATTGACGTCGTCTTCGTTTGTCAGGGCGACGAGGGCGTCAGAGCCGTCGCCGTAGGCGTCCCGCAGCGTCGAGGGGAGGGTTCCGTCGCCGCAGACCATTCCGCAGTCGAGTTCGTCCGCCAGATTGTCGAGCCGTGACCTGTCGCTGTCGATGAGGACAACCTCGTGACCCTCGTCGATAAGGTGTTGCACCGTGGCGACGCCGAAGCGCGAGGCGCCGAGGATGGTAATGTGCATGGGTCATCTCCTTGCGATCCATGTCGAGGGCAGAAAGAGCGAGATCATGACGAAGAATTCGAGGCGTCCGAGAAGCATCGCAGCGATCGCGAGCGCCTTGAGCGGTGCCGGGAGATCTGGACCGATCACACCAGTGGAGAGGCCGACACCCGACAGCGCCGAGACCGCGTCGAAGAGCGCCGAAACCGGCGGGAAGCCCGCCGCGCAGAGCGCGGCCCAGAAAACGAGCGCCGAGACGAGATAGATCGCCAGAAGCGCGGCCGCGAAGACGATCGCCTCCGCGTCCGCGCGCCGGTTGCCGATCTTCAGATGCGACAGCGCGCGGTCGGGCAGACGAAGACGCAGGAAGACGAGCGCGATCATGCGGAACAGCATCGACGTGCGCGCGGCCTTGATCCCGCCGGTGGTGGAGCCGACGTCGCCGCCGAGGACCATTGCGGCGATGAACAGGAACATCAGCGGGACGCCCGGCATGACCGGTGCCGTGGAGAAGCCGGCGGTCGTCTGTGCGCTCACCTGGTTGAATACCCCCGCAAGGAGGTCCTCGGCCGACCAGCCCTGCGTCAAGCCGTGCAGCAGGGCGTAGACCCCGACACCGCCGGCAACGAGCCCCAGGGTCACCGCTACCGTACCGCTCCGGATTGCGTGGTGCGTACCCCGTCTCCAAGCCAGGGCATAGAACAGAAGCGAGATCGAGGTGGCGACGCAGAGCGCGAGTGTGAAGACCTGCGCGGCAGGCGAATAATCCGCGAGACTCGTGTCGCGCGGCGTGAATCCGCCGGTCGACACTGCCGCGAGGGCGATCATCGGCCCCTCCCACCAGCCGGGAAAGAGCGGCACCGACAACAGCAGGGCGACCACGGTGATCGCGCCATAACCGGTCAGAACGATGCGCGCCTTGGCCCGGGTCGAGGCGAGATAGTCGCCCCCGCTGACCGCCTCTCTGCCGAGCGCACGCGCCGCGCGGGCGGAGTCCATCAGGAGCGCCACGCCGGCAACCGCCATGACGACGCCCCCGCACCACTGCATCCAGGCTCGCAGGAGATGGGCCGAAATCGGCCAGCTTTCGGCTTCTGCGGCAACCGAGAGGCCGGTCGTCGTTATGCCGGAAGTTGCCTCGAAGAACGCGTCGAGCGGGTTCAGTCCGAGCACCATGAAGGCCGGTACCGCGAGAACGGCAGAAAGAACGAAAATGAGCGCCAGGGTGGCCACCGCCTCGATCCGGCGCAACTCGTCGCTTGAGGAAAGACGCCTCGACCAGATGCCGAGTCCGGCGAGAATGCCGGCGGGCAGGAGCAGCGCGATCGCGAGCGCACGTTCCTGCTCGACCATTGCCGCGAGGCCCGGCACGCCGACAAGCAGCGCCAGAACCGGTGTCTGCCTGACGAGTGCGAAACCCACCATGCCCGGACGCGCCCGCACGGCTGTCGCCGCCTGACCTTGCCGCGCGAGATCCGATTTGGCGGAATGCGCAGTCATCGGGAGGGCAGGGACATGACTTGCAGGACCGGTTTGGCTGGAATGAAAAAGCTCAACGGGTTCAACGCAGCCGGCCAGGGCCCGGTTCCCGGTTTGCCGGAACCTCGCGTCCGCTCGTTGCGTTGACCCGTCATGAGCAGGGTCGGAGAGCGGATGAAGCAAGGCAAGAGCGTTCCGGACAAGACCAGTGCGGCACGCCATGCGGTCGAGGAAGAATCGGTCCACGACGCCGCGCGTCTGTCCGCACGCCTCATATACGAGGTCGTGCGCCGCGACGGCCAGCAGGAGCTCACCCGCCCCCTCAACTCGCTCATATGGTCCGGAGTTGCCGCGGGTATCCTCATCAGCTTCTCGGTGCTGGGCGAGGCGATTCTGCGAACCTACCTGCCCGACAGCCCATCGTCCTTCCTGATCGAAAACGCCGGCTATTCGCTGGGGTTCGTCGTTGTGATCCTCGGCCGGATGCAGCTCTTCACCGAAAACACGATCACGACCGTGCTTCCCGTCATGACGCACAGAAACCTCGAATCTGTTGTGTCGATGCTGAGACTCTGGGGCGTCGTACTCGCCGCGAATATCGTCGGTGCCCTCGCAGCCGGCTACTTCATGACGATAGAAGGTGCGTTCGCTCCCGAATTGCGGGCCGCGTTCCTCGAGTTATCCTACCACGCGACCGGCATGGGCGCCTGGCAGAGCTTCGTGCGTGCGGTACCTGCCGGTGTGCTTGTCGCCGCCATCGTCTGGATGATGCCCTCCGCCGAGGGCGGCGGGTTCTTCATCATCCTGGCCTTCACCTGGCTGATCGCGGCCGGAGACTTCACGCATATCATCGCCGGCTCGGTCGAGATGGCCTACCTTCTGTGGCTCGGAGAACTGCCGCTTTCTGTAGCCGTCCTGGACTTCTTCCTGCCGGTGCTTCTGGGCAACATCATCGGCGGCACGGCAATCTTCACGATGCTGGCCTGGGGGCAGGTGAAAAACGAAGTGGCTCCCGGAACCGGCGAGAAGAATCACGGTTGAGCCCCCGAGTGCCTGAACGACGGAGACAATCGATGAGCGAGCACCAGGCCGTTCCGCCCCAGGAACAGCACAGCATGCCGGCCCATGAGCACAAGATGGACCCGGCACCCGACTGGCATCCGCGCCATCCCGGTGTCGGAAAGCTCGAGGGAAGGCGTGCCATCATCACCGGTGGCGACAGTGGCATCGGCCGCGCCGTGGCCGTCCTTTTCGCGCGCGAGGGCGCGAAGGTGGGTATCATCTATCTCGACGAAGACCGCGATGCCGAGGAGACCCACAGGGCGGTGGAGGAGGAAGGCAGCGTCGCCTATTGCGTGAAGGCCGACATCGGCCGGCGCGACGAGGCTTTCGCCGCCGTCGGAGACCTCGCCGAGAAGCTCGGGGGGGTCGATATTCTCGTCAATAACGCCGCCCAGCAATACGAGGAAACCGACCTCAGGGAGATCAGCGAGGAGCAACTCAGGCGCACCTTCGACAGCAACGTGATGGGGTATTTCTTCGTCACCCAGGCCGCGCTCGAGCATCTGCCCGACGGAGCCGCTATCGTGAACACCGCCAGCGTCAACGCCTTCAAGGGCAACGATCATCTCGTCGATTACACCGCGACCCGGGGTGCCATCACCGCCTTCTCGCGGTCGATGGCGATGCAACTCGTCGACCGGGGAATACGCGTCAACTGCGTCGCGCCCGGCCCCGTCTGGACCCCGTTGATCCCCGGGTCGTTCGACGCCGGGCATGTCGAAAGGTTCGGCACCCACGTGCCCATGGGCCGGCCCGGCCAGCCATGGGAGGTGGCGACGTCCTATCTCTTTCTCGCAAGCGACGACGGAAACTACTTCTCCGGCCAGACCCTGCATCCGAACGGTGGCGTGATCGTTGGCAGTTGACGCCCCGTCGAGACGG
>CAZPPH010000021.1:0-29270 GCA_964588375.1 uncultured Rhodobacterales bacterium | reverse complement strand
CCATCCATCATGCCATGCATCCGCATCATCATGTCCGTCATCCCATGAGCCGCCCCCATGCCGGGACCGTCGTGCCGGTCGCGATGTCCGTCATCCGCCGCCGCGGCGCCCGCCCAAAGGGTGAGCACCAGGGCCGGGATCGCCGTTCTGGTCAAAAGGTTCATTCCTCATCTCCTCCGGTTCGTCGTGAATGGTCGTCTCGTTGCCGCTCCGCGACCGGGCAAGCCATCAGACATCGCAATCGTAAAAGCCGCGGTACCCCACCGTCAGGCCCCGCTCGAGCGCGAACACCAGTTCCGCTCCACCCCGCCAGCCCGCGTCATCGACGTCGCGCACCGTCATGGTGACGCCCTGCGCTCCCCAGACTTGCGTGCCATCGGCTTCCTGCCGCTCGAGGGCGATGACGACGCCGTTCAGCCGCATCAACGCGCTTTCCTCGCCCGTCCAGAGCACGGGCGCTTCAGACCGCACCCGGCGAAATCCGCAGTCGAACCCGTCCGCCTGCACGGTCTCCGGCAGGTTCTCCGCTGGCAGTGGCGCAGGATCGAGCGCGGCGACAAGTGTTGCGTTCAGGGCATCCTCGACGCTGCCGAGGGTGAGGCCCGGATCCTCGTAGATCTCGCCGATCTCACCCGCCCGTCCGATGTCGGCGATGAGATACCGCATCTCCGCAATCTCGCGGTTCTGCGCCCGCACGATCTCGCTCGAAAGCTTGTCGACCCGCGCATCGCTGATCCCGGCGCGCTGGGACGTCATGATCGCGATGGAATGGTGCGGGATCATGGCCCGCATGAACGACCTGTCCTCGACCGTCGCCTGGCTGCGCACGAGCCAGAGCGAGATGGCGAAGACCACGATCGCGCCAAGGTAGATCGCGCCGTTCACCGCGCTGCTGGAATACATGGTGAGCATGAAGGAAAGCATGATGACGGCCATTGCAGCACCCATCATGATCGCCATGTACGTGCGCGTTTCCGACCAGAAGACATGCTCCAGCGCGTAGGTGTTGAGATACATCAGGATGAACATCACGACCGTGGAGGTCAGGATCATCCCGCCGAAACGCCAGTAGGACATCGAAAGTCACCTCGTTTCCAGCGCGCCCGGCGGATGGTTCGCGGAGCTTCATCGGTCAACGCGGGTCCCGACCGATCCGTTCCTGCCGACGGGTGCGCAAGAAAGGCAAAACATCTCGGTGTCGGATGCCTTCCGATCAGCGCCATGACCTCTGCCTCCTCGCGGCGGGCAGCGATCGTGTTGATCCGGGCCAGGCCGCGAGCCGTGATCTCGACCTTCTGCCAAGTGGCCCTGAGCGTGACATCGGCAGCATCGCCTTCAGCAGCAGCCGCGTATCCGCTCATGGACGCTTTGCCGAGGATCCGTCGCGCGAGCGATGACAGCCGCGGCGACGCCCAGTTCACATTTTTCGGTAGGCGCCGGAGATGAGGAGCCGTTCCTCGAACTCCACGATATTGGCCTCGGCGTGCTTGGACTTGGCGATCATCGCGGCGACAACGGCCTCGGCGAGCGCAAAGGTCGCCAACATGCTCGGGAGCGGCTGCGGGCCCTCCATTCTGGGGCAAAGCACGAGACTGGCCCCGGCGGCTATGGGCGAGTGCAGCCCGTCCGTCACCGCGATGGTGGACGCACCCCTCGCCTGCGCAAGTTCATGTGCCTCGATCGTCTCTACGGAATAATGGGGAAACGTGATCGACATCACCACGTCAGCCGGCCCGGTCCGGGCGATCATATCGCGAATATCGCCCGGCGTTCCGGCCCGCCGCCCGAAATTGGCGAACGCCATCCGCGCGGTGTAGGTCAGGTAATCGGCGATGGCAAAGCAGCTTCGCACGCCGATGACGCGAACCTGCCGTGCAGCGAGCAGGAGGTCCGCAGCTTCCTCGATCGCCGCCTTTCCGGCCGGTGAGAACAGCGCTTCGATGTTCCTGTGGGCCGCCCCCTCGAGGTTGTCGAGCACGGCGCGCCGCTCCTGCTGCTGGAGTTCGCCGGCCCGGCGTCCGTAGTAGCTGTCGGCAGAAGTGCGCAGCGCATCCTGAAAGGCGTTTCGGCAGGCCTCGTAACCCTGAAACCCGAGCGACTGCGAGAGGCGGACGACGGTGTTCGCGTTGGCTCCCGAGCGTTCCGCCAGGCGTCGGACGGAGTTGAAGGCGATCTCCTCGGGGCGTTCATTGAGCCACGCCGCGAGCATCGCGACGCGCGGCGGGGCCGTCTCTCCGACGCGGCGCAGCCTGGCACTTAGCTCCACGATGGTGGGGTCGGTGGGCTGCAGTGTCTTCTCCCTGGAGCGGACGAAATCGGATGATACATTTGTATTGCCTTCTTGACCCATTTCAATGAATTGTTTCCTCTGGAGCGGCCGGGCGTCGATTCCCGGCCATAACCAGGGAGAGATTGACTATGACCAAACCAATTCTCGGCGCACTCGTCGCCGCGGCAACGGCGGTCGGAGCCAACGGTGTGCTCGCTCAGGACCAGACCTTCATTGCCATCGGCACAGGGGGCGTCACCGGCGTCTACTACCCGACCGGCGGCGCGATCTGCCGTCTGGTGAACAGAAACCGCTCCGAGCACGGCATCCGGTGCGGAGTGGAATCGACCGGCGGCTCGGTCTTCAACATCAACGCGATCCGGGAAGGCGAGCTCGAGTTCGGAGTCGCCCAGTCGGACTGGCAGTACCATGCCTACAACGGCACCTCCCGGTTCGAGGAGCAGGGGCCGTTCGAGGAACTGCGCGCGGTGTTCTCGGTGCACCCCGAACCCTTCACCGTCGTCGCCCGCGCCGATGCGGGCATCGAGACCTTCGAGGATCTCCAGGGCAAGCGCGTCAACGTCGGCAACCCCGGCTCCGGCCAGCGCGGCACCATGGAGGTGCTGATGGAGGAGATGGGCTGGACCATGGACGACTTCGCGGTCGCCTCCGAGCTTCAGGCCGCCGAGCAGTCCCAGGCGCTCTGCGACAACAATATCGACGCGATGATCTACACCGTCGGCCACCCCTCGGGCTCGATCCAGGAAGCAACAACCGCGTGTGACAGCGTTCTGGTGGACGTGAACAACGAGGCGACCGAAGCGCTGATCGAGGCCAACCCGTTCTACCGCCAGGCCACGATCCCCGGCGGAATGTATCGCGGCAATTCCGACGACACGACGACCTTCGGCGTCGGCGCGACCTTCGTCACTTCGGCCGAGGTGTCCGAAGACGTGGTGTACGAGGTCGTGAAGGGGGTCTTCGACAACATCGACCAGTTCAAGAGCCTGCATCCGGCCTTTGCCATTCTCGAGCCCGAAGAAATGGCGACTGACGGGCTTTCGGCGCCCCTTCACGCCGGGGCGGAGCGCTACTTCCGCGAGGCCGGACTCATCGAATGAGCCGGACCGGCTGAAAACAAAAAGAATACCCCCCCTGGGCGCCACGAGCGCCCCGGGGGCGACATAGGGGCTGGTTCAGCGGGGACCGCAGGGGATGTCAGACGATCCCGGGCGCAAGGGGCGCCAATTCAGCGACGATGAGCTTCAGGACCTCGTCGCCAGCGCCGACAGCGGCGCGCGCGCGCCCACCAACCGCGCCGTCGCCCTGCTGATTTCCGGGCTCGCGCTGGCCTGGTCGCTCTTCCAGCTCTGGATAGCGCAGCCCCAACTCTGGTTCGCGGAATACTTGCCGGCCCTCAATTCTTCACAGACACGCCCGATCCACCTGACATTCGCGATCGTTCTCGCGTTTCTCGCCTATCCCGCCTTCAGGTCCTCGCCGCGCCGTCATGTACCGGTGACCGACTGGATACTCATGGCCGTTGGCGGTTTCTGCGCATTCTACGTCTTTCTCTTCTCCGATCATCTGGCGATGACGGCGCGGTCGGGGCTTCCGACCGCGACGCAGGTCTGGATCGGCGCCATCGGCCTTGTCGTTCTTCTCGAGGCCAGCCGCCGGGCGCTCGGCCCCGCGCTCGCGATCGTCGGCTCGCTCTTTCTGCTTTACGCGTACATGGGGACGGGATGGCTGATCCCCGACCTGATCGAGCACGAAGGTCTGTCCTTCACGGGCCTCATCAACGCGCAATGGCTCGATACACAGGGCGTGTTCGGCATTCCGCTGGGCGTGTCGACGCAGTTCGTGTTCCTGTTCGTGCTCTTCGGCTCGCTTCTCGACAAGGCGGGGGCGGGCAACTATTTCATAAAGCTGGCATTCGCCGGTCTCGGCCACCTGCGCGGCGGGCCGGCCAAGGCGGCCGTGGTGGGGTCGGCGATGACCGGTCTCATCTCCGGCTCGTCGATCGCCAATGTGGTCACGACGGGAACCTTCACCATTCCCCTGATGAAGCGTGTGGGCTTCACCAGCGAACAGGCGGGCTCGGTCGAGGTCGCTTCTTCCGTGAACGGTCAGATCATGCCGCCGGTGA
Organism: uncultured Rhodobacterales bacterium; assembly: GCA_964588375.1. GTDB lineage: Bacteria > Pseudomonadota > Alphaproteobacteria > Rhodobacterales > Rhodobacteraceae > JASJAR01. The sequence continues at coordinate 24,852 of CAZPPH010000021.1, read as the reverse complement.
TGGGGGCCGCGGCCTTCCTGATGGTGGAATTCGTCGGGATCTCCTACGTCGAGGTCATCAAGCACGCCTTCATCCCGGCAGTGATCTCCTACATAGCCCTTATCTACATCGTGCATCTCGAGGCGCTGAAAAAGGACATGCCGGCCCTCGGCGAGGCGAAATCCTTTCTCGGCATGCTCCTGAAGTTCTTCATCGGTTTCGCGGTCGCCGGCGCCGGATTCACGGTTCTGATCTATGCCGTCGGAGCACTGCAGGCGACGGCCCCCGGCATTGCGGGCCCGGTGATGATGACGGTTCTTGGGCTTGTCTATCTCGGTCTCGTCGCGGTCGCGGCACGCCGCCCGGACCTCGAGATCGACGATCCGAACGATCCCGAGATCAGGTTGCCGACAGTGGCCCAGGTCTACGCCACGGGCCTTCACTATGTCCTGCCGATCGTGGTTCTGGTCTGGTTTCTCATGGTGGAGCGGCAGAGCCCCGCGAAATCGGCGTTCTACGCCACGTCGCTGATGCTTTTCATCATCGTCACGCAACGCCCCCTGAAAGCGCTTTTCCGGGGAGAGGGCTCCCGGCTCGCAGCGGAGTCCCGCGCCGGCTTCGGCGACCTGATCGAAGGTCTGATCGCGGGCGCGCGCAACATGATCGGCATCGGCGTGGCGACGGCGGCGGCGGGCATCATCGTCGCCACCGTCACCAAGACGCCGATCGGCACCGAACTCGCCGGGCTCGTCGAGCAGCTTTCGGGCGGCATCCTGATCGTGATGCTCATTCTGATCGGGCTCTTTTCGCTGATACTCGGCATGGGGCTGCCGACCACGGCGAACTACATCGTCGTTTCCTCGCTGATGGCCTCGGTCGTCGTCTCGCTCGGAGCCCAGGAGGGGCTCATCGTCCCGCTCATCGCGGCGCATCTCTTCGTCTTCTATTTCGGGATCATGGCAGACGTGACACCGCCCGTCGGGCTCGCGTCCTTCGCGGCGGCCGCGGTGTCCGGCGGCGACCCCATCCGCACCGGCTTCACCGCCTTTTTCTACAGCTTGCGGACCGTCGCGCTGCCATTCCTCTTCATCTTCAACCCGACGCTCATTCTCTACGGCGTCGATCTCGGAACGACGGCGGGCATGCTTCAGGCAATCTTCGTCTTCGTGATCGCGACCTTTGCCATGCTGCTCTTCGCCGCCGCCACACAGGGCTACTTCCTCGCCCGGTCGAGATTGTACGAAAGCGCGGCGCTTCTTCTCGTGGCGTTCACGCTCTTCGTGCCCAATGTCTGGCTCGACACTGTCCAGAGCCCGTTCCGGGAGGTTCCGCCGGCTGAGTTCGAAACGGTGCTGGGCGAGGTTCCGGAAGGCACGTCTCTGCGCCTCGAGATCCGCGGGCCCGACTTCACCACCGGAGAGATGACCGCGACGACCCTCGTGATGACCGCCGAGGGCGCCAGTGTGCAGGAGCGCATCGCCAACTCGGGCCTCCTGCTCCTTCCCGAAGGCGATACCGTGCGCCTCGACGAGCCGATGTTCGGCACGCCCACGGCCGAAGCGCTCGCGGATTTCGATTTCTACGCCGATACCCCGGTGAGGCTCGCGACCGTTCAGGTGCCCCGCGACCGGATGCCGGCGCAGGTGTTCTACATCCCCGCGCTCGCGCTTCTGGGGCTCGTGATCCTGCTCCAGCGCCGCCGCCAGACCAAACCGGCTTTCTGAGGAGCCACCCGATGTTCAAGAAGATCCTCCTGCCCGTGGACCTTTCCGCAAAGACGAGCTGGACGAAGGCGCTACCCGCCGCGCTGCGCCTCGGCGGCGAGGATATCGAGCTTCATGTCGCCACCGTGCTGCCGGATTTCGGGATGTCCGTCGTGAGCGGCTACTTCGACGAAGGCTTCGAGCAGCGGGCGCTTCACGATGTCGGCGAGAGGCTCACGGCCTGGGTCGCCGACCATGTTCCCGACGGGGTGGAGGTGCACCCGCATGTGCTCCACGGCCGGATCTACGACGAGATCATCGCGGCTGGGGATCGCATCGGTGCGGACGCGATCGTGATGGCGTCCCACACGCCCGACCTCTCCGACTATCTCATCGGACCGAACGCCGCCCGCGTGGTGCGCCACGCGACGCAATCTGTCTTCGTCGTGCGCGGGGACTGAGACATGGGCCATGTCTTCGGCCGTTCCGAAGCGCCCCTGCCGACCGCCGTCCGTGGCGAGGGCTGCTACATCCACGACAGCGCCGGACGGGCCTACCTCGACGGGTCGGGTGGCGCGGCGGTCTCCTGTCTCGGTCATTCCGACGCGGACGTGCGCGCCGCGATCCACGATCAGCTCGACCGCCTCGCCTTCGCCCATACCGGTTTCTTCACGTCGGAAGCAGCCGAAGGTCTCGCCGATCTCCTGGCCGCCAGCGCGCCCGAGGGTATCGAGAAGGTCTATCTCCTGTCCGGCGGCTCGGAATCCGTCGAGGCCGCACTCAAGCTCGCGCGGCAGTATTTCCTCGAAACCGGCGAACCCGGCCGTCACCGGGTCATTGCCCGACGGCAGAGTTACCACGGCAACACGCTCGGAGCGCTTGCCGCGGGCGGGAACGCCTGGCGGCGCGAGAAATATGCCCCCCTCCTCGTCGAGACGAGCCATATCGCGCCCTGCTACGAATATCGCGAGCGGGAGGAGGGCGAGAGCGCTCACGACTACGGCCAGCGTGCCGCGAACGAACTCGAGGCGGAGATCGAACGGCTTGGGCCGGAGACCGTCATGGCCTTCATCGCGGAGCCGGTCGTCGGCGCGACCGCCGGCGCGGTGCCGCCGGTCGAAGGATATTTCGGGCGCATTCGCGAGATCTGCGACCGCCACGGCGTCCTCTTGATCCTCGACGAGGTGATGTGCGGAATGGGCCGGACCGGCACGCTCTTTGCCTGCGAACAGGACGGCATCGCCCCCGACATCGTGACCATCGCAAAGGGGCTCGGCGCAGGCTACATGCCGATCGGCGCCATGCTCTGCACGGGGGCCATCCACAATGCCATCGCGGCCGGTTCGGGCAGCTTCCTGCACGGGCACACCTACCACGGCCATCCGCTCGCGGCGGCCGCGGGACGGGCCGTGCTGAGCAAGATCCTCGAACGGGATCTCCTGACGCGGGTCCGCGACAAGGGACAGACGCTCGTCGCTGCGCTGCGAGAGGCCTTCGGACAGCACCCGCATGTCGGCGATATCCGCGGGCGCGGCCTGTTCCGGGGGCTGGAGCTGGTCGAGGACCGGGGTACGAAAGCCCCGTTCGACCCCGCCCGAAAAATCAACGCGCGCGTCAAGTCCGCCGCTATGGACGAGGGACTGATCTGCTATCCTGCGGGCGGCACTGTGGATGGCCGGCGAGGCGATCACGTGCTTCTCGCCCCGCCCTACATCATCACCGACGATGAGATCGGCGAACTCGTCGACAGGCTCGGCCGCGCGCTGCGCCGCGCCGTCGCCGCGTGAGCCGCCTCGCGCCCCTGCCCCGCATCATGCTCGCGCCGACGGGCGCGAGACGAAGCCCGGCGGATCATCCCGCCTTGCCTGTCACCATACCCGAAATCGTGTCGGACGCCCGAAAGGCCTTCGAGGCGGGCGCGGAAGCTTTGCATGCCCATGTCCGCGACACGGACGGCGGGCACGTGCTCGACGCGGGCCTCTACCGGGAACTCATCGCGGAAATGGCGCGCGCCGTCCCCGACATGCCGGTGCAGATCACCACCGAAACCGTCGGCCGCTACGCGCCCGAAGCGCAGCGCTCGCTCGTCGAGGCAGTCGAGCCGGAAGGCGTTTCGGTCGCATTGCGCGAGATGTGTCCGGGTCTTGAGCCCGACCGGGAGGCAAGGCGCTTCTATTCTGAAACCGCCGAGGCCGGCATCGCACTGCAACACATCCTCTACACTCCAGAGGAAGCGGCGCGACTTGCGGAGCTCGTCGAGGCGTTTGTATTGCCCGCTTCGGGCCAGATGCTTTTCGTCCTCGGCAGCTACGAGCCACCGAGACTTGCGCTTCCGTCCGATCTCGACGGGTTTCTCGCCGCCGCCCGACCGCTTGCGAACGGGTTCGAGTGGGCCGCCTGCGCCTTCGGACACCATGAACGCAGCTGCCTGCTGCGCGCTCTCGGCGAGGGTGGATGCGCGCGGATCGGCTTTGAAAACAACACGGAACGGCCGGATGGAACGCCAGCCAGAGACAATGCCGAGCAGGTCGCCGGCCTGATGCAGGCCCTTGCCGTCGACAAGGCATGACGGGTCGGGTCCGACAGGTGCGCGACATGTCCATTCCCGGCACAGGCCGCTCGCTCCGACAGGTTCAGGGTAGTGTATTCAGGGCTTCGTGAAATGCGCCACTGAAGCGGTCGGCCACTCACGATGGCAGGCCGATCAAACCAGTCGGGAGATTTTTCGTTCGACCGGAAATCGCTCCACAAATCATCGGGCCGGCCCGCCATATGGCCGCGGCGCCGGCTTGTGTGCTACGCTATTTGCATGACAAACAAAGCGAAAGAACTGTTCGGACGGTTGGAGAACAGTCGCGTTTCCTCGGTTGCCGGCTACGTCCTGTTCACCTTGCGTCGCTTCTACAGGGACGGGTTGTTTCAGTCGGTCGCCGCACTGACGTATTCGACGCTGCTGGCCCTCGTCCCGCTCCTGGTCATTGCCTTTTCAATCTTTTCGGCCTTTCCCGCATTCGACGCCGTGCAGGAACGGCTGCAAGCCATCGTCTTTGCCAATATCCTGCCCGAAACCGGCGAAGAACTCCGCGTCTATCTCAGCCGCTTTACATCGAACGCAAGTGAATTGACCGCCTTCGGCGTGGTGGCCCTGGTCTTTTCGGCGATACTTCTTCTTTTCACGATCGAGGCCACTCTCAATCGTGTCTGGAATGTAAAGCGGCAACGGCCTCTTGTGACCCGTCTGCTCGTGTTCTGGGCCCTGCTGACCCTCGGCCCGCTGCTTCTGGGTTCGAGTTTTGCCGCTTCGAGCGACCTGCTCGTCTGGCTCCAGGGGAGGACCGGCGAGCCCGGCGGGGGTCGTGCACTGCCGATATGGCTGAGCGCGCCCCTGGCCACCTTGGTGCAAGCCGCCGTATTCACCGCCATTTTCAAGCTGGTGCCGGCCAGTCCGGTCCGCTGGGGCGACGCGGCGGTCGGGGGCGCGATCGCGGGGATCGGGTTCGAGGCTCTCACCTGGAGCTTCGGAGCAATGATCGGCAACACCTATTCGACGATCTACGGCGCGGTATCTGCGGTCCCCATATTCCTGATCTGGACCTATGCGTGCTGGACGGTAATCATTCTTGGCGCTGTATTCGCGGCCTCGCTCGCCGACTGGCGGCGCGACCGGGAATTCATCGGGGTGCAGGACCTGACGCCTCAAACGAGCCTGGCGGCGGCAGTTTCCGCACTGGCATTGCTTGCAAGAAAGGCGCGGCGGGGCGGCGGCACGATCGATCAGGAGCATCTGGCCGAAGTGATCCCGCTCGGCGCACGCGACACGCTTGTCGACGCGCTGCACAGCCACGGCTACCTCGTCGAGACCGCCAGTGATGGCATAGCGCTGGCCCGCGATCTGCATCACACGACGCTTGCCGATCTTGCCCGCGATCTGGGGCTGGCGCTCGGCACGCGCCCGGACATGTCCGAGATGCCGGAAACGCTCGGGAGCCTGCTGGCGCGTCTTGGAAAAGCCGAGGACGAGATCCTCGGACGTCCGCTGGCCGATCTCATCGCACGCCGGGTTGATGACGTCGGAAATCCTGATGCCGCCATTCGGCTGTCGTCGCCCGCTCGCTGAGCGCGCCCGCGCAATCTCACCGATCGGCAGCTTCACATGATCCGGGAGCGCGGCGGGATGATGGGGGTTCACTTCGCCATCTTCTACCTCAACGCCGACGGCACCGCGGATCCCTCGACCGGCTGGGGCGTGACGCTGCGCCATCTCGACCATCTGCGACGACCAATTCCTCGGCCCGCACCGTGGCGTTGTCGCCCACTACGACGAAACGCGCGCGGCTCGAAGGCGGCCCATGGGAAAACCTTTTGCACCACTCAAGCCGAAGGAACGAAGAGATACCTCACCTCGCTCGCCTCCTCTTCTGTGCAGAGGTCCCTCGGGCCCGTGCTTCTTGCGGGGCCTTCCTTTGCCCTCTATCCGGCTTGGAAGCCTGCTTTGGCGAGAACCACCTTTCGGGGGACAGGGCCGACCGGCAATGATCCGCAGGTTCGTGTGCGCGGCCGATGTCCAAGTATCGTCAGATTCATATCGCAATAAGAGGAAACGCGAATCCGCTGAGACGCGGGGTTGCAAGAGAAAGTCGCCTTCGGTGAGCTGCGATGTGGTTGTGACACATGGAAACCGTGAGACGCTGCGGTGCGAAACGGGTGATGGTCGTCCTTGCGGCCACCGGCTTTGTCTTCAAGGTGCGCGCGACCACCAATCGAGGGAAGCGTCGCCCGGGTGCGCGCCGATGACAGCCTCATCGTCGCCGTTGTGCCGGGCGGCCATGTTCTTGCAGAACGAAGGGATGCTCGGATGACTGGCAACCACAAGGACCTCACGGCCGCGGAAGTCAAAGGGCTCAGAACGGCGAAAGAGATCGAGGGCCATCTCGCCTGGCTCGACACCTTCACGCCGGCCGCGCTCGGTGTCCTGGCCATTGCGTCGGGCATCTATACCTATCTCGGCGTCTCATCGCTTCTCGAAGACACCGGCGCGATGAGCTTCTTCGCCGCGGTTGCCTATTCCGTGGCCGTCTCGGTCGGCATCTTCGTGTTCTGGAGCTACATGCTGCGCCTTCTCCCGGCCATGCGCAGTGCTGGCGGCTTCATCGGCCTGACCGTCTCGACGATGGTCGGGTCGCTCGCCATCATCGCCATGTCGAGTTGGCTCAACGCGGCCGCCCTCGCCGGCTCTGCAGCCGTCGAGCAACATCTCGACAGGACGGTCCGGGACTATCAATCGGCTCTCGAACAGGCGCATGACATCGCGCTTTCCGGACAGGCGCTTGAGCGCGAGGTGCAACGGGCGCGCGAGACATTCGAAGCTCTCGCCGACCAGGAGCGATCCGGCCAGCTTTCCGGCACGGCTGGCGAAGGCGCCGTGTTTCGCGTTCTGACACAGAAGGTGGATGAACTCCTCAACCTCGAGGCACAGATTGCCGAGCAGCAGCCGCTGATCGAAAGCGCTTACGAAGACGGCAACGCGATCCTCGGCAGGATGCGGGCGCTCACCGTGGCTCCCGGCCCCGTCGAGCAGCGGTCGGTGACGTTCTCGGAAGAGAGCGTGCGACTTGCCGGCGTGATCTCGAACCTCAATCAATATTCGGTCGCCCCGCTTGTGGCACGCGCCGCTCAGGACCTTCCCGCCTCGGTTGTGCTTCCGGAACTCGATGGCCGGAATTCCAGTGTGCGGGAGGCACAATCCTCAACCATCGCCTCGGTTCTCAGCGCCCTCGACCAGCGCAGCCAGACCCTGAAGCGGGCGGCCGACGAAGTCCTCGAGATGGAGCCGCCGCAAGAGACGGCCTACAATCCGATCTCAAGCGCGGATGCGGTCATCCGATACGCCGAGAACTTCGTTCCGTCCTGGGCCGGTGCGATCGCCATCGATCTCCTGCCGGGAGTGCTCGTCTTCGTTCTCGCGATCGCCCAGGCCACGATCCGGCGCGGGCGCGACGGGCTCAGCATCGAGGAGACCCTGACGCTGGCCGACCTCAAGGCGGCCATAAACGCGATGAAGGATGTCGAGGCGTCGATGGGCGACGCCGACGCGGCGATGCAGCGGCGCGGGAAACCGACAGAGCCCGAACCGGCCGCGCCGCGCGCAGCTGCGGAGTAGCAGAGACATGGCGAACCCCATCATCGGCTTGAAGAATCTCTCGATGCAGCGTGCCCTGAGGTTCGCCTTGATCGGACAGGGCCTTCTCGCCGTGCTCCTTCTTCTGGCCGACGTCGGAGGACATACCGCAGACAGGCTTTTCCACGAACAGGAGCTGACCACCGGCCCCGTGTCACCGGGCGATCAACGTCGGCACTACAATCCGTCTCGACGGCCGACAGAGTATCTCGGCCCCACGGAAGCCCCATCCATCGATCTGCCGTCCGACCTTCCGGAGCGGCTGGAGTTCTCCCTCCAGACAGCGGACGGGATCGGCGAGGTCCTGGTGATCAACGGCCCGATCGAGCCCGGAGATGCGGACAGGTTCACAGGCTATTTCGGGAGCCTCGATGCCCGTCCCGACGGTGTGGCGATCAACAGCCCTGGCGGCGCTGTCGCCGAGGCTCTGTCGATCGGTCGAAAGCTCCGGGAAGAAGGGATGCGAACGGTCATCCTGCCGGGAACCATCTGCCTTTCCGCCTGTCCCTACATCCTCGCCGGCGGTACGGAGCGCGAGGTCTCGCTTCGCGGTGCCGTCGGGCTTCATCAGCACTATTTCGATGCGCCCGGCTACCTGCCGGTCTTCCTCGCGGTCGAAGACATCCAGCACGGTCAGGGGCGCACCATGGACTTCTTGATCGAGATGGGGATCGATCCGGGGCTCATGCTCTATTCGCTGAACACGCCGCCCGACGACATCTACCTCCTCGTCGAGGAGGAACTCGTTTCGACAAGGCTTGCATCCGAAGTCGTGGACTAGACGGCTAGCCTGTCCGGATTTCCCGGCCGGCAACCCAGGTGCCCCGGATGTCGGCGGGTTCGGCGCACATCACGATCTGTTGCAGAAGGTCTTCGCCGGTCGCATCGCCGAGGCCGGGCGGGCGGACGAGCACGGCATCGAACTGGCGGCCCGGCGCGAAATGTCCGACCGGAAGGTCGAGGGCATCGGCCCCGCCGGCGGTGGCGAGCCAGAAAGCGTCACGAAAGTCGATACGGGTGTCCGGGCGGCCCCGGGCGGCAGCGGGAATTGCGGGGTCGACCCCACTCTCCAGCAGCCGCGAGGCCGAGACGGCCCAGCGCGCGGCGTCGAGAAGAAACGCGCTCGGGCCACCGGAAATATCGGTGCCGAGGCCAACCCGCACCGATTTCTCCAAGGCACGGCGGAGAGGGAAGACCGCACCGGCGAAATAGACGTTCGAAAGGGGGCAATGGGCGACGGCGCTGCCCCGGGTGCGCAGCAGGTCCAGGTCGCTCTCGCCGAGAAATCCGCCATGGGCGAGAATCGTGCGGCGGGTGAGAAGGCCGAACCCATCGAGGGCCTCCGCGTCGGACATGCCGCACCGGTCCAGGACATGGCCATGCTCCCAATCGCTTTCGGAGCAATGGGTCTGCACCGGAGCGCCGGTTTCGGCGGCAAGCGCGCCCAGGCCTGCGAGGGCGGTGTCGGTACAGGCGGGGATGAAGCGCGGTGTGACGGCGGGTTCGACGAGGCTGTTGCCCGGCAGGGCCCGCACGGCGGCAATGAAGCTGGCGGTCTCAGCCACCGCCGTTTCGGCATCGGCGTCCCGATAATTGTCCGGGCAGCCCTCGGGATGGTCCATCGCCACCCGCCCGACAAGCGCGCGCTGGCCAAGACGAAGGCAGGTTTCGGCGAGCCGAAGGCTTGAAGCTCCGTGGATCGTGGCGAAGTAGACCGCTGTCGTCGTTCCGTTCGCGAGCAGGCGCCTTACAAGTGCGTCATAGACCCGCGACGCGTAGTCGAGGTCGGCATAGCGGGCTTCGAGGGGGAAGGTATGGCGAAAGAGCCAGTCTTCGAGCGGTACGTCGAGGGCAGTCCCCAGTTGCGGAAACTGGGGGGCGTGGATGTGCAGATCGACGAAGCCGGGAAGAAGAACGCCCCGGCCGCGGAGGTCGGTCGCTCCCTCCGGAATGGGAGTCTCCAGCGGGGCGACCGAGAGGATGGTGCCGGCCTCGTCCACATCGACGAGCGCATCGGGGATGTGCTCGATCCTGCCCCTTTCGGGGGCATGAAACAACGAGGCGCGATAGGCCGGCACCGGCGCGTTATTGCGGAATGCGCGTTTCGACGCCTTCGACCAGCCAGTCGATGCCCTGCATCGCGTCGTCGGCGATGACCTCACCCTCGGCGAGGCGTTCGGCACCGTCCTGATCGACGATCGGGCCGGTCATCGGGTGGAATTCGCCCGCGCGAATAGCCGCCGACACCTCCTCGATCTCCGCCATTGTCTCCCCTGAGATCGAGCTGGCCCAGCTTTTGACGTCGACGGTGCCATCGGCCATCCCGCCCCAGAAGGCGGTGCCCTCGAAATTGCCGTCGAGCGTCGCCTGCACGCTTTCGATGAAATAGCTCGACCAGTCGGCGATCTGCGAGGCGAGCAGCCAGTTCGGGGCGTATTCCTTCATGTCGGAGGAGGTGTTGATGACCCAGAAGCCCTCTTCTTCCGCGACGGACACCACCGAGGGGGTGTCCTGATAGAGCGAATAGACGACGTCGGCTTCCTGGGCGACGAGCGCCCTCGCACTTTCCTGTGCCTTCGGCGGGTCGAACCACGAGTTCAGCCAGACCACCTTGACGCTGGCGTCCGGGTTGACCTCCTGCAAGCCGAGCGTGAAGGCGTTGATCATTCCGATCACCTCGGGGATCGCGTAGGACGCGACGACACCGATGGTGTCGGTCTCGGTGACGTCGCCTGCGGCCATGCCGACGAGGTAGGAGGATTCGTAGTTCCGGCTCTGGAAATTGCCGAAGTTGGGCGCGAGCTTGTACCCCGAAGCGTGGATGAAGGTCATGTCGGGGTTCTGTTCGGCCAGCCGGATACCGTCGTTCATGTACCCGAAGGAGCCGAGCATGATCATGTCGGCGCCCTGCGCTGCCATCTGGTTCATGATCCGCGCGGCGTCGGGGCCTTCGGGAACGTTCTCGACGAAGATCGTGCGGATCTTGTCGCCGAATTGTTCTTCGAGCGACTCGCGGCCGTGGTTGAGTTCCGCCGCCCAGCCGACATCGGCGACGGGCGAGGGGTAGATGAAGCCGATGGTGAGTGGCTCGTTCTGGGCGGCGGCCGGCAGAGCGAGAATGCTCGCCGCTGCTGCGGCCGTCAGTGCCCGGGTCAGTATTCTTGGCAGCATGGCATGTCCTTTCTTGGTGCGGATTCTGTTAAGAGAGTCTGAGTGTGGCGCCGAGGCTCGCAGGGCTGTTGAGCCGGATGAACATCGCGTTGCGGGAGATCACGGCGAGCATGACGATCGTGACGATGTAGGGCAGCGCCGACATCAATTGGCTCGGAACGTTCACGCCGAAGGCCTGGATCGAGAGCTGAAGAAGCGAAATCGAGCCGAACAGGTAGGCCCCGAACACAACGCGTCTGACGATCCATGTCCCGAACACGATGAGCGCCACGACGATCCAGCCCCGTCCGGCGATCATCCCTTCCGCCCACAGCGGGGTGTAGGCGATCGACATGTAGGCGCCGGCCAGTCCGGCCATCGCCCCGCCGAAGCCCACGCAGCCGGCGCGGATCGCGCGGACCCTGAGGCCGAGAGCGTGGGCGGCCTCGGGGTTTTCGCCGACGGCGCGGATCGTGAGGCCGAGCTTGGTGCGGTTGAGGACGTACCAGGTCGCGAAGATGAGGATGATCGAGAGGTAGACCATGAGGTCCTGCTGAAAAAGCATCGGACCGAGGACGGGGATTTCGGACAGGCCGGGAATGCCGCTCTCGGGAAGGCCCGGCACGGTTTTCCCTTCGAATTTCTTGCCGATGGCGGAACTCAGCCCGAGGCCGAGGATGCCGATGGCAAGGCCCGAGGCGGTCTGGTTGGCCCGAAACACGATGGTGAGCGCTGCGTGGACCATCGAGAGCGCGAGGCCGAGGGCCGCGCCGCCGAGAAACCCCAGCGTATAGGACCCCGTGAGCGACATCATGACGAAGCCCATCGCCGCGCCGGTCGCCATCATGCCCTCGATGCCGAGGTTGAGTACCCCGGACTTTTCGGCGACGAGTTCGCCCATGGCCGCGAAGATCAGCGCGGTGGCCGCGGCAAGCGTGCCCGAAACGATGAAGACAAGCACATCCATTACTCGGCAGGCGCTCCCGATGGCAGGGTTTCGGGCCGGATCCGCCGGATCCGCGACGTCAGCAGGACGGAACAGGCCAGATAGAAGGTCAGCAGCATGCCCTGGAATATCTCGGTGACCGCATTGGGCACGCCGATGGAAAGAAGCGCGAAATCGCCGCCGACATAGACGAGAGCCATGAGTGCGGAGGCGAAGAGAATTCCGACGGGATGAAGGCCGCCGAGCACCGCGACGATGATGCCCGCATATCCATAGCCGGGGGAAACGTTTCGCTGAAGCATCCCGAGAGGGCCGGCCACCTCGCCGACGCCCGCAAGACCCGCCGCACCGCCGGAGATGAGCAGTGCAAGCCAGATCGCGCGTTTCGAGGAGAACCCGGCATAGATCGCGGCACCCGGCGCGATGCCGCCGACCGAAAGCTTGTAGCCCGCCAGGCTGCGCTGGACGAAGACGACAGCGAGGACAGTGACAACGAGGCCCAGAAACAGCGAGGCGTTGACGCGTGTTCCGGGGATCAGGATCGGAAATGTCGCCGCGGGATCGAAGGAGATCGACTGCGGGAAGTTGAAGCCGCCCGGGTCCCGCAAGGGTCCGGTGACGAGATAGTAAAGAAGCTGGAGGGCTATGCTCGTCAGCATGAAGGTCGCGAGAATCTCGTTGACGTTGAACTGTGTGCGAAGGAAGGCCGCGATGCCGGCCCAGGCCATTCCCGCAAGCATTCCGGCGACGATCATGGCCGGCAGGAGCAGCGGCGAAGAGCTGCCTTCGAACTGGATCGCGAGGAGCGACGCAGCGATTGCGCCGAGGATGAGTTGGCCCTCCGCGCCGATGTTCCAGACCTGCGCGCGAAAGCCGATGGCAAGGCCCTGGGCGATCAGCAGGAGCGGCGCCATCTTGAGAAGGATCTCGCCGATACCGTACGTGGTGCGGAGGGGGTCGATGAACACCGCCTCGAGCCCTCTCAGAGGCGACACACCGTAGATCATGAACAGGACCGATCCGCCGAGACACGTCAAAAGCAGCGCGAGGGCGGCGACCTGGACGGGAGCCCAGACCGAACGCTCGGGGCGGGCCTCGATGACGAACCTAGCCATGGGCCGCCTCCTCCACCGGCACCTGCACCCGGAGCGCGTCGAAGTCTCCCGACATCGCGAGGCCGACATGGTCGATGCTGGTCGCGCGCACAGGAACGGATTCCGACAGGCGGCCCCGGAACATCACCTGGATGCGGTCGGATATCTCGAAGAGTTCGTCGAGTTCCTCGGAGACGACCAGCAGAGCGGCGCCTGCATCACGAAGGTCGATGAGTTTCTGGCGGATGGCGGCTGCCGCCCCGACATCGACACCCCATGTCGGCTGCGACGCGATGAGGACCTTGGGTGAAAGGGCGAGTTCGCGGCCGACGATGAATTTCTGCAGGTTGCCGCCGGAAAGGCTCTGTGCGGTGGACTGCGTGCCGCCGCACCTGACGTCCATTCGCTCGATGGTGTCGGCAGCCAATCGGCGGCGGAGATCGAGCCGCAGCAGGCCCCACTTGACGAGGCCCTTGTGGAACGTCGTGAGCGCGGTGTTCTCGGCAAGCGTGTGGATCGGAACCGCGCCCCGTCCGAGGCGCTCTTCGGGGATGAAATGAAGACCGCGCGCGCGCCTCGCGTCGGGGCCGTAAGCACCGATCGGTTCGCCTTCAAGCGTGACCGCGATGCCTCTCGACCCGGGTGTCGTTATCTCGCCCGCGAGCGCCTGTGTCAGCGCGACCTGGCCATTGCCCGAGACACCGGCGATGCCGAGGATCTCGCCGCTTCGAAGTGTGAGATGCAGGTCTTTCAGCGGCGTCGCGAAGGGGTTGTCGGGCGTGTGGTCCAGCCCCGAGACCTCCAGGACCGGGTGGCCGTCGCCACGCTCGGCACCATGCGAAGGCGGCGCAATCTCACGACCGATCATCAGTCGTGTCAGCTCACGCGCGTCTCTTGCCTTCGGGTCGACGACGCCGACGACACGTCCGCCACGCATCACGGTGGCGATGTCGCAAAGCTCCCGGATCTCCTCGAGCTTGTGGGAGATGAAGACGATGCCGATGCCTTCGGAGGAGAGCCTTTTCAGTGTTTCGAAGAGTTTGGCGATGCCCTGCGGCGGAAGAACCGAGGTCGGCTCGTCCATGATGATCAGCCTGGGTTCCTGCAGGATGCACCGGAGTATCTCGATCCGCTGGCGCTCGCCGACCGTCATCGACTGGATGCGTGCGTCGGGCTGGACATCGAGGCCGAATTGCGCCGAGGCGGCGCGGATACGCTCCGAGAGTTCGGCAATGCTGCCAGGCACGGCGAGGGATATGTTCTCTGCCGCCGTCAGCGTTTCGAAGAGCGAGAAATGCTGGAAGACCATGCCGATCCCCAATTCCCGCGCCATTGCCGGGGACTGGATGTCGACCGGCTCGCCGTTCCACTCGATTGTTCCCCCGTCGGGTCGAACCGAGCCGTAGATGATCTTCATGAGGGTGGACTTGCCGGCACCGTTCTCGCCCAGAACGGCGTGGATCTCGCCGGGCCGGATGTCGAGATCGACAGCGTCGTTGGCGAGGACTGCGGGGTAAGCCTTGGCTATTCCACGGAGACGAAGGAGGGGCGGCGCCTCATCCATCCGCGGGCTCTCGGAGCTCGTGAAGCTCGTGGATGCCGGGCATCGTTGTAAACCCGGGAAGGCTCCGGACGGCATAGAGCCAGTTCCGGATCGCGGGATAGCCGTCGTGCTCCAGCCCGGCGTCGGGGCTGAGGGCGACATAGGGAAAACAGGCGATATCAGCGATGGTGGGGCGGTCGCCGACAAGCCATGTCCGCCCCTCGAAGACCCTGTCGGTGAGGATGAGTTCAAGCTCGCGGAGATCCCTGACGGCGGCCCTCCGCGCCGCTTCGCCGTCGACCGGCCAGTTGAGCATCGCGTGGAGCCGCGCGAGCCCTGCGCTATTCGTCAGCCGACCCGAAAAGGCAAGCCACTGGAGCACCTCCGGGCCGAGCAGCGGGTCGGCGGCGGGATACCACTGCCGGGATGGATCGTGGTTGAGCGCCAGCCAGCCCAGCATCGCTTGCGTGTCCGTGAGCACCGTGTCGCCCGCCGTCAGAACAGGCAGGGTGCCGGCGGGGTTCAGCGCCAGCATCGCATCCGAGCGGTGCTCGAAGCCCGGGTAGAAATTGACGGCGATGGTTTCGTAGTCGAGCCCGAGGAGGCTCGCCATCAACCGTATCTTGTAGCAGTTTCCGGAAAGGACGTAGTTATAGAGCGTGAAGGCCGTCATGCGTCTTCCGTCAGGGCGCCGTAGAAGGCGCCGTGCTTCTTGAGCCAGCGGCGGTAGGCGACCGAAGTGAGGTCGGCCCGCATGGGTATTTCCATCCTGGGGTCGAGGGGCAGCTTCACGGGGCGCTGGTTTTCGAGGATCGACCGGTCCTGAACAAAGATTTCGTGCTGGAACTGCACCATCTCCGAAAATGTCGACTCGTCGTCATAGAGCGCCATCCACGGCCAGACGTCGCACTCGGTCTCGCTGACCGGCTGCACGAAGATCGCGATCACGTCCTGGGCTTCGGGCTTCGGCGGGCAGGTCTTGTAGAGAACCGCGGTGGTGGGAGCTGGCACCCGGTAATCGTATTCCGTGATGATGCCGTCACCGGCGCTCCTGGCGGCCTGCGGCTGGAAGAATTTCACCTGCGTGGCCCACACCTCGTCCGTTTCGTCGCGGATCTCTACATTGTAGGGGCGCACCTCGGTCTGCGGTTCGGAGCCGAGAATGTCGGTATGGACGAACGGGAAATGGGCAATGTCGAGGAAGTTCTCGACGGCGCGGAGGGGCGAGCACCTGACCCGCACGACGCCGCAGGGGACGCGACGGCGGCCCGGTTCGTCGCCCTGAGGGATCTCGAACAATGTTCGGGGCGCGTCGCCGAGGGTCGTCCAGACGTGGTCGAACCTGAGTTGCGCAGGATACCGGTTTCCCTCCGCGTCCGTCACTGTCGCGGTGTCTGCCGGGCCCGTCACGGTGAGGTCCGTCCCGAGCAGCCGGGTCTGCCGCGGGCCGTCTTTCAGACAGAAGATATCGGCGACCGCGTACCAGTCGTTCTTCGCGTAATCGAGACTCAAGATGCGCCCCCCTTCTCCGCCAGACGACGCATCGCTTCGCACCAGCGCGAGAGAGCACGGCGGCGCGGGACGGGCAGCGCCGGGCTTGCCAGAACGGTAACCTGGGTTCTGTCGTCGCCGAGAGCGTTGCAGAGCAGACGGACAACGTCCGCGCCGAAGCTGAACTGTCCCTCGGGGCCCGCATCCGGAAGGCCGCCCCCGAGAGCGGTCGCCGAAGCGGCCGTGAGCAGCGTCTCCTCGGACGCGTCCACGATCATGGAGCGGAGCGGATCCAGGTCATTCTCGGAGCCCGACGCGTCGCCGTCGATCGCCACCCAGATGACCCCGCCTTCCTCGGCGATGGCGTATTTCGTCGCGTGAATCGTCGCCGGTGGCTCGAGGTCGGGATGGGCGGGGATGTAGCTGCACCGGCCGGACCGTTCGTAGTGCCAGCCGTGATAGAGGCAGGCGAGCGAATTGCCCCGGACAAAGCCGTGGCTCAGCGCCATGCCGCGGTGGGGACAGCGATTGTTCCAGGCTGCAATTTCACCGTTGGCGGCGCGCCACACGACGACGTCGACTTCATCCACTTCGGCATGCATCACACGGCCTGCGGGCAGATCTCTTGTCAGGCCGACTGGCATCGATGGCATTGCGCGAGCATCCCCCGTTGGTCACACCCGTTCCGCATAAACCTGTTGCCGGGGGAGTTGAAAGCCGGAACGCCAATTTCCCGCTGCCGCGCGCCCGCAACCGCGCCGTTTGCCTAATTCTTGTGCAAAACCATCTTGCGCATGTCAGCGTCTCTGAAAGTCGTTCGGCAGTACGGCAAGTGTCCGGGGGTGGCGTTCGATCTCTTCCACCATCACATCCATCGGCCCGAGGCTGCACGCCATCTCCATCGCGTCGACGAGCGCTTCGGGGCCGGAGACGACGATGCTCACCGTCTGCGCATCCCGTGGAGAAACCCATCCGACGAGGTTCAAAAGGCGCGCACGATGGCACACCCAGTCGGGCAAGCCTTCGGAAGTCAGCCGCCCCCTGAGAACCATCTCGGTTGCGGTCATCCTGCTGCACCCCGCCAGAAGGCGCGATGCTGTGCGGCGATCCGATCTTCAAGATCGGGGAAAGGCCCGCGAACGAGAACTTCACGGCGGCCCGAGGCGAATATCTGACGGCATTCGAGGTCTTGTGTGGGGTTCTCGGGGTCCTCGCCGGTCATCTCACCCAATCGACGTTCGCTCATGCCAAAGACGACAGCTCCGATCTCCGCCCAGTAAATCGTGCCCGCACACATCGAACAGGGTTCCACCGAAGTATAGAGGGTCGATCCGCGAAGGGTGGGAAGCTCGAACCGACGGGCGGCGTCGCGCGCGAGGTTTGCTTCGGCGTGACCGGGCCCCCTGTCAACCGAATGGCTGTTTTTGCCCTCGGCAATCACCTCGCCGGATGCGTCCACGAGAATCGCTCCGAATGGATGGTTGCCTCCCAGCACCGCCTCGTCCGCCAGCTCGATTGTTCGTGTCAGAAGGCGAAGATCGGTCTCTGTGGATGACCCGAAGACGCTGTGTCGGTCCAAGGCATGTCCTCTTGTCCAAGAATTCGGCCGAAAGGATATCCGGATGCGCCGCGGGGGCAAAGGCCGATGCAATCGCCTGGCGGGGTCTGGAGCGCCAGCTTCGCTCAACTCCCTTGTTGCGATCACCGACCATCTCCAAGCAACGTGTTCAATTCCGAACTTCGCGCCGCATGAACCTTGCCGCGGAGGGCGCGGTCCGGCGCGGGACCTGTGTGATCTCCCCTCCTCTGTTGCATTGAGCGGGATGCCGAGCAACGAAACCGGCGCTCCACAGAGCGGCACCTCGACATGTCCAAGGCCGCCTCCGGAGCAACACTGGCTCACGTGGAAGCACCCGCGGCATCCCGGCCTCGACATGATGGAGACCATCTCCGTCCCCGAGGGTTTGCGCTAGAAGACGATTACCCCCGACCGCCGCGGGTACGAGCTCGCAACGAGACTCAACGAGTTCATCGTGTCTGGCGCGACCTCGAGCGACGGGCCGTCATGGAGGCCCCGCGCCCGAAGCACCGGGATGCGTGAAGGGAGATCGCCGACAGCGGCCCGCCCGGCGGCATCACGCGAACTCATTCTCCGTTTCCGGTTCTTTCGCGCCCGTCATGTAGGCCACGGCGTCGCTCATGGAATTTCTCTTGGGATCGATGACGCAAAGACGCCTGCCCAGCCTGTGCACGTGGATCCGGTCGGCGACCTCGAAGACATGCGGCATGTTGTGACTGATCAGGATGATCGGAATACCGCGCGCCTTCACGTCGAGGATCAGCTCCAGGACCTTTCGGCTTTCCTTCACGCCAAGCGCCGCGGTCGGCTCGTCCAGAATGATGACCTTCGACCCGAAGGCGGCGGCGCGGGCCACGGCGACGCCCTGGCGTTGCCCGCCCGACAGGGTCTCGACCGCCTGGTTGATGTTCTGGATCGTCAGCAGGCCCAGCTCCGACAGCTTGTCCCGGGCGAACTTCTCCATGGCAGCCTTGTCGAGCTTGCGGAACCACTGGCCGGCGAAGCCGGACTTCCGGATCTCGCGCCCCATGAACATGTTGTCCGCGATCGACAGCGCCGGCGACATGGCGAGGGTCTGATAGACCGTTTCGATTCCCGCCTCCCGGGCATCGATGGGCGACTGGAAGTGCACCTCCCGGCCTTCCAGGAAAACCTGGCCGCCATCGGGTTGAAGCGCGCCCGAGAGGGTCTTGATCATCACCGACTTCCCGGCGCCGTTGTCACCGATCACGGCGAGGATCTCGCCCGGCATCAGGTCGAAGTCGCAACGATCGAGCGCCGTGACCTTGCCGAAGCGCTTGATCAGACCGCGCCCCGCGAGAATCGGGTCCGTCGTCATTGCGACACCTTTCTGATCCACTGGTCCACGGTCACGGCGCCGATGATGAGTGCGCCGATCAGCAGCCAGGTCCATTGCGGGTTGGCGCCCGCCATGCGCAGGCCAAGCTCGAACACGCCCACGATCAGCGCGCCGAAGAAGGCGCCGACGATCGAGCCGCGCCCGCCGAAGAGCGAAATGCCCCCGATCACGACGGCAGTGATCGACTGGATGTTGCCCATCATGCCGGTGGACACCGCCGGCGACACCGACCCGAAGCGGCCGATCATCACCCAGCCCGTGAGCGCGCAGATGAAGCCCACGAGCATGTAGACCGACATCAGCGTCCGGTGCACGTTGACGCCGGCGAGCGCGGCAGCTTCGGGATCGTCGCCCACAGCGTAGACATGCCGGCCCCACGCGGTGGAGCGGAGCGCATAGGCCAGCGCTGCCACCAGAACCACCATCAGCACCACGCCGAGCGTGAAGGTCGCGCCACCGGCCTGGAACTTGACCCCGAGCAGTTGCAGGAACGGGGCCTCGGCCTCGATGTCCTGCGAGCGGAGCGTTTCGTTCCGGGAATAGAGATAGTTGGCGGCCAGAAGGATTTGCCACATGCCCAGCGTCACGATGAAAGGCGGCAGCTTGACCCGGCTCACCAGCCAGCCGCTGACCGCGCCGATCGCCGTGCCGATGGTCAGCCCGAGCATCACCGAGATCGCCGGCGGAATTCCGTAGCGGAAGGTGAATTGCCCCATGATGACCGAGGACAGAACCGCCAGCGCGCCCACCGACAGGTCGATGCCCGCGGTCAGGATCACGAGGCTCTGCGCCGCGGCCAGGACGCCGACGATCTGCACCTGTTGCAGGATCAGCGTCATCGCGAAGGGCGAGAAGAATTTCGAGCCGAGCGCGATGCCGAAGATGATGATCGCCGCCAACAGTACGATGAGAGGCACCAGCGACGGCGTCGCGTGCAGCATTTCCTGGAATCGGCCGACGAGGCCCTTGTCCTCCTCCTCGAACGAGGCGACGTTTTTTGATGCGCCCGTGAGCACGGACTCGTAATTGTCCGCATTGTGATCCGCTGGCATCGGTGATCCTCCCCCGAAGCGACCAGTTGCGTTGAGTTACGTGCCGATAATGTCAGGCGTGACGCGCCCTGTCGTCAGGATTTGCAAAGGGCGCCCGATCCCCGGGCGCCCTTTGCATGTCGAAGGTGTCAGCCCCAGCAGAGCGCCATGCCCTCGTCGGTGTCGATCGACGGCACGCCGTCCACCGGATCGTCCGTCACCAGCGCCACGCCGGTGTCGAAGAAGCCCTTGCCTTCGGTGGCTGCGGGCTTCTCGCCGGTTTCGGCGAAGGTGGCGATGGCCTCGATGCCCAGCGACGCCATCAGCAGCGGATATTGCTGGCTGGTCGCGCCGATCACGCCCTCCTTGACGTTCTGCACACCGGGGCAACCGCCGTCGACCGAGACGATCAGAACCTCGTCCTCGCGGCCAAGCGCGCGCAGGGCCTCGTAGGCGCCGGCGGCGGCGGGTTCGTTGATCGTGTAGACCACGTTGATGCCAGAATCGGTCGCCAGAAGATTCTCCATGCCCCGGCGGCCGCCATCGGTGGCGCCGTCGCTCACGTCATGGCCGACGATACGCGGATCGGTCTCGTCGCCCCACTTGTTCGGGTCGCCGAGGTCGACCCCGAAGCCCTCGAGGAAGCCCTGGTTGCGCAGGACGCCGACGGTGGGCTGCGAGATGTTGATGTTCAGAAGGCCGATCTTGGCATCCGCCGCCGCGTCGCCCAGCTGGCCCGCGGCCCATTCGCCGATCAGGACACCCGCCTGGTAGTTGTCGGTGGCGAAGGTCATGTCCGCCGCGTCGATCGGGTCGAGCGGGGTATCGAGCGCGATCACCAGCAGACCGGCGTCGCGCGCCTGTTGCACCACCGGCGCGATGGCGGCCGGGTCGGAGGGTGTCAGCAGGATGCCGTCGGCGCCGTTGGCGATGCAGGTCTCGATCGCCGCGACCTGGGTCTCGTTGTCGCCGTCGATCCGGCCGGCATAGGTGTTCAGTTCGATCCCGAGTTCTTCGGCCTTGGCCGACGCGCCTTCGCGCATCTTCACGAAGAACGGGTTGCTGTCTGTCTTGGTGATCAGGCAGGCGCTCGTGGCATGCGCTTCCGCAGAGGCCAATCCGGCGACGGCCATGGCGCCAAGAACGGCAGCCGAAAAAATGGGCGATTTCGTTGTCATGTTGGGTTCCTCCCGGTTGGTTGTCTTCCCGCGCGCCTCCTCTGGCGCAGGTGGCTGCGACGTCGACAGGTTACGCCCCGAACGTCGCGACGACTAGACGCAACCATGAGTCGGGCTTTCCTGTCAAATTAATAAAGCTAGTGGCCTTAATAATTGCGCCGAGGGGCGGGAAGCCCTACTCTCGCCGCCGAGGAAGAGGTCATGAATTACGAAAAGCCGCGGCATTCACCGGCAAGAGCCTACCGACCGGCGCACGGCGCCCGGGGAGACAGCGCGCTTTCCCGCAACGAGAAACTCGTCCTCACACTGCTGCGCCACGAAGGTGCCGCGCCGAAGGCGCAGGTCGCGAAACTGACAGGTCTGTCGGCGCAAAGCGCGTCGGTCATAATGCGGAAACTGGAACAGGCCGGTCTGATCGAACGCTGCGAACCGGTGCGTGGCAAGGTCGGCCAACCCTCCGTTCCGATGCGCATCGCGGCGCAGGGGGCGCTATTCTTCGGTCTGAAGGTCGGGCGCCGCAGCGCCGACCTGTTCCTGGTGGATTTTCTGGGCCGCATCCTGGAGAGCCAGCGCCGGACCTATGCCTATCCCACGCCCCGGACCACTCTCTCGTTCATCGCGGAGGCGGCCCGGACGATCTCGGCCCGCCTTCCGGCTGCCAGCCGCGACCGCATAGCGGGAATGGGCATCTCGATGCCGGGCTTTCTTTGGGAATGGGGCAGGCAGGTCGGCGCCCCCAGCCATGAAATGGACGCCTGGCGCGGATTGGATTTCCGCGGCGAGGTCGCCACCCTGTTCGATTTTCCGGTCCTGCTTCAGAACGATGCGTCCTGCGCCTGTGGCGCCGAAGTGATCTTCGGTCAGGGCGGCAACCGGCCGGATTTCCTGTATTTCTATGTCGGGCACTTCATTGGCGGCGGCGTGGTGCTGGATTATCGCCTGCATACCGGACCGACCGGAAATGCCGGGTCCATCGGGCCGCTTCCGGTGCCCTCGGGGGCCGGAGACATCAGGCAGTTGGTCGATATCGCCTCTCTTTTCACGCTGGAAGCGAAGCTGCAGGCAGCCGGTCTCGATCCAATGCTGCTCTGGGCCGGAACCGAGGGATGGAACATTCCGCCGGATATTCTCGATACCTGGATCGATGAAGCGGCGGCTGGCATTGCGCACACCATCGTTGCCTCCTGTGCGGTTTTCGACTTCGAGCAGGTCATCATCGACGGTTGGTTCGCTCGCGACATGCGCGATGCGCTGATCGCGGAGATCGGGAAAGAAATGGAGAAGCTGAACTGGGCGGGACTTGTCCGGCCAGTCCTGACCCCGGGATCCATCGGGCCGGACGCCCGAACTCTGGGCGCTGCGGGTCTCCCGCTGCTGGACGGGTTTCACGCCTAGTCGGTTTGCCAGAAAGCCTCCCCCGCCAGAAGGCAGCTCCCTGGCTGGTCGCGGCCACATCCGAAACCTTGAATCCTTGCTTGGGATCCGGCGGGCAGCCCCCTGCCCCGCGCCCTCGGCGATCCAGCATTCCACGATTTCCCGTGCCGAGGGCTCGCTCATGGCTCGCAGAACGAGCGTCGGGTTGGTCGTACAGTCAACTGACTCCAAGCGCCGCAGGGTCGTGTTGTCGCCGGTATCGGCTACGACGATGCTCATTTTGCGCAATTGACCGAGTGCGGAGGCCATATCGATCCTCCTCTCTTTTCCTTGCGCAGGCTGGTCAAGAAACGGGCTGAGACCCTGAGACCTTCAGCGACCGCCCGTGTATTTCGCCAGTGCCCCCGCGGTTCCGTCCTGCCAAATCAGCGACAGCCAGTGCTCGAACGCCTCGGCAAAGGCCGTCTCGGCGGTGAGGTTTCCATATAGTCCCTCCTGTTCGAGCCAAGCGCGCGGACGCTCTCTGGCGGCCTGCGCCGCTGCCGTGAGTTCCGCCCAGTGGGGATCGTTGGGCTCGATGCGCGAGCCGTCCTCGCGGTGACCCCCGCACATGCGGGCCCAGAGCGCCTCGACCAGCGCGAGGCCCTCGAGCGTGCCGTCGGCGGCGAGCGCCTCCCATACCACGGGCAGCAGGAAGCCGGTATGGCGGGATGAACCGTCGAAGGCGACGCGCCTCGTCGTGTCCCGGATCGCGGGGTTCGAGAAACGCCGCTCGATGAGAGCCAGATACTCGGCCGGAGACATGCCGGGGACCGGGTCGACGTAAGGCAGAATCTCCTCGACCTGAACCTTGCGGAACATCGCGGCGATCGCCGGATGCGCCATGCAGTCGGCTATGGTCGGCACCGACAGAAGCTCGCCGGCATTCGCCAGAACCTGGTGGCCCGCGTTGAGGATACGGATCTTCATCATCTCGTAGGCGTGGACGTCCGAGGTGAACGTCGCCCCGACCAGGTCCCAGTCGGGGCGGCCCGCGCAGAAGTCGTCCTCGATCACCCACTGTCGGAAGTTCTCGTGCATGACGGGCGCGGCGTCGTCGATGCCCATCTCGCGCACGAGGCGCAGTTCGTCCGGTCCGGTGGCGGGCACGATGCTGTCGACCATCGAGTTCGGGAATGCGCCTCCGGCATCGATCCAGTCCGCGAGAGCGGGATCACTGAGCCGCGCCAGCCCCACTACGGTCTGCCGGAGGACGGCGCCGTTGCCGCGCAGGTTGTCGCAGGACAGGCCGGTGAACGGAGCGTGGCCGGCCTCTCGCCGGAAACGAAGCGCGGCGACCATCGCGCCGAAGCCCGTGCGTGGGGTATCCGCGTGTGCCGCGTCGTGGACGATGTCGGGATGTCGGATGTCGAGCCCGCCGGTTGCCGGATCGATGTAATATCCGCCTTCGGTTACCGTCAGCCCGACGATGCGGATGCGCGGATCCGCCATCGCCCGGATCAGCGCGCCGTTGTCTTCCTCGATCGGCAGGTAGTCGATCATCGCGCCCGTCACTTCGGCCGAGCGGCGGTCCGGCGCGAGTTCGATCAGCGTGGTCAGGCAATCCTGGGCCAGAAGCTTCTCGCGCATGGCCGCATCGTAAGGGCGGACGCCCGCGCCCAGGATGGCCCAGTCCAGCGCGCGCCCCTCCTGCATGAGACGGTGCAGGTACCATGCCTGGTGCGCGCGATGGAAATTGCCGAGGCCGATATGGACGATGCCGGGCGCCAGCCGGTCGCGATCGTAGCGCGGGCGCTCGATGTCCTCCGGCAGGTCGTCCAGCGTGGCATTCGACAGCTTGATGGGGCGGGCCGTGGACATCAACTCATCCATTGACCGCCGTCGACGTTGTAGCACTGAGCCACGATGTATTCGGCCTCGTCGGAGGCGAGGAAAACCGCCATCCCGGTGAGATCCTCCGCCCGGCCCATCCGGCCGTAAGGCACCGCCTCGCCCACCTCCCGCTTCTTCTGACCGGGGGCTTTTCCTTCGTATTTCGCGAAGAAGGCATCGACGCCGTCCCAGTGCTCGCCGTCGACGACACCCGGCGCGATGGCATTGACGTTGATACCGTGGCGGATCAGGTTCAGCCCCGCCGACTGCGTGAGACTGATGACCGCCGCCTTGCTCGCGCAGTAAACGGCCACGAGCGGCTCGCCCCGGCGGCCTGCCTGGCTCGCCATGTTGATGATGCGCCCCTTTATGCC
>CAZPPH010000020.1:15429-30686 GCA_964588375.1 uncultured Rhodobacterales bacterium | reverse complement strand
TCGGCCTGGCCGGTGCCCATCATCGCCTTGCCCATCTCGTCCATCACGGCGCGGACGTCGGCGAAGTCGAGGTTGATGAGGCCCGGGCGCACCATGAGGTCGGTGACGCCCTTCACGCCCTGGTAGAGCACGTCGTCTGCCATAGAGAACGCCTCGGTGAAGGTCGTCTTCTCGTTTGCGAGCCGGAACAGGTTCTGGTTCGGGATGATGATCAGCGTGTCGACCATCTTCTGAAGGCTCTCGATGCCTTCCTCTGCCTGGCGCATGCGCTTGGCGCCCTCGAACTGGAAGGGCTTGGTGACGACTCCCACTGTCAGCACGCCGAGCTCGCGGGCGGCCTGCGCGATGATCGGCGCGGCCCCCGTGCCGGTACCACCGCCCATGCCCGCGGTGATGAAGCACATGTGCGCGCCGGCGAGGTGATCGATGATCTCCTCGATCGTCTCCTCGGCGGCGGCGGCTCCGACCGACGGCCGGGCACCGGCGCCGAGACCCTCGGTCACCTTCACGCCCATCTGGACCTTCGCGGGCGCGCTCGATTGCTGCAGCGCCTGGGCGTCGGTGTTCGCCACCACGAACTCCACGCCCTCGAGCGCTTTCTCGATCATGTTGTTGACCGCATTGCCGCCTGCGCCACCCACGCCGAACACGGTAATCCGCGGCTTCAGCTCTTCGTGCTGCGGGATCGAAAGATTCAATGTCATCGTAGGTCCGCCTGTCCGTTTGGCCGTTTAGGAAGGCACCGGGCTGCCCTGTCCGAACGGCTCTGGTTCCAATTCTTTGCGGGAAGCTTACTGAACATTCCCGCACACGTCACGCGATTTCCACAAAAATGCCACAAAATATGGGGTTTGGCCGCAGCTCCTCTCCATGATTTGTGCAGCACGTGAACATCTTGTGGTTACCAGTTGTCTTTCAACCATTTTACCGCTCGCCGGAAAGATCTCGAAGGGTAGCGATCGGTGGGCATCTCGAAGTCCCACCACTCGTCCTGGGGGTGCGCGGCAAACAGGGCGAGACCCACGGCCGATGCGAACGCGGCTCCCGTGGCCGCCTGCGGCAGTCCCTGGATGCGCAAGGGGCGTCCGATTCGGATCTGCTGGCCGAGAATGCGGGGCGCCATGGTATCGAGGCCGGGGATCTGGCTCGCCCCTCCGGTCAGCACGATCTGCTGGGACGGCAGGTGCTCGAACCCCGCCGCATCGAGGCTCGCGCGCACGTCTTCGAGAATTTCCTCGACCCTCGGGCGCATGATGCCGATGAGTTCGGCGCGTGTCACGGTGCGCCGGTCGCGGTCCCAGTCCCCGGTCTCGCCACCGATCTCGATGAGTTCGCGGTCGTCCATGCCCGTGGCCACCACACCGCCGTGAAAGGTCTTCATCCGCTCCGCCGTGGTCACCGGCACCTGCAGGCCCTTGGCGATGTCCTGGGTGATGTGGCCGCCACCCAGCCGCACGGTATCGGCATAGATCATGTGCTTCTTGATGAAGATCGAAACGCCGGTCGCCCCGCCACCCATGTCGACGCAGGCCGCGCCCAGCTCCTGTTCGTCCTCGACGAGGGCGGCGACGCCGGCGGCATAGGCCGAGGAGGCGAGGCCCGCGAGTTCGAGATCGCAGCGCTTGATGCAGTAGATGAGGTTCTGCAGCACGATCCGCTCGACGGTGAGCATGTGCATGTCGCAGGCCAGCCGGTTGCCGATCTGCCCGCGCGGGTCGATCAGGCCGGAACGGTGGTCGACCGCGAAATTCACCGGATGGGCGTGAAGGATCTCGCGGTCGCCCCCGTAATCGGGCACGTCCGAGGCCGCCAGCACCCGGGCGATATCGTGCTCGGTGACGGTCTCGCCCTCGATCTCCACGGCCCCCGCGAGGCCGTAGGAGCGGGGCTGGCCGCCGGCGATGCAGGCGATGCAATGGTCCACCCGGACGTTGGCCATCTTCTGCGCCGCCTGCACGGCGGTGCGGATCGCCCGCTCGGTTTCTGCCAGCGCGCAGCTCTCGCCGAGTTCCACCCCCCGCGACCGCGTCGTCGCCGCTCCGATCACACGAAAGCTCGACTGGCCGAGAAGCCCGCCGATCCCGTCCGAGCGGTCGACGCTGTCGCCGTCGAATTTCAGGATCAGGCAGGCGATTTTCGAAGTGCCCACGTCCAGAATGGCCACGACGCCGCGCTGTATCGCGGCCTGCCGCATCGCGCGCATCGCGCGCTGTGTCTCGTAGAGGTCGGTCATCATCACGGCTGGCTCGCCCCTGTTTCGATCATTCGGACTGCGCGCAGTGCGGCGACCGCGTCTTCGGTCAGCCGCACCGTCGCCCGGTCCCGGTTGCGCAAGTCGACGACCGCGATGTCGCGGCTGAGAAGGTTCCGGGCGGTGTCGAGGGCGATCACCCGATCCACCGCGCGGACCGGTTCGGCGCTCGGAAGCTGGATGACCTGGCCCCGGTCGAGCACGATGTCCCAGCGCCGCTCGCCCACGCGCCTGAGCCCCCGGATGCGGGGGCTGAAAGGCTCGGCCGCGGCGAGCACCGCGAGCGCCTCGGGCACCGCCCTGTCCACGCCCTCGCCCACCAGGAGCGGCAGGTCGGCCCGCTCCGCGCGCCGCGCGACATGGCCGATCACCGTGCCGTCGCGGCCGAGAACGGAAAGCCCGGCGGGGTTGCGCCAGAGGGCCACGGGCGCGCGCTCGGAGATCATCACCTCGAGCACTCCGCCGGTGCGCACATGCACCTGCGCCGCCGCCACCGCCGGCACCTCGAGCACCGCCTCGCGCAATCCCGCGAGGTCGAGGTCGAAGGACGAGGCCGGCAGATGCACCGGCAGGATCTCGCGGATCTCGCTTGCGACAGGGTCGCTCGCCCCGTCGACGGCCAGCAGGGTGACCATGAACTCGGGGCGCTCCTCGACCTGGCGCTTGAGGTCGGCGCCCCAGGCATGGATCGCCATCCGCCTCTCCTCGCTGGAGAACGTCCAGACGACGAGGCCCGTCACCGCGATCATCGGCAGGCCGGATCGGAGGAACCACCAGAATGCCGGTGTGAGCCACACCCGGTGCAACCGGTAGGCCAGCCGCGAGGGCGCGGGGTCTGCGCGCCTTACCGGTCGCATGACGCGTCCTCCACCATCCAGCGGCAGAGCGCGCCGAAGCTCAGGCCCTTCAGCGCCGCCTGTTCGGGCGCGAGAGAGGTCGGCGTCATGCCCGGCTGGGTATTCGTCTCGAGGAGAATGAGGCCGGCAAGCCCCTTCGCCTCGTCCCAGCGGAAATCGGTGCGCGAGAGGCCGCGGCAGCCGAGGGCGTCGTGAGCCCGCACCGCATAGTCGAGACAGGCCGCGCTTATCTCGCCCGGCACCGCGGCGGGGAGAACGTGGCGCGACCCGCCCACCTCGTATTTCGCGGCGTAATCGTACCAGCCGTCGGTGATGATGTCGGTGACCCCGAGCGCGTCGTCGCCCATCACGCAGGTCGTGAGTTCCCGGCCCGGGACATAGGTCTCGACCATGAGAACGTCCGGCAGGCCGCCGTCGATCCGCGGCGGCGCATTCGCCCCTTCGGATACGATGTAGACGCCCACCGACGAGCCTTCCGCATTGGGCTTCACGACATAGGGCGGTGCCATGACATGGGCCGCCTCGATCTCGGCGCGACAGGCGAGCCGGCTCTCGACCACCGGCAGGCCGGCGGCGCGGTAGATGTCCTTGGTGCGCGCCTTGTCCATCGCCAGCGCCGAGGCGAGAACACCCGAATGGGTGTAGGGGATGCGCAGCCATTCGAGCAGGCCCTGCACGCAGCCATCCTCGCCCCAGCGGCCGTGGAGCCCGTTGAACACGACATCGGGAGACAGCTCGGCGAGCCGCTCCGCAAGGTCCGCCCCCGCGTCGACTTCGCTCACCTGAAATCCTTCACCCCTGAGCGCGGCGGCGCATTCGCGCCCCGTCGAGAGCGACACCTCGCGCTCGGCCGAGGGTCCGCCCATCAGTACCGCCACTCTCGGGGTTGCCCTGCTCGACATACCCGCCAACTCTGCCTGAGCCCTTTTCCGGGCCCTTTTTCAGTCGTTACCTAATTCCGGAGCGGGCCTGCCTCACCGACCCGCCTGATTTCCCATTCTAACCGAATTCCGGAGTGTTGAAAGACCTTTTCGCGCACCTCCTCGCCCAGCCCCTCGAGGTCGGCCGCCGTCGCGCCGCCCCGGTTGATGAGGAAATTCGGGTGCTTTTCCGACATCTGCGCGCCGCCCCTGACAGCGCCTCTCAGCCCCGCGTCGTCGATCACCTTCCAGGCCTTCAGGTCGTGGCTGTCGTCGGCCCGCCCGGTCGAGGAGTGGCCGGCCGGGTTGCGGAATGTCGAGCCCGCCGAGCGGTCCCTGACCGGCTGGGTGGCATCGCGGCTCGCAAGCTGATCCTCCATTCGCGCGGCAAGCTCCGCCGGGTCGCCGCTCGGCGCAGCGAACCTCGCCTCCGTCAGAACGCTGCCCTCCGGCAGTTCCGAGTGGCGATACGCGAAGCCGAGGTCATCGCCCCCGAGCGTCACCACCTGGCCGTCCCGCGTCACCACGCGCGCGGCGCGGAAAACATCCGCGATGTAAGTGCCGTAGCAGCCGGCGTTCATCCGGACAGCGCCGCCGATCGAGCCCGGAATGGTGCGCAAAAAGGTAAGGTCCCGTCCGGCCTCGGCGGCCTTGCGCGCCACATGGGCGTCGAGCGCGGCCGCCCCCGCGACGATCGTCTCGCCCTCGACCCGGATACCGTTGAACCCCCGGCCGAGGCGGATGACGACCGCCCGCACCCCTCCGTCCCGGACGATGAGGTTGGAGCCCACCCCCATCGGAAAGACCGCCACATCGTCGGGAAGCGCTGCGAGAAAGGACACGAGGTCGGCTTCGTCGGCGGGCTGAAAGAGCCAGTCCGCCGGCCCGCCGACCCGAAGCCAGGTCAGCTCGGCAAGCGCCCGGTTCGGGGTCAGGACCCCGCGCGGCTCGTAGGAGAAGGATCCTTCTTTCATGGGGCCAGCGTGCCCCGGCTCGCCCTCAGACGCCAGCGGCTTTCCGCCGCCACCAGCCCTTCAGCCGCCGAAAGAACACGCCGAGCGGCCATGCCATGAAGATCGCGAAAAAGGCGATGGGGGCCACCGGCATCGCGGTCTCCATGAACCCCGCCAGTGCGACCGTCCCACCCTGCCCGAGCTGCACGAGAAACGCAGCGATAAGCGCCATCATCGTCGCGCTCGCGAAGGCGAACGCGAAGGATGGTGTGAAATACATCAGCACCCAACCCGAAACCACGACATACGTCATCGTATCCATTGGACTGTCCCTCCTTTTCCCCAACCCGACATGAAAATCGGGCAAAACTTGGGCATCGGCCCCCTCTCCGGTCTATCCGGCCGCCTTTCCTCCGAACATGCCGCGCAACCAGCGGAAGAGATACCGCACGGGCCAGCGCAGGATCGACGCGGCGGCCACGAGAAAGACCGCTCCCGCGACCATGCCGTCGGTCGCGACGAGCCAGGCCAGGAGCGGCAGGCCCACGGCGATGAGCACATAGGCCGAGGGCCAGTGCTGCCGCTTCGGTGAGGGAAACATCCCGATGACATTGGCGGTGACGAGCCACAGCAGGGCGAGGACCACGGGAAGGCTCATTTCCCGGCCTCCTGCAACTCCTTCGGCAGCGCGACGGGCCGGCCGAGAGCCCGCTTGCCGAAATAGATGAGCGGATTGCGGAACATCGACAGGAACCCCAGAAGCGCGAGCGCGCCGACGATCCAGCCATGCTCGGCCCAGAGCCAGCCGATGAGCACGGGGGCGGCGAGAAGCAATGTCACCCCCGGCAGGTACTGCCGCCGCATCGGCATCAGCGCGGTGATGGCCGAGGCGACGACCCAGAGACAGGCTGAGATGGCGGCGGCCGAAATGCTCATGACGCCTCGCGTTTCTCCTCGAGCCGGCCGGGCAGGTTGTTCGCCCAGGCCGAAATGGTGCCTGCCCCGAGACAGACGACGATATCGCCCGCCCGCGCCTCGGCGCGCACCAGCTTCTCGAGGTCATCTTCCGAGATTATGGCACGAGCATGGCGATGGCCGTGGCGCGTGAGCCCGGCCACGAGATCGTCCCGGCTCGCGCCCGGGATCGGATCCTCGCCGGCGGCATAGACCTCGGCGATACCGACGACGTCGGCCTCGTTGAATGAGGTGCAGAAGTCTTCGAAGAGCGTCGAGAGCCGGGAGTAGCGGTGCGGCTGGTGCACCGCGATCACGCGGGCCCCCTTCTCCACCGATTGCCGCGCGGCTTTCAGCACCGCGGCGATCTCGACAGGGTGGTGCCCGTAATCGTCGATGATCGTCACTCCGCCGACCTCGCCAACCTTTGTGAACCGCCGGTTCACGCCGGCGAAGCCCGCGAGGGCGGCGCGAATCTCGGCCGATTTCATGCCGAGATGCCGGCCCACCGCGACGGCGGCGAGTGCGTTCGAGACGTTGTGGTCGCCGGGCATCGGCAGGGTGCAGCCCTCGATCACGCGGCCCTCCGCGGATAGCGCGATGTCGAAATGCGCGACCCCCCGCTCGTAGCGCAGGTTGACCGCCCGAACATCGGCCTGGGCGTTGAGGCCGAAGGTCACCACGCGCCGGTCGGTGACGCGTCCGACGAGGGCGGCGACCTCGGGGTGGTCGGTACAGAGAACCGCGAGCCCGTAGAACGGAATGTTCGAAACGAACTCGTAAAAGCCCTGTCTGAGCCTCTCGATCGTCCCCCAGTGTTCCATATGTTCAGGGTCGATGTTGGTCACGATCGCCACGGTCGCGGGCAGCCGGTTGAACGTGCCGTCGCTTTCGTCGGCCTCGACCACCATCCATTCGCCCGCGCCGACCCGCGCATTCGAGCCGTAGGCGTGGATGATCCCGCCGTTGACGACGGTGGGGTCGATCCCGCCGGCATCGAGCATCGTGGCCACGAGCGTCGTCGTCGTCGTCTTGCCATGGGTGCCCGCGACGGCGATGTTCGAGCGCAGCCGCATCAGCTCCGCGAGCATCTCCGCGCGGCGGACCACCGGCATGCCGCGCGCCCTCGCGGCATCGAGTTCGGGGTTGCCGGGCTTGATCGCGGACGAGATCACGATCACCTCGGCCCCTTCGAGGTTCTCCGCGCGCTGGCCGATCATCACCTTGGCGCCCTTGAGGGCCAGCCGGTCGGTGATCTTCGAAGATCTGAGGTCGGACCCCTGCACGTTGTAGCCGTGGTTCAGGAGCACCTCGGCGATGCCCGACATCCCGATCCCCCCGATCCCCACGAAGTGAATGGGACCCATCTCGGTGGGAAGCTTCGTCGCGGCCGCTGCGTTCATGTCTCTGCCTTCCTGTCGTTGAGCGACGGCGCCTTCACGCCCGCCGCGACCTCCTCGACGAGCGCGGCGAGGCGGTCGGCCGCGTCCGGCCGTCCCTTCGCGAGCGCGGAGCGCGCCATCGCCGCCGCGGCCCCGGAATCGCCGAGAATCCGCTCGATCTCCTCTGCCAGAACCGCCGGCGAGAGGTCTTCCTCGGGCACGAGAACCGCCGCGCCTGCTTCCACGAGCCCCGCCGCATTCGCCGTCTGGTGGTCGCCCGCGGCGGCGGCGAAGGGCACGAGAACCGCCGGCCGCCCGATCACCGTGAGGTCGGCGACCGACGAGGCGCCGGCCCGGCTGATGACGAGCTGCGCCTCGCTCATCCGGCGCGGAATATCCTGGAAGAAGGGTTGCACGTCCGCGTCGATGCCGGCCTCCGAATAGGCCGCCTGCGCCGCGTCGAGGTCCTCGGGCCGGGCCTGGTGCGACACCCGCAGATGGCGCCGGATCGCGCCCGGCAGGGCGGCCAGCGCCGCCGGCACCACCTGCGAGAAGATCCGCGCGCCCTGGCTGCCGCCGATCACGAGAAGCGACAGCGGGTAATCGCCCGGCGCGATGTAATCCGCCCCCGCCCGGTCGAGCACCGCCTGCCGCACCGGGTTGCCGGTATGAACCGCCTTGGCGCGCGCCGGAAGCACCGTCGGCCAGGTGCCGCAGGCCACGGCACTGACGCGCCGCGCGAAGACACGGTTGACCTTCCCGAGCACCCCGTTCTGCTCGTGGATGAGCCGGGGCACCCGCAGCGCCCAGGCCGCGCTCATCGCCGGAATTGTCGGGTAGCCGCCGAAGCCGACGACCACGGCCGGGCGGTCGGCGAGCATCCGTCCGGCCGCCGCGGCCACGCCCGCCAGAATGCGGAACGGCGCCGCGAGCTTGCCGGGAACGCCGCCCCGCGCGAAGGTCGCCGAAGCGACCACCGTCACCTCGACGTCCTCGGGAAACCCGCCCGCGAAGCGCGCGCCCCGCGCGTCGGTCGACAGCCGCACCCGCCAGCCGCGCGCCAGGAGCGTCTCCGCGAGCGCCTGGGCGGGGAACATGTGCCCGCCGGTGCCGCCCGCGGCGATGAGACAGAGGCGCCGCTTCACCGCGACCGCCTGAGGAAAATGTCCTCGATCTGACCCTGCGGCCTCGTCCGGGTGAGGGCGAGAAGCATTCCCACCATGATCCCGCCCGCGATGAGCGATGAGCCGCCGTAGGACACGAACGGCAGCGTCATCCCCTTCGCCGGCATCAGCCGGACCGCGACCCCGAGATTGATCATCGCCTGCACCGCGAAGATGCAGGCAAGCCCGGTGCCTGCCAGCCGGATGAACGGGTCGCGTTCGCGCATCAGCCGGAAGAGCGAGCGCACGGCGATCGTGATGTAAAGCGCGATCAGCACGAGAACGAGCAACAGGCCGTATTCCTCTGCCGCCACCGCGACGATGAAGTCGGTATGGGCGTCGGGCAGCGACCACTTCACCGTGCCCTCGCCCACACCGACCCCGAAGAACCCGCCCTCGCGGATCGCGTTCGTGGCGTAGCCGAGCTGCGTCGTCGGGTCGACTTCCGCCGACAGGAACCCGTCGATCCGTCGCGCGAAATGCTCCGAATTGTTGTAGAAGAAGGCCCCGGCGACCACCACGCTTCCCGCCAGAACGATCAGCAGGGTAATCGGTGCGCCGCCCACGAAATACATCACGCTCCATGCAAAGAGTATGAGCGCGGCCTGCCCGAAATCGGGCTGCAGGGCGAGAAAGCCCACGATGATCAGCGCCAGCGCCAGCGAATAGCTCTTGCCGGGGGGGCCCGCGACCTCGGTCGAGGCGGCGATGAGCCAGGCCGCGACGACGACGAACGCCGGCTTGACGAATTCGGACGGCTGGAGCGAGCCGAAGCCCAGCGAGTACCAGCGGGTCGCCCCCTTGCCGAAATCGGTCCCGAAGAGCGGCAGGAACGCCAGCGCGACGAGCGCCGCCAGGAACCCGAGCACCGCGATACGGCGCACCTGGGTGGGCGAGAGCATCGACATGAAGATCAGCGCCGACAGCCCCATGGCCCCGAAGACGATCTGCCGCTCGACGTAATGGAATGGCTGGAACCCGTTGCGTTCCGCCAGCGGCGGCGAGGCGGCGAAGCCGAGGAGAAGCCCGATACCGAACAAGAGGAACACCGCGCCGAACGACCATTTGTCGAGCGTGCGCCACCATCTGGGAAGGATCGGGTCCCCGCGCCCCGCGGGAACGGAGCCATAGACCATCTCTGTCATGACGCCCGCCTCTTCTGCCTCTCGTCGCCCGTTTGCCGGGTCTCTGTGCAAGCCTACCGAATCAGGGCGCCCGATGCCAGCAAAAGCTGAAATCCGCTTGACCCTCCTGCCGCCCTCCGGCCCCATGGCCGCGCCTGCCGAAACCCGCCACGCCCGTCCCGACCCATGTCCACAGACACCTGAAGGAGAACCGCGATGAAGATCGGAATCGTCGGAGCCGGGGCCGTCGGAAGCGCGGCCGGCTTCGCCCTCGTTCTCGAAGGCGCGGTCGACGAGGTCGTCTTCGTCGACCGCGACGCGAGGCGCGCCGCCGCGGAGGCCGCCGACATCGCCCATGCGGCCCCCTTCGCGTCGGCGACGAGGGTGACCTCGGGCGACTGGACCGCCCTTGCGGGCGCGGGCGCTGTGGTGCTGTCAGCCGGGGTCGCCCAGAAGCCGGGCGAGAGCCGGATCGAGCTTCTCGGGCGCAACGCGGAGGTGTTCCGCGCGGTCATCGGCGAGATCGAGGCGGTGGCACCCGACGCGCTTCTCATCGTCGCGACGAACCCCGTCGACGTGATGACCGCCATCGCCACCCGGCTCTCCGGCAAGACCCCGGGCACGGTCATCGGCACCGGCACGATCCTCGACACGGCCCGGTTCCGCGCGCTTCTGTCGGCTCATCTCGGCGTCGCCTCGAAGTCGGTGCATGCCTATGTGCTGGGCGAGCACGGCGACAGCGAGGTGCTCGGCTGGTCCGAGGCCCGCGCCGGCAACGTGCCGCTCAGGGATTTCGCCGCCCAGATCGGCGCGCCCCTCACCAATTCGGTGATGGACCGCATCGACGCAGGCGTGCGGCGCGCGGCCTACACGATCATCGAGGGCAAGGGCTTCACCAATTACGGCATCGGCGCGGGCATCGCGCGGATCGTCCGCGCGATCGACCGCGACGAGCAGGCGGTCCTGACGGTCACCACGCTGACGCCGGAGATCGCCGGGGTTCCCGACGTCGCCGTGTCGGTGCCCCGGATCGTCGGGCGCAGCGGGGTGAGCGCCGACCTCCTGCCGCGCCTCGACCGCGACGAGCAGGATGCCCTCGGGCGCAGCGCGGCTCTCATTCGTGCGCTGACCGAGGCCGTGCCGCTCTGATCGCGGACGGCGCGCGCGCCGGTGGGCGTGCGGTCGAGTATTTGAAGAACGAAGAACGACCCCGGTCAGCGGTCGGAAGAGCGGCCCAGCGCCTTCTTCACCTCGGCGACGAAATGATCGCCGCGCTGCTCGAAATTGTCGTAGTGATCGAAGCTCGCTCCGCCCGGCGCGAGAAGCACCGTCTCGCCGGGCCCGGCCTCCGCGGCCGCGCGGGCCACGGCGGTTTCCATGTCTCCCGCGATCTCGTGTGCCATGTCGCCGATCATCAGCGCCACATCCTCCGCCTCGCGCCCGATGACATAGGCTTTCACGACATTGCCCCGCCCGGGGCCGATGTCGCCGAGCCCGCCGTCCTTCATCTGCCCGCCGACGATCCAGCGGATGCGCGGGAAGGCTTCGAGCGCGCGGGCCGCGCTTGCCGCGTTGGTGGCTTTCGAATCGTTGACGAACACCACCCCGCCTCTCTCTCCGACGATCTGGGAGCGGTGCGGCAGCCCCTCGAAGCTCGCGAACCCCGCCTCGATCTCGCGCGGGCCGAGGCCCAGCGCCCGGAGCGCGCCCCAGGCCGAGGCGGCGTTCTGGTGATTGTGCGCGCCGGGCAGGCCGCGAATGGCGCGCAAGTCGACCGAGGCCACCTGCCGCGCCTTGCGGGTCTCCGCCAGAAACCCCTTCTTCACCGAAACCGACCAGCCGGGGCCTCCGGCCGCCTTCGACAGGCTCACCCGGATCACCCGGTCGTCGCCCGGCCCCTCGGCGAGCTGGTTGGCGAGATAGCGCCCCTCGGGCTCGTCGATGCCGATCACCGCGCGGTCCGGGCCGCCTTCGGCGAAAAGCCGGCGTTTGGCGGCGAAATAGCCGCCGTGGCCGCCGTGCCGGTCGAGATGATCGGACGAAAGGTTCGTGAAGACGGCGATATCCGGCGTCATCGCCCGGGCGAGATCGATCTGGTAGGAGGAAAGCTCCAGCACCACGACGCCGCCGTCGCCCGGCTCGTCGATATCGAGCACCCCGCGCCCGATGTTGCCCGCAAGCTGGCTCTCCCGCCCAGCGGCGACGAGGCAATGATGCACCAGAGCGGCCGTCGTCGACTTCCCGTTCGAGCCGGTGATCGCGACCACCCGGGGTGCGAGATCATAACGCTCCCATTCGGGGTCGCCGAGCGACCGGAAGAAGAGACCGACGTCGTTGTCGACCGGAACGCCCTCGTCCATCGCCCGCGCGACATGGGGGTTCGGCGCCGGGTAGAGATGGGGAATGCCGGGGCTGACGATCATCGCCGCCACCCCTTCGAACGCCTCGCGGCGGGTGAGATCGTGAAGCGTCAGACCCTCCGCCTGCGCCCGCTCCCGTGCCGGCGCCCCGTCGTCCCAGGCCAGAACCTCCGCGCCGCCGGCCCCGAGCGCCCGCGCCGCCGCGAGCCCCGAACGGCCGAGCCCCAGCACGACGACGCGCCGCGCCTCAAATCCCCTCACCGGTATCATGGATCCGGCTTAACCGGTCACGGGACCGGTTTCCAGCGCCACCGGCATGGCCTCACCCCTCGTCGTCGTCGACCTCGAGCTGGCCCGAGAGCCGGCGCCAGAGAATGCCCCAGTACATGCCCATCGCCAGCACCACGGAGAGCGCCGCGATCACGATCCAGGTCACCGCGCCGGGGTCATCGAGACCTATCCAGCCGAAATCGACGAGCACCCAGACAAAGGCGGCGACGACCGCGAGAACGAGCAGCACCCCCAGGGCGCCGATCCCGCGCAACACGGCGGTCACGAAGACGACATAGACCACCGCCAGAAGCAGCCCTGCGAGGACGATGACGGGCATCGCGTCCGCCCAGTTCTCCCGCGCCCAGCGAACGTAGTTCCACCCGGTCGGATTGAAGGTCACCGAAAGCAGCGCGAAGGCCGCCGCCCATCTTGCGAGAAATCCCATGCCGCTCTCCTCGAACCGCCCGCCCCGGTGTTCCGGCAGGCTCCTTCATCCTGGACCAAATACCTCGGGGGGCCCGATAGGGCCGGGGCGGAGCCCCTACCGCACCTTCAGCGTCGCGAGCCCGATCAGCGCGAGAATGAGCGAGATGATCCAGAACCGGATCACGATCTGCGGTTCGGCCCAGCCCTGCTTCTCGAAGTGATGGTGAATGGGCGCCATCAGGAAGACGCGCTTTCCGGTCGCCTTGAAATACCCCACCTGGATGATGACCGACAGCGCCTCGACAACGAAGAGCCCGCCGACGATCGCCAGCACGATCTCGTGCTTCGTCGCAACCGCGATCGCCCCCAGCGCGCCGCCGAGCGCGAGGCTGCCGGTGTCGCCCATGAACACGGCCGCGGGCGGGGCGTTGTACCACAGGAACCCGAGGCCGCCGCCGATCAGGGCGGCGGCGAAGATCAGGATCTCCCCCGTTCCCGGCACGTAATGCACGTCGAGATACTCGGTGAAGTCGACCCGTCCCACGGCATAGGCGATCACCCCCAGCGTGCCGGCGGCGATCATCACGGGCATGATCGCGAGCCCGTCGAGCCCGTCGGTGAGGTTCACCGCGTTCGCGGCTCCCACGATGACGATCATCGCGAACGGCACGAAGACGAACCCGAGGTTCAGAAGCACGTCCTTCAGAAACGGCAGGGCGAGCTGGAAAGACAGCTCGGCGGGGTGGATCATGGCCGCCCAGTAGCTCGCCACCGCGGCGACCGCGAAACCGATGACCAGCCTCAGCCGTCCCGACAACCCCGAGTAATTGTCGTTCTTCCTGATCTTGGCGTAGTCGTCGGCGAAGCCGATAAGCCCGAAGGCGGCTGTCACGAAGAGCACGATCCAGACATAGCCGTTGTCCAGCCGCGCCCAGAGCAGGGTGGCGAACAGGAGCGCGGAGAGAATGAGAAGCCCCCCCATGGTGGGCGTGCCCGCCTTCGTCGTCAGGTGGGCCTCGGGGCCGTCCGCCCGAATTGGCTGGCCGTGCTTCTGGCGCTTTCTCAAAAGGTTGATGAGAGGCCGGCCGAAAATGAAACCGAAGACGAGGGCGGTGAAGAACGCCCCCCCCGCCCGGAAGGTGATGTAGCGGAAGAGGTTGAACACGTCCCCCCCGTCCGAGAAATTCGTCAGCCAGTAGAGCATCGCCTCTCCCTTACCCCCGGCCGCGGCCGAGCCCCCTCAACGCCTCTGCGACGAGGCTCACGCGGCTCCCCTTCGAGCCCTTCACGAGAACGACGTCCCCGGCATCGACAATCTCGTGCGCCCGGCCCGCAAGTTGTTCGGCGCATTTCACGCAAAGCCCGCGCTTCTCCGCCGGCAGCACGTCCCAGAGCGCGGCCATGAGCGGGCCCACGCAATGCACCCGGTCGACCGTTTCCATGCCCCGGTGGCTCGCCAGGGCGGCATGCATTTCGCGCTCGGACGGCCCGAGCTCGAGCATGTCGCCAAGGATCGCGACGCGGCGGCCTTTCGCGACCCGGCCCACGTTGTCCTCGGGCGCGGTGAGCGCCAGCACGTCGAGCGCGGCGGCCATCGAGGCGGGGTTGGCGTTGAACGCGTCGTCGATGAGCTTCGCCGACCATTCCTCGACCGGGTCGAGCGCCAGCCGCTCGGCCGCCCCCCGCCCCGGCGGCGGCACCCAGCGCCCGAGACCCTGCGCGGTAAGCGCGATGTCGGCACCTGCGGCCGCGGCTGTGGCCAGCACCAGCACGCCCGGAAGCGCGAAATGCACTCCGGGTGTGGCAAGCTTGAAGATCGCGTCGGTCTTTCCGATGCGCGCCTCCGCGACGGTCACGGTCTCCGAGGCGGTGACGCGCTTCAGCCGGGCATCGACGCCCTTCTTCTCCCCGAAGCTCAACACGCGCCCCGCCTTCGACGCCTTCGCCGCGGCCTTCAGGATCTTCGAGGTTTCCATGTCGGCGTTGTAGAG
Organism: uncultured Rhodobacterales bacterium; assembly: GCA_964588375.1. GTDB lineage: Bacteria > Pseudomonadota > Alphaproteobacteria > Rhodobacterales > Rhodobacteraceae > JASJAR01. Next base: position 16,032 of record CAZPPH010000020.1, on the reverse strand, counting down.
CGCGGTGCCGCCCTTCTTCAGACCTTCGAAGATCGACGCCTTCTCGCGGGCGATACCGGCGAGATCGTCGAACGCCGCGAGATGGGCGGCGGCCACGGTTATGACCATCGCTGCATGCGGTTTCGCGAGTTGCGAAAGCGGCGCGATCTCGCCCGGTGCGTTCATCCCGATCTCGACGATGGCGAAATCGGTGTCGCGTGGCATCCGCGCCAGCGTCAGCGGGACGCCCCAGTGGTTGTTGTGGCTCGCCTCGGCGGCGTGGACCTTGCCCTGTCCGGTCAGCGCCGCGCGGAACATCTCCTTCGTCGAGGTCTTGCCGACCGAGCCGGTGATCGCGATCACCCGCGCCTTCGTGCGCTTGCGCGCCGCCTTGCCGAGGGCGCGGAGGCCATCGAGCACATCGTCCACGACAAGAAGCGGCGCGTCCGGCGCGACACCCTCGGGCACGCGGGAGACGAGGGCTGCCGCAGCCCCCTTCGCGAGCGCATCGGCCACGAAATCGTGCCCGTCGCGCGCCGCCGTCAGCGCGATGAACAGGTCGCCCTCCGCCAGGGTTCGCGTGTCGATCGACACCCCCGTCGCCTCCCATTCGCCGGGGCCGGT
>CAZPPH010000020.1:0-15329 GCA_964588375.1 uncultured Rhodobacterales bacterium | reverse complement strand
CCAGGGTTCGCGTGTCGATCGACACCCCCGTCGCCTCCCATTCGCCGGGGCCGGTACCGTCGGGGGCGGTGCCTCCGGTGGCCCGGGCGGCCTCCCCGGCGGTCCAGAGCACGCTCATCCGCGCGCCTCGTCGAGCGCCGCGACCGAAACGCTGGCCTGCTCGGCATCGTCGAAGGGCAGGATGTCGTCGCCGATGATCTGACCCGTCTCATGACCCTTGCCGGCGACGAGCAGGGCATCTCCCGGTCCCAGAGCGTCGACGCCTCTGAGGATCGCCTCCGCGCGGTCGGCCACCTCGCTGACCGAGCCCTGGTCGTCCGGCATGCCCTGAAGGATCGCGGCGCGGATCGCGGCCGGGTCCTCCGAGCGCGGGTTGTCGTCGGTGACGATGGCGAGGTCGGCGCCCTCCGCCGCCGCCGCGCCCATCAGCGGGCGCTTGCCGCGGTCGCGGTCTCCGCCGGCGCCGAAGACGACGACGATGCGGCCCATGACGTGGGGTCGGAGCGCGGCGAGCGCGGTGCGGAGCGCCTCGGGCGTATGCGCGTAATCCACATAGACCGCCGCCCCGTTGCCCCGGGTCGCGGCAAGCTGCATCCGCCCGCGCACGGTGTGAAGCCGCTCCATCGCCGCGAAGACCGCTCCCGGATCGGACCCCGTGGCGATGGCGAGGCCCGCCGAGACCAGTGCGTTCTCCGCCTGGAACCCGCCGATGAGCGGCAGATGGATCTGCCGGGGCTTGCCGGCCCATTCGAAGCGCAGGGTCTGGCCGGTGGGCTCGAAAGCTTGTTGCAGGAGCCTCAGCGCCATTCGCTCGGCACGGCCCACCGTCAGTATATCCTGCCCCCGCGCTTCCGCGACCGCCGCCATGCGCGGACCGTTCCGGTCGTCCATGTTTATCACGGCGGTTCCGTCCTCGCCGAGAACCCGGTCGAACAGCGCCGCCTTGGCGCGAAAATAGTCTTCGAAATCGGCGTGATAATCGAGATGATCCTGGGTGATGTTGGTGAACGCCGCCGCCCTCAGCCCCACCCCGTCGAGCCGCTTCTGGGCGAGACCGTGGGAGGAAGCCTCCATCGCGGCATGGGTCACCCCTTCGCCCGCGATCTCGGCCAGCACCCGGTGCAGCGTCACCGGCTCGGGCGTCGTGTGCGCGAGAGGCCTCGACAGCGCCCCTTCAACCCCCGTCGTGCCGAGATTGACCGCCGGCAGGCCCAGCACCTCCCAGAGCTGGCGGGTGAAGCTCGCCACGGAGGTCTTCCCGTTCGTCCCGGTCACCGCCACCATCGTGTCGGGCTGGGCGGCGAACCACAGCGCGGCGGCGAACGCCAGCGCCTGGCGCGGGTCCTCGGCGACGACGAGGGCGGCGTCGGAGGCCTCGATCTCGCCGGCCGCGATCCGCGCGCCCTCACGGTCGGTCAGGACCGCCGCCGCGCCCATCCTGAGCGCGTATTGAATGAATTCCGCGCCGTGCATCTTCGTGCCCGGAACGGCTGCGAAGAGATAGCCGGGCTTCACCTCGCGGCTGTCCACCGCGAGACCCGTGACCTCCACCGCGCCTGCGCCGGCCGTCGCCAGCCCCAGATCCGCCAGTGTCTTCACGCCTGCCCGTCGCCCCATTTTCCGCCTGCCTCGTCAGTTCGAGGCGAGTGTTACCCCAACCGTCGCCCCGTCTTCAATCTCCGGCGGAAGCCCCAGAAGAGGCGCCGCCCGGCGGATGATCTCCGCGCCCACCGGCACCGCCGTCCAGCCCGCCGTGCGCCGCGGTTCCTCGCCGGAGGTCTCCTCGGGCTCGTCGAGCGTGACCACGAGCACGTATTTCGGATCGTGGGCGGGAAAGATGCTCGCGAAGGTCGCGATCACCTTGTCGTCGTGATACCCGCCCTGCGGGTCCGGCTTGTCCGCCGTGCCGGTCTTGCCGCCGACGGCGTAGCCCGGCACCTCGCCGAAGCTCGCCGTCCCCCGCACCACCACCTGGCGCATCATCTGCCGGAGCGCCAGGCTCGTCTGTTCCGAGATCACCCGTTCGCCCGGCGCGCTGGTGTGGCGCACCAGAAGCGTCGGTTCCACCTTGCGGCCGCCGTTCACGACCGTGGCGTAGGCCGCGGCAAGGTGCATCGGGCTGGCGGAGATGCCGTGGCCGTAGCTCGCCGTCATCGTCACGATCTCCGACCAGCGGGGCGGCAGCAGCGGGCGCGCGGTGCCTGCCTCCGGCATTTCCAGCGTCGTGGTTTCGAACAGACCCAGCCGCTTGAAGAATGCCTGCTGGCGTTCGCCCCCGATCATCAGCGCCATCCGCGCCGTGCCGATGTTCGACGACTTCACGATCACGTCCTCGACGCTCATCTCGTCGCCGTAATCGCGGAAATCGCGAATCCGGAAGCGGCCCCAGGTCATCGGCCCCTCGGTGTCCATGATCGTCGAGGGCGTTACCAGCTCCTCCTCGAGCGCCTGGGCGGCGGTGAATATCTTGAAGGTCGAGCCAAGCTCGTAGACCCCCTGAACGGCATGGTTGAAAAGCGGGCTGCGATCATCTTTCGGGCCGCCGGTCGGGCGCTCGTTGGGGTCGAAATCGGGCAGGCTCACCAGCGAGACGACCTCGCCGGTCTCGACGTCCATCAGGATGGCACTCGCCGCCTTGGCGTTCATCAGCCGCATGCCGCCCGCGAGCACGCGCTCCACGGCGGCCTGCACCGTGAGGTCGAGCGAAAGCCGCAGCGGCTCGCGTGCCCGGGCGGGGTCGCGCAATTCGGTGTCGAACTGCTTCTCCACGCCCGCCTGCCCCACGACTTCGGCCGACCGCACGCCCTCGCGGCCGAACCGCGCGCCGCCGAGCACGTGGGCGGCGAGCTTGCCGTTTGGGTAAAGACGCATCTCGCGCGGGCCGAATCTCAGCCCCGGGTCGCCGATGTCGTGCACCGCCTGTTGCTGTTCGGGAGAGATCCGCCGCTTGATCCAGAGAAATTTCCGCTTGCCGGTGAAGTCCGCATGAAGCTCGTCCGCGTCGAGATCGGGGAAGATCCGCGCCAGCTCGCGCGCGGCCCGTTCCTTGTCGATCATCTGTGGCGGCTGGGCGTAAAGCGAATGGGTGGTGAAGTTCGTCGCCAGTATCCGGCCCTTGCGGTCGACGATATCGGCGCGCGCCGCGAGAATCTTCGCCGTCGTCGTCGCCGCGCGCGGCTCCTCGGCCTCGGACCCCGCGAGATGACCCATCCGAAGGCCGATGAGGGCGAAACCGCAGAGAAAGAACACCGCGAGCACCAGAAGCCGTCCCTCTGCCTGGGCGCGGAGCCGGTCGCGCTCGGCCTCGTGGCGCGCGCGCAGGTTTTCGCGTTCGATCGTGTCGGGGTTCTCGCCTTTCGCACGGGCCTCGAGGATGCGGGCGAGCGGGCGGAGCGGGCGGCGCATCACTGGCCCTCCTCCCCGGCCCCGGCCCCGGCCACGTCCCAGGCCCGCGTCACCGGCAGGTACTCAGGCGCGGGAAAGCTCACCTGGTCGATCCGGCCGAAGTGGTCGGGCCGGAGCGGCAGAAGTCCCAGCCGGTCGAAATTCATGTCGACGAGTTCCGTCAGCCGCTCGGGACGGTTGAGATAGGCCCATTCGGCGTTGAGCACGCTGAGCGTCTCGCGCAAATCCGCGATTTCTGCCGACAACCGCTCGACCTCGCGCAGGCTCGCCTGGGTGCGGTAGTTCTCCTGGTAGGCCCAGATCGCGAGCCCCAGGACGGCGACGAGCGAGGTGATGTAGAAAAGCGCCCTCATGTTTCAAACCCCTCGATTGACAGCATTTTCGGCAACCCCAGCGCCGTGCGGTCGACCGGCCCGGCCGGTGCGCCGGTGCGCGTGGCCACCCGCAGCCGGGCCGACCGTGCCCGCGGGTTCGCCGCCACCTCTTCCTCGCCGGCGCCCCTCGCCTTGCCCTTCATCTCGAAGCGCGGCGCCTCGGCCTCGACCTCCGGGCCGTGGCGGCTTCCGCGCCCGAAACCGCCGGAGCGCGCCTGCAGGAAGCGCTTGACCACCCGGTCCTCGAGCGAATGAAACGTCACCACGGCGATGTTGCCGCCGGGCCTCAATGCCCGTTCGGCAGCTTCGAGCCCCTCCACCAGCGCCCCGAACTCGTCGTTCACCGCGATCCGGATCGCCTGGAAACTCCGCGTCGCGGGGTGCGACTGGCCGGGCTTGGCGCGTGGCAGGCAGGAGGTCACGATCCGGGCGAGCCGGTCGGTCGTCTCGATCGGCGCTTCGGTGCGGGCGGCGACGATGGCGCGCGCGATCCGCCGCGAGGCGCGCTCTTCTCCGAAGAAGTAGAGCACGTCCGCAAGATCCTGTTCGGGAAGGGAATTCACCAGGTCGGCGGCCGTCGGCCCGGTGGTTCCCATCCGCATGTCGAGCGGCCCCTCGCCCATGAACGAGAACCCCCGCGCCCGGTCGTCGAGTTGCATCGAGGAGACCCCGAGATCGAGCGCGACCCCGTCCACGGGCTCACCCGCAAGCACGTCGAGTTCCGCGAAATTGCCCTCGACCGCGCGAAACCGCTCGCCGTAGTCGGCCCCCCATTCTTCCGCCATCCGAAGCGCGACAGGGTCGCGGTCGATGCCGGTGACGAAGTCCGCCCCGGCCTCGAGGAGCCCGCGGGCGTAGCCGCCCGCGCCCAGCGTGCCGTCCACCCAGTGGCCCGAGACGGGGGCGACCGCGGCCAGCAGAGGGGCGAGAAGAACGGGAACATGGGGCGCGCTGTCGTCGGTCTTCGCCGCAGCGGCCATCACTGACGGGGCTCCGCTTCGGCGGAATCGAGCAGCGTCAGGATGTCGAAGTCCTCGGGCTGCTCGGCGAGCCAGGCTTCGGTCCTGGCTTCCTCGACGGCCTCGTAGGTCTCCGGCTTCCAGATCTGGAAGGTGTCGCCGGTGGCGATCATGTAGGCGTCCGAACCCAGCGAAATCCCGATCTTGTCGCGGAGTTTCTGGGGCAGGACGATACGGCCGGTATTGTCGATGGTCGTCGACAGCGACTGGCCGTTGAAGAGCTTCTCGAGCATCCGGCGCTGGGTCGACCCGCGCGGAAGCCGCTCGATCTTGGCATCCACCTCGGCGGCCGCGTCGACGGTGTAGCATTCGAGATATTTCCGCCGGCTGTCGCCGTAGACGATGATGATCTCGGGGTCGGCGTTCGCCGTCCAGTTCGGGTCGCCGGTTTCGAGAACGCGCCGGAACGAGGCCGGGATCGACACGCGCCCCTTGCCGTCCACCTTCTGGTGAAACTCGCCTCTGAACCTTCGAACCACTGTCCCCGTGGCTCCCCTGCTCGTCCCCCCTCTCGCGTCCGGCAGCCATACGCGTGCCATACGCCTTGCCATACGTTTCGCATACGCCCGCTGCGGGCCCCGGTCCGGAAGTGAAAACGGCGGATTGAGCTGCTGCCACTGCTCAATCCGCCGCCCTCGTCCCGTCTCCGGGAAGGTCCGACTGCGCGCGCCACCTGGGGGGATGTCTGCTCGCTCGCGCGCCGGATCTCGTCTTTCGGAAAGTGGGTGCCTGTATGAAACCTGCTCTGGTCTGTTTGGGGTCTTGGGTGCCCCGTCCCTGCTCTCCGATGAACAAAGGGATAGCTTGGGAATTTGTGGGTAGCAACAAAAAAGTTCCAAGCAGAACGCAACATCTGGTTTCAGAGGGTCCTGAAAAACAAGACTTTGTAGCGACTCAGCTCAAAATTGGGGTAGATGTAGTTATCTTCTAGCAAATCATGTCAATATATTGATGTATCGACGTGATCCATGTTTTTCCCAGTATTTCCCAAGAAATCTGCCCACATCATTGGTCGAAGAGGCGTCGGGACCAGAAACCTCGGTCAGAATCAGGCATTCACCGGCAGCGAGACCGGCAGTGATTCGCGTTCCGCCCATGATTTCCCAGTGACGGCTCAGGCCATCCCGCCGCGAGAGAGCCGCGCCGCGAGATCGGCGTAGGCTTCGGCCGCCGGCCCCTCGCCCAGCGCCACCGGCCGGCCCGCGTCGCCCGCGACCCGCACGTCGAGCGCCAGGGGGATCTGGCCCAGAAGCGGCACACCGATCCGCCCGGCCTCCTCCTTGACCCCGCCGTGACCGAAGAGGTGCTCTTCATGTCCGCATTTCGGGCAGACGTAGGTCGACATGTTCTCGATCAGCCCGAGGATCGGGGTGCTCAACGTATTGAACATGTCGATGGCCTTGCGCGCGTCGAGCAGCGCCACGTCCTGTGGGGTCGAGACAACGATGGCGCCGGTGACGTCGGACCTCTGGCACAGCGTCATGGCCACATCGCCGGTTCCGGGCGGGAGGTCGACGATCAAGACGTCGAGCCGGCCCCACTCGACCTGCCCCAGCATTTGCTGGAGCGCTCCCATCACCATCGGCCCGCGCCAGACGACGGCCTTGTCCTCCGGCAGCATGAAGCCGATGGACATGAGTGTCACGCCATGGGCGTGCAGCGGGATGATCGTCTTGCCGTCGGGGCTCGCGGGGCGCTTGTTGATGCCCATCATCCGCGGCTGTGACGGCCCGTAGATATCCGCGTCGAGCAACCCCACGCGGCGGCCCTGTTTCGCCAGCGCGACCGCCAGGTTCGAGCTTACGGTGGACTTTCCGACCCCGCCCTTGCCCGACCCCACGGCGAGAATGCGGTCGACACCCGTGATCTTTTGCGGCCCGTCTTTCTGCGGCTCGGGGTGGCGACCGACCTTCAGCGAGGGCGGCGCGCCCGCCGGGGCCGATGACGGCCGTGCGGAAGGGACCGGCGCCGTCAGAACCGCAGTGACCTTTGATACGCCCTTGAGGGAACTCACCGCCGCTTCGGCGGCCGCCCGGGCCGGTTCGAGCGCCCTGGCGGAGTCGGCATCCGGCGCCTCGATGACGAAGCGCACCGAATCGTCATCGACAACCAGTGCCCGGACGAGATCACGCCCGACAAGGTCGCCACCATCCCCGGTTTCGACCGTGCGGAGCCTGTCAAGAACATCCTCGCGTGAGATCGCCATCTTTCCCATCCTTGCCACATGTCGCGCCGAACTTGCCGTCAACTTAGGCGGACAATAATCAATTTCCCTGAAATCATCCCGCCAGCCGAATTCGAGATGACAGAAAAGTGTCCCGACTCATGCACTTGCCGCATAGCAGCATTGCATAGCTACGCCTTTTCGCACCTGCAGCAAGACCCTATTCTATCTTCAACGCGAGGCACACAGCCTTGCACGAGTTCAGGTGACCCCTCCTCCTCCCTGGGTCCCTGTTAAGAGCGGCGGCGCCTTCCTCCTCCCTGGCGTCGCCGCATTTTTTTTCGCATTTCGAGGCGCGGACGGCGGACTGTCGCGTCAGAGGACGATGACGCGCCCGGGCTCCCTACGGTCATCGGTGCTCCCGTGCCAACCAGGCGTGCTGCTGCCATCCGCCTGGCCCCGGAGCCGGGCCCGGACGGGTTTCTAGAACGGCACGTCGCCGGCGCCGCTCGAAGGCCGGACGAACTTCGCCACCACCTTCTTCGAGCCCGCCTTGTCGAACTCGATGTCGAGCTTGTCGCCTTCGACGCCCACCACTTCGCCATATCCGAACTTGTCGTGAAACACCCGGTCGCCTTCCTGAAAGGAAGACACGGCGTCGAGGTCGATGACCATGTTCCGGCTTTCGCGCGGCTGGGAGAGTCCCGGGCCCTGCCGCGTCTGAAGCCGCTTCCAGCCAGGGGAATTGTAGACGTCCGCCCGGGCGGCGCGGTCGGCGATGTCGGAGTCAGCTCCGAAGGCGCCCGACATGCCGGCAGCCCCCATGCCGCCACCGTAGAGGCCGGGGGCGGTGAGGACATCGACATGGCTTGCCGGCAATTCGTCGATGAAGCGCGAAGGCATCTGGCTCTGCCATTGCCCGTAGACCTGCCGGTTGGCGGCGAACGAGATGGTGCAGACCTCCTCGGCCCGGGTGATACCCACGTAGGCCAGCCGCCGCTCTTCCTCGAGGCCCTTGAGGCCCGTCTCGTCCATCGAGCGTTGCGAGGGGAACAGCCCGTCCTCCCAGCCCGGCAGGAAGACTGCGGGAAATTCGAGACCCTTCGCGCCGTGAAGCGTCATGATCGAGAGCTTCTCCTCGCCGGCGTCGGCCTCGTTGTCCATGATCAGCGAGACGTGTTCGAGAAAGCCCTGCAGGTTCTCGAAGCCTTCGAGGGCGCGGACGAGTTCCTTGAGGTTCTCGAGCCGGCCCGGCGCCTCGGGTGTCTTGTCGTTCTGCCAGTGCCCGGTGTAGCCGCTCTCGTCGAGAATGCGCTCGGCAAGCTCGATATGGTTCTCGCCCCGGCGCAGCGCGGCGTTCCAGCGGGCGATGCCGTCGACAAGCCCCTGAAGCTCCGTCGCCCCCTTTCCCGAAAGGCCCTTGGCCGCGAGAAGTATCCGCGCGCCCTCGACGAGGGAAACCCCGTTCGAGCGGGCCGCAACCTGGATCTTCTGCTGGGCCTTGTCGCCGAGGCCGCGCTTGGGCGTATTCACGACCCGCTCGAAAGCGAGGTCGTCTTCGGGCGAGACCGCGAGGCGGAAATAGGCCATCGCGTCGCGGATCTCCATCCGCTCGTAGAAGCGGGGGCCGCCGATCACGCGGTAGGGCAGCCCGATGGTGAGAAACCGGTCCTCGAAGGCGCGCATCTGGTGGGAGGCGCGGACGAGAATGGCCATGCCGTCGAGGCTCATCGGGTCGAGTCCGCGGGTGCCGCGCTGCATCGCCTCGACCTCCTCGCCGATCCAGCGGGCCTCTTCCTCGCCGTCCCAGTGGCCGATGAGACGCACCTTCTCGCCCTCGGTCGCATCGGTAAAGAGGGTCTTGCCGAGCCGGTCCTTGTTGGCGGCAATGACGCCGGAGGCGGCGGCCAGGATATGCGGGGTCGAGCGGTAGTTCTGCTCGAGCCGGATGACCTTCGCGCCCGGAAAATCCTTTTCGAAGCGCAGGATGTTGCCCACCTCCGCCCCGCGCCAGCCGTAGATCGACTGGTCGTCGTCGCCCACGCAGCAGATGTTCCTGTGCCCGCCCGCAAGAAGCCGCAGCCAGAGATACTGGGCGACGTTGGTGTCCTGGTACTCGTCGACGAGGATGTAGCGGAACCAGCGCTGGTATTGCTTCAGCACGTCCTCGTGTTCACGGAAGATGGTCAGCACGTGCAGGAGGAGATCGCCGAAATCGACCGCGTTGAGGGTGCGCAGCCGCTCCTGGTAGGCGGCGTAAAGCTCGACCCCGCGCTGGTTGAAGGCGCCCGCCTCGGCCGCAGGCACCTTGTCGGGCGTCCAGGCGCGGTTCTTCCAGTTGTCGATGATGTGGGCGAGCTGGCGGGCGGGCCAGCGTTTCTCGTCGATATCCGCCGCCGCGACGAGTTGCTTCAGAAGCCGCACCTGGTCGTCGGTGTCGAGGATGGTGAAGTTCGTCTTCAGACCGACGAGTTCGGCGTGCCGGCGCAGGAGCTTCGCGCAGATCGCGTGGAATGTGCCGAGCCACGGCATTCCCTCGACCGCCTGACCGAGAAGGGTCGCCACGCGCATCTTCATCTCGCGGGCGGCCTTGTTGGTGAAGGTGACCGCGAGAATTTCATTCGGCCGCGCGGTGTGGGTGGCAAGCAGATGCGCGATGCGCGTCGTCAGCGCCTTGGTCTTGCCGGTGCCGGCCCCCGCCAGCATCAGCACGGGACCCTCGAGCGCCGCGACCGCGTCGCGCTGCGGCTGGTTCAGCCCTTCGAGGTAGCGCGCAGCCCCCATCGGGCTGGCGCGTTGCGACAGTGGAACGGAGGCCTCGAAGGCCTCTTCTTCGGAGAAGCTCGACATGGGAGGGAACGTAAACCGTCGAGGGCCGGAAGGAAAGGTCGCGTTCGCGTTCCGTTCCGCTGGCGTCGTCGCCGGGTTGTCGCTCGGCCGCTTGCCGCGCATAACGTGCCGATGAAGCTCGACACGACCCACCCCTCGCTCAGCGATCTCGCCCGCCGCGCACGCCGCCGTTTGCCGCATTTTGTCTGGGAGTATCTCGAAAGCGGCACCGGCGACGATGTGGCGGTGACGAACAACCGCACCGCGCTCGACGCGATCCGCCTCGTGCCACGGCCGCTGAGCGGCAAGGTCGAGCCCCGGTTGGAAACCGCGTTTCTCGGGGAGACATACGCCCTTCCGGTCGGTTTCGCGCCGGTGGGCATGTCGGGGCTCATCTGGCCGGGGGCGGAGGTTTCGCTGGCGAAGGAAGCGGCAAGGGCGCGGGTGCCCTACTGTCTGTCGACAGTGGCCGCGACGACGCCCGAGGCGGTCGGACCCCATACCGGAGGTATGGGCTGGTACCAGCTCTACCCGCCGGGAGACGCGGAGATCCGAAAGGACATGCTGGAGCGGGCCTGGACGGCGGGGTTTCATACGCTGATCCTGACCGCCGATGTGCCCGTCGCCAGCCGGCGGGAGCGTCTGCGCCGGGCCGGCATCACCAACCCGATGAAGTTCACCCCCAAAATCGTTCTCGACTGCGCGCTGCACCCGGAGTGGTCGCTCACGCGCCTGTCGAGGGGCATACCCCGGCTCGAGACCCTGGAGAAATACGCCGAAATCGGCACCAGCCGGTCAGGCACGGAGCACATCGGCTACCTGCTGCGGACGGTGCCGGATGCGGACTACGTCAAGGCGCTGCGCGACCTCTGGCCCGGCAAGCTGGTGGTCAAGGGCGTGCTCGACCCCGCCGTGGCGCAGGGCATGGGGGCGCTCGGGGCCGACGCGATATGGGTGTCGAACCATGGCGGACGGCAGTTCGACGCAGCCCCGGCCGCGATCGAGATCCTGCCCGTCATACGCGAGGCCGTGGGTCCCGACATGCCGCTCATCTTCGACAGCGGCATCGCCTCGGGCACCGACATCCTCCGCGCCTTCGCGATGGGCGCGGATTTCACCTTCGTCGGGCGTGCGCCGCATTACGGTCTCGCGGCCTTCGGCTCGCGCGGTGTGGCCCATGTGCTCGATATCCTGCGCGGTTCTCTGGAAGCGGACATGGGGCAGATGGGAATCGTCCGGCCGGGGGAGGCGCGCGCGCGCCTCGCTCCCCGACCGGGCTGATCGCTGACGCAAGGCGGGCGAGCCTTCGCGGACGCCGGAGCGAAGGCCGATCGCGCGGAGCCGGCCAGGGATGTCCCGCAGGGCCGGTCGTCAGGCACCGGGCAACCGGCAAACCGGCTTGCCCCGCCTCCGGGGCGTGGCTAACCATTGCTGCAACTGCGAAAGGGCGACCCGATGGCCGACTTCAAGAAAATTCTCATCGCCAACCGCGGCGAGATCGCCATTCGCGTGATGCGCGCGGCGAACGAACTCGGCAAGCGGACGGTCGCCGTCTATGCCGAGGAGGACAAGCTTTCCCTCCACCGCTTCAAGGCTGACGAGGCCTACAAGGTCGGCGGGGGGCTCGGGCCTGTACAGGCCTATCTCTCGGTCGAGGAGATCATCCGGGTCGCGAAGATGTCGGGCGCGGACGCGGTGCATCCGGGCTACGGGCTTTTGTCGGAGAACCCCGATCTCGTCGATGCTTGCACGGCAGCCGGCATTGCCTTCATCGGCCCGAAGGCCGAGACCATGCGGGCGCTCGGCGACAAGGCGTCTGCGCGCAGGGTCGCGATCGAGGCGGGCGTGCCGGTGATCCCGGCGACCGAGGTGCTCGGCGACGACATGACGAAGATCGCCCGGCAGGCCGAGGAGGTCGGCTATCCGCTGATGCTGAAGGCGTCCTGGGGCGGCGGCGGCCGGGGGATGCGGCCGATCCTGTCGCCCGACGAGCTCGAGGAAAAGGTCCGCGAGGGGCGGCGCGAGGCCGAAGCGGCCTTCGGCAACGGCGAGGGCTACCTCGAAAAGATGATCGAGCGGGCGCGCCATGTCGAGGTGCAGATCATCGGAGACATTCAGGGAAACATCTACCATCTCTGGGAGCGCGACTGCTCGGTGCAGCGCAGGAACCAGAAGGTCGTCGAGCGCGCGCCGGCGCCCTATCTTTCCCCGGCCCAGCGCGAGGAAATCTGCAACCTCGGCAAGAAGATCGCCGAAGCCGTGGACTACGAGTGCGCCGGCACGATCGAGTTCCTGATGGATATGGCGACCGGCGAGTTCTATTTCATAGAGGTCAACCCGCGCATTCAGGTCGAACACACCGTGACCGAGGAGGTCACCGGCATCGACATCGTCCGCGCCCAGATCCTCGTCGCGGAAGGGAAATCGCTCGTCGAGGCAACGGGCGTCGCGTCGCAGTACGATGTTCTGCTCAATGGTCATGCCATCCAGTGCCGGGTGACGACCGAGGATCCCACCAACAACTTCATTCCCGACTACGGGCGCATCACGACATACCGCTCGGCCACCGGCATGGGCATCCGTCTCGACGGCGGCACGGCCTATTCGGGGGCCGTCATCACCCGCTATTATGACTCGCTTCTGGAGAAAGTGACCGCCTGGGCACCGACGCCGGAGGCCGCCATCGCCCGCATCGACCGGGCGCTGAGGGAGTTCCGCATTCGCGGCGTGGCAACGAACATCGCCTTCGTCGAGAACCTCCTGAAGCACCCGAAGTTCGTCAACAACGAATACCACACGAAGTTCATCGACGAGACGCCGGAGCTTTTCGATTTCACCCCGCGAAGAGACCGGGCGACGCGGCTTCTCACCTACATCGCCGATATCACCGTGAACGGGCACCCCGAGGTGATCGGACGCGCCATTCCACGCGACGACCTGCGCGACCCGAGGCCCCCCGCCCCGCGCACCGACCCGCCGCCGGGCACGAAGACGCTTCTCGACGAGAAGGGTCCCGAGGCGCTTGCGGCGTGGATGAAGGCGCAGAAACAGGTCCTCGTGACCGACACGACGATGCGCGACGGCCACCAGTCGCTTCTGGCGACCCGGATGCGCTCGATCGACATGATCCGGGTGGCCCCGGCCTATGCCGCGAACCTGCCCGGGCTCTTCAGCGTCGAGTGCTGGGGCGGTGCAACCTTCGACGTGGCCTACCGTTTCCTCCAGGAATGCCCCTGGCAGAGGCTGCGAGACCTTCGGGCGCGGATGCCCAACATCCTCACGCAGATGCTCCTGAGAGGGGCCAACGGGGTCGGCTACACCAACTACCCCGACAACGTCGTGCGCGCCTTCGTGAAACAGGCCGCCGAGACCGGGGTCGACGTCTTCCGGGTGTTCGACAGCCTGAACTGGGTCGAGAACATGCGTGTCGCCATGGACGCGGTCGTCGAGGCGGGACGGGTCTGCGAGGGCACGATCTGCTACACCGGCGACCTGGGAAACCCCGACCGCGCCAAGTACGACCTCAAGTACTACGTCGCGATGGCGAGGGACCTCGAGGCCGCCGGTGCCCATGTGCTGGGGCTGAAGGACATGGCCGGGCTGATGAAGCCCGCCGCCGCCCGCACGCTCATAAGCGCGCTGAAAGACGAGGTGGGCCTGCCGATCCACTTCCACACGCACGACACCGCCGGGATTGCCAGCGGCAGCATTCTCGCCGCCGCCGAGGTCGGGGTCGACGCGGTCGACTGCGCGATGGACGCATTGTCCGGCAATACCTCCCAGGCGACGCTCGGCACGGTCGTCGCGGCGCTGTCGGGGTCGGAGCGCGATACCGGGCTCGACATCGGCGCGATCCGCGAAATCTCGAATTACTGGGAGGCTGTCCGGGCCTTCTACGCGGCTTTCGAGAGCGGCATGCAGTCGCCGGCCTCGGAGGTCTACCTTCACGAGATGCCCGGCGGCCAGTTCACCAACCTCAAGGCGCAGGCGCGCTCGCTCGGGCTCGAGGAGCGCTGGCACGAAGTCGCCGAGACCTATGCCGAGGTGAACCGGATGTTCGGCGATATCGTGAAGGTCACGCCGTCTTCGAAGGTCGTCGGAGACATGGCGCTGATGATGGTCTCCCAGGGCCTTACCCGCGCCGATGTCGAGAACCCCGGGCGCGAGGTCAGCTTTCCCGAGAGCGTCGTCGACATGCTGAAGGGCAACCTCGGTCAGCCCCCGGGCGGCTGGCCAAAGACGATTCAGAAAAAAGCGCTCAAGGGCGAGAAACCGATCACCGACCGCCCCGGTCTGCACGCCGAGCCGGTAGACCTCGAGAAGACCCGCGCGGAGGTCGCCGAAAAGACCGGTGACAAGCCCGTCGATGACGAGGACCTGCTTGGATATCTCATGTATCCGAAGGTCTTTCTCGACTACCGCCAGCGGCACGAGACCTACGGACCGGTGCGCACCCTGCCCACGAGGACGTTCTTCTACGGCATGGAGGCCGGCGAGGAGATTTCCGCCGAAATCGACCCGGGCGTCACCCTCGAGATCCGGATGCAGGCCATCGGGGAGACCCACGAGGACGGGCAGGCCCGGGTGTTCTTCGAACTGAACGGCCAGCCGAGGGTGATCCGCGTGGCCGACCGCAGCGTCTCGGGCAGCGGAGGCCAGCGGCAGAAGGCCGAGCTCGGCAACGAGAAGCATCTCGGCGCTCCGATGCCCGGTGTCGTCGCAACGGTGGGCGCGGTCGCTGGCACCGACGTCACGGCCGGCGATCTCCTGCTCACCATCGAGGCGATGAAGATGGAGACAGGGCTTCACGCCGAGCGGGACGCCCGGGTCAAGGCAGTGCATGTCACGCCGGGCGCGCAGATCGACGCAAAGGACCTGCTGATCGAATTCGAATGACGGATCCGGCGACCGTCGCGCGCGGCAGGACCGGCGCGGAACGCGCCCGCAAAATGGAGGGACCGGGAACGCGCGGCGCTGACGGCGCGATACTCGAGTGCCGCCGACGGCGCGTTTTTTATCCTTGCAGCCCGGCGCGTGGATGGATACATCGCTCGCACCCAACGGATGCGGGCGTAGCTCAGGGGTAGAGCATTACCTTGCCAAGGTAAGGGTCGTGAGTTCGAATCTCATCGCCCGCTCCAATTTCTCATGGTCAACGTGTTGTCTGCCTCGCATTGGCCCTTCTCTGTGCGCGCGCCTCGACTTCGCCCGGAAATCGCGGGTATTCTGTGAGCGCGTACGAGGCTCGTCTCGCCATGTGCCGAGACCGCACCCTGACGAGGAACAGATTCGCCGAGCGAACACCTCCAGGACTGAAGGCAGGCCGCTCCGCATCAAATATTCCGGGTGGCTGAGAATGTCTCGACGCGGCATTGCCGCGGTCCGGGCCAGGCTTTGGCGACGCAGCACGCTCATCGGCTTCGCCGCGCTTTGCAATACGCCGTGGAAATCGGGGGTCTGGAAAAGAAGCTCATGCTTTCGGTCTCGCGAGCCGTTGTCCCCGCGCCATGTCACGCAACTCCGTGAAGATCGCGAGAT
>CAZPPH010000019.1:24460-31671 GCA_964588375.1 uncultured Rhodobacterales bacterium | reverse complement strand
CCCGCCGGAGGCGGAGCACCGCCGGCTCTCAGCGCCGGGCGGCGAAGAAATCGCGAAGGAGGCCCGCAGCCTCCGCCTCGCCGATGCCGCCGTAGATCTCGGGCGCGTGATGTGCCTGGGGGTGGTCGAAGACCCGCGCGCCATGCGCCACGCCGCCCGACTTGGGGTCCTCGGCGCCGTAGTAGAGCCGCGCGATGCGGGCTGCGGCGATGGCCCCCGCGCACATCGCGCAGGGTTCCAGAGTGACGTAGAGATCGCAGCCCGCGAGCCTTTCGGACCCCAGCGCCGCCGCCGCCGCGCGGAGCGCAAGCATCTCGGCATGGGCGGTCGGGTCGGCGTCCTGCCGCGTCCGGTTGCCCGCCGCCGCGATCACCGACCCGTCCCGCACCACGACGGCACCGACCGGAACCTCTCCCCGCGCCGCCGCCGCCCGCGCCTCGCCGAGGGCCGCGTCCATGTGGCTGCGGAAGGGCTCAGCCATCCGACTGCCGGTAGGCCGCGAAGATGCCCCCGGCCACCGCCGCGGCCACCGACGCCTTCAGCAGGAACTGCAGGTCCGCCTCGCCCTCGAGAAAGGCATAGACCGTCGCGACGAGCGTGCCGAGAAGAGCGAGCACCGTCAGCAGGAGAATGAGCGCCTCTGTCCAGCGCCGCACCGCCGACCGGTGCCGCTGGGGGTCCGCCCGGAGCCTCCCCGCCGCCTGCCGGGCGAGGAAAAGGTAGATCGGCCCGAAGACGGCGAGGGCCGCAAGCGACCAGTTGATCCGGCCCGCGCGCCAGGTCTCGAGCGGCTCGAAGATGCGGTCGATGAGGCTGTGGGCGAGGCTCACCAGGTGCCAGGCCGCCACGCCGAGCGACACGAAGATGAGCGCGTAGGTGAAGAAGTCCCGCGCCGAGACCACCGGAACCGGGGCGGGCACCGGCGGCGTGAAGGGCGTGTCGGCGAAGGCGGCGAGGCCGTCGTCGATCTCGCGCTCCGACCAGCCCGCCGCACCGAGTGCCGCCGCGATCTCGCCCCGCGACCGCCCGGCGCCGAGCGCCTCGGCCACGAAATCGGTCAACCTGTCGTCACGTGCCATGGCACCTCTCCCGGCCAGGATCCATCCCGGCCTTTCCTTACCCCGGGCCAGCCGCTAGGCACCAGCCATGGCCGACACACCCGAACGCATCGCCAAGGTCCTCGCCCGCGCGGGCATCGCCTCGCGCCGCGAGGCCGAGCGGCTGATCGACGCGGGCCGTGTCGCCGTCAACGGCAAGACCATCGCGAGCCCCGCGCTCAACGTCACCCCCGCCGACCGCATCACCTTCGACGGCAAGCCCGTCGAGCCCGCCGACATCCCCCGCCTCTGGCTCTACCACAAGCCCGAGGGCCTCGTGACCACCGCGAAGGACGAGAAGGGCCGCCGCACCGTGTTCGACGCCCTGCCCGACACCCTGCCGCGGGTGATGTCCATCGGCCGGCTCGACATCGGCTCGGAGGGCCTTCTGCTTCTCACCAACGACGGCGGCATCAAGCGCCGCCTCGAACTGCCCTCCACGGGATGGCTCAGGAAATACCGCGTCCGCATTCACGGCACCCCCGAGGACAGCGCCTTCGCCCCCCTGCGCCGCGGCCTCACCGTCGACGGCGAGCGGTTCCGGCCGATGGACGTCGCCCTCGACCGCCAGCAGGGCGCGAACGCCTGGGTGACGGTCGGCATCCGCGAGGGCAAAAACCGCGAGATCCGCCGGGCGATGGAGGCGATCGGCCTGCCGGTGAACCGGCTCATCCGCATCTCCTACGGCCCCTTCCGCCTCGGCGAGTTGAAGCCCGGCGAGGTCTCCGAAGTGAAGGGCCGCGTCCTGCGCGACCAGCTCGGCCTCGAGACCACCCCGCGCCGCGCCGGCGGGAAGCCGCGAAAAGCCTGAGATCCGGGCGCATTTGCCCCATCCTCTATGGAAAGGCCGCCTGCCTTCCCATATGGTCGAAGATAAGAACAGGGAACCCGACGCCGAATGCAACGCCTAGCCCTCGCGATCCTCCTGGTCGGCGCCCTCGTCGCGCTCCTGGCCTACATCGCCTCGGCATTTCTCAGACCCGCCGACGGCCCTGGAGTGGAAGACAGGACAACGCCAATGCAGCGGGTCGCCTATTTCGTGCTGATCGCTCTCATGCTCTATGTTTCCGTCATGGGGTCGGGAGCCTGACATGTCCGGGCGCTACGGCGGCAAATACAGCCCCGGAGGCGCATCCGGGCAGCCTGCACCGGGCGGGGTGGACCCGGCGCGGCGCACGAGGGCGGGCTTTCGCGCGAACCTCCTCTTCGTCGTCCCCTTCCCGCTCGTCATAAAGGCGTTCTTTTCCGACCCGGTCCTGCTCGGCCAGTATCTCGCCGCCTGGGTCGTTCTCATGCTCGCGGCCTGGCTCACCCGCGAGGGGCTGAAGGCAGAGGAAGCCTTCGAGGCGCGCAAGATCGCCAGACGCCCCGCGATCCCCCGCAAGCTCCTCGGTTCGCTTCTCACCGGCGCGGGGCTGGGTGTCGCCGGCATCGCCGGCTTCGGTGCCGTCGAAGCCGCGATTTTCGCGGTCTTCGGTGCGGGCCTTCACCTCTTCTCCTTCGGGCTCGACCCGATTCGCGACAAGGGGGCCGAGGGCGTCGACGCCTTCCAGACCGACCGGGTCGCCCGCGCTGTGGACGAGGCCGAGCAGCATCTCGCCGGCATGACCGAAGCCATCAAGCGCGCCCGCGACCCGAGGCTCGAGCGCCGGGTGGAAACCTTCCAGGCCACCGCGCGGCGCATGTTCCGCACGGTCGAGAACGACCCGCGCGATCTCGTCGCCGCCCGCCGATATCTCGGCGTCTATCTCTTGGGCGCGAAGGACGCGACGGTCCGCTTCGCCGATCTCTACGCGCAGTCGGGAAACGCACAGGCCCGGGCCGATTATCTCGCTCTGCTCGACGACCTCGAACAGAGCTTCGCCCAGCGCACCGAGAGGCTTCTTCTCGACGACAAGTCGGGCCTCGACATCGAGATCGAGGTCCTGCGCGAACGTCTGGCCCGCGAGGGCGTACGGAACACGAATTGACAGCAATGATTTAACTGAAGAGGGGCTCCCATGTCCGTTGTCGAAACCCGGAAGAAGGCGCAGGCCGCGCTTACAGAGGTCGAAGAAGTGTCGCAGCATCTCCTGCCAGAACCCTCCCACGCTCTCGTGCCCTACGAGGAAGCCGAGGCGCCGGCGGCCGCCGAGATCGAGCGCCGCATCGGCGAGCTCGACATGGCCGACACCGGCTCCATCGTCTCCTTCGGCTCGGCGGCCCAGGCGGAGCTTCAGGAAATCTCCCAGTCGATGCTCCAGGGCGTGAAGAACAAGGACGTCGGGCCCGCCGGCGACAGCCTGCGCTCCATCGTCAGCACGATCCGGGGATTTTCCGTCGACGAGCTCGACGTGCGCCGCAAGCGAAGCTGGTGGGAGCGGCTCATGGGCCGCGCCGCGCCGATGGCGAATTTCGTCGCGAAGTTCGAGGAGGTGCAGGGCCAGATCGACAAGATCACCGACAACCTTCTCCACCACGAGCACACGCTTCTGAAGGACATCAAGTCGCTCGACATGCTCTACGAGAAGACCCTCGCGTTCTACGACGAACTCGCGATCTACATCGCCGCCGGCGAGGAGAAGCTGAAGCGCCTCGACGCCACCGACATTCCCGCGAAGGAGGCGGAAGTGAATGCCGCTCCCGAAGAGGAAGGCGTGATGCGGGCGCAGGAGTTGCGCGACCTCCGCGCCGCCCGCGACGACCTCGAGCGGCGGGTCCACGACCTCAAGCTCACCCGCCAGGTCACCATGCAGTCGCTGCCCTCGATCCGGCTCGTGCAGGAAAACGACAAGTCGCTCGTCACCAAGATCAACTCGACCCTCGTCAACACCGTCCCGCTCTGGGAGACGCAACTCGCACAGTCCGTGACGATCCAGCGGTCGTCCGAGGCCGCCGAGGCCGTCCGCGACGCCAACGACCTGACGAACGAGCTTCTCGAGGCCAACGCCAAGAACCTGCGCTCGGCCAACAAGACGATCCGCGAGGAAATGGAGCGCGGAGTGTTCGACATCGAGGCGGTCAAAAGAGCCAACGAGGAGCTCATCGCCACCATTGAGGAAAGCCTCGCAATCGCCGACGAGGGCAAGGCCAAGCGTGCGGCCGCCGAGATCGAGCTTCAGAAGATGGAGGGAGAGCTCAAGGCTACCCTCGCCTCGGCAAGCGCGCGCGGCGACAAGGTGGGCGACACCGCGGGCTCGGCTGTGCCGTCCTGACCATGGCGGCCCGCGGCGCATATCTCGCCTTGTCTGGGCTCATGGCACTCGCGGGCTGCGACGCATTCTATACCGAGCGGCTCGCGCCGCCGCCCCCGGCCCCGGCGCCCGCGCCGGAGCCGCCGCAGAGGTCCGCCGACAGCCTCGCCCTCGAGCGCTATTACGGGCGTATCGAATCCAGCCTCGTCTCCCAGGGGCTTCTGAGAACCGACGGGGGCGGGCGCGATACGCCGTGGGATGCCGAGGACCTCACCCGGAACTTCCTGCGGATCGCCACGTTCGAGGAATACAACACCCTCGGCGAGCAGATCGTGCAGCGCCAGACCGAGAGCCGCATTCATCGCTGGGAAACGCCCGTCCGCCTCGAAGTCGAGTTCGGCGAAACCGTCTCGCCGGTGAAGCAGCTGAAGGACACCGACGCGGTCCGCACCCTCGCCCGCCGGCTTGCCGTCGCAACCGGTCACCCGATCCGCGCGGTCGAGGGAGGCGGGAATTTCCACATCCTCATCGTCAACGAGGACGAGCGCCGCGCGCTCGAGCCACGCCTGCGCGAGCTTGTCCCCTCGATTACCGACAGCGCGGTGAATACCATCACCGCCCTGCCTCGCACGAGCTACTGTCTCGTCCTGGCCGTCACTCCCAGGGGCGACGGCGTCTATACCCGCGCGGTCGCCGTGATTCGCGGCGAGCACCCCGACCTTCTGCGCCTCTCCTGTCTTCACGAGGAAATCGCGCAGGGGCTGGGTCTTTCGAACGACAGCCCCCTCGCCAGACCCTCGATCTTCAACGACGACGAGGAATTCGCGCTTCTGACCTCCCAGGACGAGGCGATGCTCGCCATTCTCTACGACGAGCGGCTGGACCCCGGCATGACCGGCGACGAGTCTGCCCCCATCGTCGAGGAGATCGCCGCCGAGATCACCGGAGACGGACCCGGCGGGTTCTGACATGACCCCCGCCCTCGCCGCGCTTCCGCTGCTCCTTGTCCTTCTCGCCATGGGCGCGGGCGGGATGTCGGCGGCGGCGGCGGGCGCCATCGGCCTGGCTATCGCGCTCATCCTCGCCCTGTCCGCACCCGGATTCGGCTTCGACAGCGACCTCGTCCCGGCTCTCACGGGCACTGCCGCCGAGGCCGGATTTTCGGCCCTGACGATACTCTGGATCATCTTTCCCGCCCTCGCGCTTTACGAATACCAGTCCCGTACCGGGGCGATCGGCCGCATCCGCGATGCTCTGACCGGGCTCACCTCCGACCGGCGCTTGCAGGCGATTCTCATCGCCTGGTTCTTCGGGCTCTTCATCGAGGGCGCGGCGGGCTTCGGCACACCCGTGGCGCTCGCTGCCCCCTTGCTCGCGGGCTTGGGCTATCCGCCCGTCCGCGCCGTCGCCATAGCACTTCTCGGGCACGCCGCCGGGGTCTCCTTCGGCGCGGTGGGCACGCCGACACTCGTGCAGGTCGATCTCACCGATCTCTCGCCAACGGCCATCTCGGGCCCGGTCGCGACGATGCATGCGATTCTCGGGCCGATTCTCCTCCTCGCCACCCTCCGGCTCGCCGGCGACGGCGCGCTTACCGCCCGCGACCTGCGCTGGGGCGCGCTCGCGGCGGTGTGCTTCTTCGTCCCCTCCCTCGCGATCGCCTGGACGATCGGGCCGGAGCTTCCCTCCCTCGGCGGGGCGTTCATCGGCGGGGCAGTCTTCGTCTGGCTTCTCCTGCGCGCCGAGCAAGGGCGCCCCCCCGACCTCCGCGCGCTCCTGCCCGACCTGATGCCCTATCTGTTGATCCTCGCCCTCGTGCTCGTCACCCGCCTCGTCGGCCCGCTCACCGAGGCGGTCCGCGCCCCGGCCATCGCCTGGGAGCTTTCGGGGGGCTTCGAGGGACGGTTCGAACCGCTCTACCACCCCGGCACGCTTCTTCTCGCCGGGCTCGGCATCGGCGCGGCGCTCACCGGCCGGCTCGGCCCCGCGCGCGACGCCCTCGGCCCCGCCCTCGAGCGGCTCCTTCCCGTGGCACTGGCGCTCCTCGCGATGCTCGCCCTCTCCCGCGTCATGGTGCACGGCGGCCTCGTGACCGCGCTGGCCGATGCTGCCGCCGCCATGGGAACCGCCTGGCCGCTGGCCGCCCCGCTCCTCGGCGTCGCGGGCACCTTCGTGACCGGTTCGGCCACGGCCTCGAACATTCTCTTCACGGAGCTCCAGACCGCCACGGCGGATGCCCTCGACCTGCCGAAAGCCGCGCTTGCCGCCGCGCAGGGTTTCGGTTCGGCCATCGGCAACGTCATCGCCCCCCACAACATCATCGCGGGCTCCGCCACCGTGGGTCTTGTCCACAAGGAGGGCGAAATTCTCCGCCAGACCCTCGCTGTCGCCGCCCTCTACACCGCTCTCGGCGGCGGCCTCGCCCTTGCCCTCGCCCGCCTGCTGTGAGCCCGGAGGTGACCGCCGCCGCCGTCCTCGCCGCCGCCAGCGTCGCGCTCGACGAGGGCCGCACCGACGAGCTCTTCCGCCGCGCCGACACCCTCGCCGACGACCACCGCGCCGAGGTTCAGACGCCCCTCGCCGCGCTTCTGCGCGAGGCAGGCGAGACGGACCCCGAGGCGCTGTCGGTGTTCCTCGCGGCCAACGCCTTCCGCCTGCCCCGCGCGACCATCGTCGAGGCCGGCCGCGCGTTGCCCGAGGCGGGCTGAAGCCACCGGCCGAGCCCGTCCCCCGCAGGCCAGCCCAACACGTTCACGATCCTTCCCGGGCCCGAGCCCTTCCCGTCCAGAGCCGGGGCCGCGCGCCCCGGCGCCCGAGGCCCCGGATGGGTTCCGGGGCGGGCGGCTGCTCGCGGGCGTCCAGCGCAATTGCGCCGCGCGCCGGAGACGCCTAACTTCGCCACAACGCATTCCTCAAGGACTCGCACCCATGGGCATTTTCG
>CAZPPH010000019.1:0-24360 GCA_964588375.1 uncultured Rhodobacterales bacterium | reverse complement strand
CGCCTAACTTCGCCACAACGCATTCCTCAAGGACTCGCACCCATGGGCATTTTCGATTTCCTCAAAGGCGAATTCATCGACGTCATCCACTGGACGGACGATACCCGCGACACGATGGTCTGGCGGTTCGAGCGCGAAGGTCACGCCATCAAGTACGGCGCCAAGCTCACCGTGCGCGAGGGCCAGGCGGCCGTCTTCGTCCACGAGGGGCAGCTGGCGGACGTCTTCACGCCGGGCCTCTACATGCTCGAAACCAACAACATGCCGGTCCTGACCACCCTCAACCACTGGGACCACGGTTTCCGGTCGCCCTTCAAGTCCGAGATCTACTTCGTCTCGACCAACCGGTTCACCAACAACAAGTGGGGCACGAAGAACCCGGTGATGATGCGCGACCCCGAGTTCGGACCGATCCGCCTGCGGGCCTTCGGGACCTACACCGTGAAGGTCGCAGACCCCGCGAAATTCCTCGTCGAGATCGTCGGCACCGACGGCGAATTCACCTCCGACGAGGTGACCTTCCAGATCCGCAACATCATCGTGCAGGAGTTTTCCCGCGCCATCGCGCAGTCGGGCATCCCCGTTCTCGACATGGCCGCGAACACCGGTGATGTCGGCAAGCTGGTGGCCGAAGCCATCGACCCGGTGATCGCCGCCTACGGGCTGACCCTGCCCGAGCTCTACATCGAGAACATCTCGCTGCCGTCGGCGGTGGAAAAGGCCCTCGACGAGCGCACGTCGCGGGGCATCGCGGGCAATCTCGACGAGCACCTGAAATGGAAGGCCGCAGAGGCGATGTCGAAAGGCGGCGCGGCCGGCGATGCGATGGGCACCGGGCTCGGCGCGGGGCTGGGACTTCAGATGGGCGGCATGATGATGGGCGGGCAGCCCGCCGCTCCGGGCAGGCAGCACCAGACCGTTGCCCCGCCGCCGCCCCCGGTGGAGCATGTCTGGCACATCGCGAAGAGCGGCCAGACATCGGGGCCATTTTCCAAGGCCGACCTCGGCAAGATGGCAAGCGACGGCAAGCTGACCCGTGACACCCACGTCTGGACGCCCGGACAGGACGGCTGGAAGACTGCCGACGAGGTCGCCGAACTCGCCCAGCTCTTCACGATCCTGCCCCCGCCCCCGCCGCCGGGGGCCTGACGGCGTCCGGTCGAACGGGAGAGAAGGGATGGCCGGTCGCGCTGGCTGTCGGCAGATCGCAATCGGCAAAACACTGTTTCCGCCAAGGCGATTGATCGGGTTAACGAAAGGTTGCTAGCACGCAGGTGGGGGCATGGTGCGGAGCGGTCCGCGCTCGCCGGCCCCTTGTCTCTTCGACATGGCAGGGCGCGGCAGCGCAGGGGCGGTTCGGAAACGAAGGAGCCGGGCCCATGCTCGCCGCCCTCATGGCACTTCTCTTCGGCGGAGCGGCACTCGCCTTCGCCGGTGGCGGGGCAACCGCCGCGCCGGCAGGCGCCCCCCCCGACGACGAGGACGACGACACCCCGGAGGTCGACCCTCAACCGGCCGCGACCCTGCCGCCGGCCGAGGACACATCCGACATGCCCGACAGCGCCTACGACCTCGACTGGAACGGGCTCTCGGCGGAGGAACAGCTCATCGTCGAGCTCGTCAACCGCGCCCGGCTCGACCCCACGGACGAGGTGAACAGGCTGAACGAGGGGCTCGCCCCGGGCATCAACCCGGGCCCCAAGGAGGCGCTCGCGGTCATCCACGAGCTTTCCGACGCCGCCCGCGCCCATTCGGCCGACATGGACGACCGCAACTTCTTCGACCACCAGAACCCCGACGGCCAGTCGCCCGGCGCCCGCGCCGTCGAAGCCGGCCACGACACGTCCCAGGTCGGCGAGAATATCGCGGTGATCGGCTCGAGCTGGACGGATTTCGACGAGCAGGCCCGCGCCGAGGCGCTCCACGAGGGTCTCTGGGAGAGCGACGGCCACCAGCGCAACATGCTGAGCGAGAACTGGACCGAGATCGGCACCGGCTACGATTACGGCAACTGGGAGGGCTACGCCGGCTCGACCTTCGTCACCGAGAAATTCTCCGCCGGACCCGAGACCTACCTCACCGGCGTCGTGATCGAGGATTCCGACGGCGACGATTTCTACGACATGGGCGAGGGCCAGGGCGGCGTGCGCATCACCGCCACCGACGATGCGAACCCCGAGAACGTCTACGCCACCTCGACATGGGAGGCCGGCGGCTACACCCTCGCGCTGCCGTCGGGCACCTACCGGGTCCGCTTCGAGGGCGGCGACCTCGACGCGCCGCAGGAGACGCTCGTCACCATCGGCGACGAGAACGTCAAGCTCGACATCGTCGACGAGGGCGGCCCGCTGAGCCTCGTCGCCAGCGCCACGCTCGTGCCCGGGGGCGGCACCGAGGATGCCGCCGTGCTGCCGTCCCTGCCGCCGGTGGAGGAAGGCGACACCCAGCCGCTCGATGCTCCGGAGGACGAGGACGAC
This sequence comes from uncultured Rhodobacterales bacterium, assembly GCA_964588375.1. Classification (GTDB taxonomy): domain Bacteria; phylum Pseudomonadota; class Alphaproteobacteria; order Rhodobacterales; family Rhodobacteraceae; genus JASJAR01. Next base: position 21,883 of record CAZPPH010000019.1, on the reverse strand, counting down.
CTCGAGCCCCTGCTGCTCTGACCGCGTCTCGCAGCCCGACCGAGGGCTCCGCGTGCCGGGTCGGTCCGGAAAGCCCCGGATCCTGTGCGGGACAGGCGTTCCGCAAATCCGCCCGCCCGCCTCAGGTCCGGGAGGTTCCGGAACCGGCGCAACGCCCCCCGGGGCGACAATGCAAAAGCGTCGGCGCCCGGGCGCGACCGCGGTGCCGCGCCCGGCAATGCACCTGCGCCAATCCTGCGACCGGCGCAATGCACCCCGCGAGGGCCACGCAATCGCGCCCCGGGCCCGACCACGGGCCTCGCCCGGCAATGCAACATCCCCGCCACGCGCGCGCCGGAATACCCGCCAAACGGCAGGGGCCCCGATGCCACTGCCATTCACGCGGCGCCATCGCGGTGCGGACGCGGCTGGCGTCCCGGCCAGACGCCTGCCATACGTCTTGCCATACGTTCTGCAGACCCCCGGTTGCACACCCCAGCCCATGACCGACACATCCGCCCCGGCTACCGAAACCCACAAGTTCCCCTGTGACGCCTGCGGGTCCGACCTGCGCTACGAGCCGGGATCCGACAGTCTGGTCTGTGACCATTGCGGCAACACCGAAACGATCACCGGCTCACCCTGGACCCGCGCCGCCGCGGTCGCCGAGATCGATTTCGAGCGCGGGCTGAAGAAGGCGCTGGCCGACGAGGACATGGAGGAGACCCGCGTCGTCTCCTGCCGGAGTTGCGGCGCCACGGTGGAGTTCGACCCCAACGTCCACGCCGCCGAATGCCCGTTCTGCGCGACGCCCGTGGTCACCGACACCGGCTCCAGCCGCCACATCAAGCCGAAGGCCGTCCTGCCCTTCCAGCTCACCGAGGACGATGCGCGAAGCGCCATGAACGACTGGCTCGGCAACCTGTGGTTCGCACCCAACGGGCTCCAGCAATACGCGCGAAAGGGGCGAAAGATGTCGGGCGTCTATATGCCCTACTGGACATTCGACGCCGACACGCGCTCGACCTACAGCGGTCAGCGCGGCACCGAATACCGCGACAGCCGCACCGTCACACGCGACGGCAAGCGCCAGACAATCACCGTCACCAAGGTTCGCTGGCGGCCGGCCTCGGGCCGGGTCGCGCGGTTCTTCGACGACGTTCTGGTGACCGCCTCGACCTCCCTGCCGGACCGCTTCCGCCCCGCGCTCGGCAAATGGGATCTCGCCGAACTCGAGCCCTACCAGCCGGTCTATCTCGCCGGATTCCGCGCCGAGGCCTACTCGGTCGATCTCGAGGCGGCTTTCGTCGAGGCTCGCGAACTCATGGACCGGGTGATCCTGCGCGACGTGAAGATGGACATCGGCGGCGACCGCCAGCGCGTCCAAGCCATCGACACGACGGTCTCGGACGTGACCTTCAAGCACATCCTCCTGCCGGTCTGGATCGCGGCCTACCGCTACAGGGGCCGTGCCTACCGCTTCGCGGTCAACGGGCGCACGGGAATGGTTTCGGGCGAGCGGCCATGGTCGGCGATCAAGATCGCGCTTGCTGTCATCGCGGGACTTATCGCCGCCGCCGCCATCGGCTACTTCCTGGCCCAGAACCAGGGCTAGGTGGCCTGACCGGCACCCGACTTCCCCTTGTCCTCGCTCTTGTCCGGGCCGCCGCGCTTGCCTTTCGACTTCCCCTTGCCCTTCGCGACCTTCACCGACCTCGCGCTCGTTTCGGGCTCCGAACGCTTCGGCAGCACAAGCGTCAGCACTCCGTCATCAAGCGTGGCCTCCACCGCGTCCTGATCGGCATCCGGCGGCACCCGGAAAGAGCGCGAAAAGCTGCCGAACTGACGCTCGGAGAAATACCAGGTCTCGCCCTCTTCCTCGTGCGAAGTCTTCTTCTCGCCGCGGACCCGGACGACACCGTCGTGGACGCTCACGTCGATATCTTCCTCCGCGACGCCGGGCAGTTCGATCGCGATGCGGTAGGCGTCATCCTGAACCGACGCCTCGGAGGCCGGGGTGAGCCAGTCCGCCATGCGCGCGCCGATCCGCTGAAACGGGTCATGGAGCGACGGCCAGAATTGGCCGGTTTCGGACTTTTCAACCATATCGTTGCCCTCCTTCGCACGATGATTGCAATAAATGCCGGGGCGGACGGGGAGCCGGCCCTGCGCTCCAACACGCGGGCATTGCCCGTTGTTCCCGCCCCGCCTAATGATGCCTGACCGAGTCTGGAGGAAACGCTTCGATGATCGTCTGCGCGGGGGAAGCCCTGATCGACATGCTTCCGCGAACCACAGCCGCCGGCGAGACCGCCTTCGCGCCATATCCGGGCGGGGCCGTGTTCAACACCGCCATCGCGCTCGGCCGTCTCGGGGCGCCGACGGGGTTCGTCTCGGGGCTGTCGACCGACTTCCTGGGCCAGCTGCTGACCGATGCCCTTGAGGAGTCCGACGTCGATACCGGCCATTCGATCCGCGTCGACCGCCCGACCACGCTGGCGTTCGTTCGCCTCGTCGACGGTCAGGCCAGCTATGCGTTCTACGACGAGAACACCGCCGGACGGATGCTGACGCCAGAGGACATGCCCGACCTGCCCGACAACGTCGAGGCCGCCTTTTTCGGAGGCATCTCGCTGGTCGCCGAGCCCTGCGCGACCGCCTACGAGGCGCTGATGGAGCGCCTGGCCCCCACCCGGGCGCTCATGATCGATCCCAATATCCGCCCCGGTTTCGTGACCGACGCCGAAGCTTACCGGGCGCGAATCCGGCGGATGATGGCGATGGCCGACATCGTCAAGCTCTCCGACGAGGACATGACATGGCTTCTCGGCGCCGGCACCCCGGCCGACCACGCCCGGGCACTCATGACGGACGGCGTCTCCGTCGTCTGCGTCACCGAGGGCGCCGACGGCGCGTTGGGCTACTGCGCCAACGGCACGATCCGGGTAGGAGCCGAGAAGGTCGAGGTGGTCGACACCGTGGGCGCCGGCGACACGTTCAATGCGGGCTTTCTCGCGGCACTCTATGCGTCGGGCTATCTGACGAAAGACCTCATCGGAGAGATCGATCACGCCACAGTGGCCGCGGGGCTGCGGCACGGCGCGAAGGCGGCCGCCATCACCGTCTCACGCGCCGGGGCCAACCCGCCCTGGCTCGAAGAGATGTGAGCGCATGCGCGCCCTGATACAGCGTGTGACGCGGGCGAAAGTCACGGTTTCGGGCGCGGTCATCGGCGAGATCGGCCCCGGCCTCCTGGTCCTTGTCTGCGCGATGGCGGACGACGACGCGCGCACCGCCGAAGCGATGGCCGCCAAGGTCGGGAAACTGCGCATATTCCGCGACGACGAAGGGCGCATGAACCGCTCCGTGCGCGATACCGGCGGCGCGGCGCTGGTGGTCAGCCAGTTCACGCTTGCCGCCGACACCTCACGCGGCAATCGACCGGGCTTCTCTGCCGCCGCCCCGCCCGCCGATGGCGAACGGCTCTATCTCGCCTTCGCCGCCGCGCTCCAGGCCACCGGGGTGCCGGTGGCCACGGGCCGTTTCGGGGCCGACATGGAAGTGGAGCTTGTCAACGACGGGCCGGTGACGATCTGGCTCGACAGCGAGGCGGGCTGATGTTCGCGGTCACCGTGACCTACTCGATACGCCTCGGCCAGCAGCCCGCCTTCATGCGCGCGCTCGAGGCGCATGCCCGCGAGACCCTCGCCGGCGACACCGGGCTTCTGAGGGCGGACATACTCGGCGACCCGTCGCGGCCGGGCAAGGTGACGCTTGTGCAGGTTTTCGACCGGGCGGGAGATTTCGACGCTTACCGCGCAAGCCCGTCCGCACGCGCCTTCGACAGCGAAGTGGTCGATATCGTGACCAACCGCGCCATCACCACCTGGGGCGAGGTCATCGGGCTGCGCCGCTGACAGCCGAGGGCGCCGTGGCGGCAAGCGGCGCGGTGACCCGGCCCACGATCTCGCGCAGATCGGCCCGCATCTCCGGGAAGTCCGTCCCCGCGCGGATTCTGACGAAGGCAGGACCCTGCCCGAAGAGCGCCAGCGGGACCGTTGTGCGAAAACCCGTGTCCTCCACATCGCCATGCCGGATCCGCTTGGAGAGCCGGGCCGGGATGCCCCCGTAGCAGCGCAGCCGGGCGCGGTCACGAACTGCTGGCGCAGGTCTCCGTGGTCGCTGCTTCGAGGCGCGCGGCGCCTTCAGAGCCATCCGCATGGAGGAAGGCGACGAGATCACCGCCGGCGCGGCGCTCCTCCGCCTCGGCACCGCCCCGCCGCAGAGCAGATGCGCCAGCGCTTGACAGACGGCTGGCAGATGCCAGTCTGCTCCGGGGTGGGAACGGTTCGAGGATCGCAAATGTTTCGAAAAGGGTCGTTGGTCTGGACTGCGGCGGCGGCGGCCCTTGTCGCGGACGGTGCGGCCGCGGAACGCATCGAGCTGCGCGACGGCGACATGATCATCTCCGCCCCCGCCACGGTGGATTGCGACCGCCCGCCCGAGTTCATCCTGGAGAACGCCGGCGCTGCGCTTTTCGCGGAAGATCGCGGTGCCCTCGACACTCTCGTTGCACAGATGGCCTCCGGCCTCGCGGCCTCCTGCCAGGATATCGACCGGATCACAATCCGGGGCGAGCAGCGCGGCATCGCCTTCAGCTTCGAAGTCACCCGCGATGACGACTGGCGCCTAGACGGGCCGGTCGAGCCGGGCCCGTCGCCGGCCCCCGCGACGGTCGCCGCCCCGGACCCCGAGCCTCAAGCCGAGCCGGTGGCCGCCGTGGAGGACGCGGTGACGCCGGAGCGCCCCGAGGTCGCCCCTGGCCTCGATTTCGCCAGCTTCACCTCGATCTTCGGTTCGGTGGCAACCGTTCGGGGCCACGTCGCCCTCGACCGGTCCGAAATCTGGCCCCGTGTCCTCGCCGCACGCATGTATGCGGAGAACCCCGCCATCCTGAACAACGATAGCCACGCCATCGAGCTTCTCGCCCAGATGGCCACACAGCCCGAATATCTTCAGGTGCTGGGGCCGCTTGCGAACCGCCAGCCCCGTGAGATGTCCGTCTTCGAGCGCCGCGACATCGCCGAGCGCATCCGGACCCAGCTCAGGGGTGGGCTCGACCAGCGCCGCCAGACCGGACCGATCCTCGTCTACAATGCCGTGACACTGCGGCTCGGGGAATACGACTTCAACACCGGCAGCTTTCCCCTGCCCAACGTGGAGGGCGCGCGCAGCCACCGCGCCGTCGCCTGGAAGAACGCGAGGATTCAGAACGCCTTTTCGAATGTCGTCCTGCCGGAACGGCTCGGCGCCACCCAGGAGCAGGCCCGCCAGCTCGACGCCTATCTTCGCAACCGCAATGACCCCACGCTCTATCTCGCGATCTTCGCCGAGATCGATCCGGTGATGCCCCGCAGCCTTTCGGACTACCATGGCGGTCAGCCTCTCGCGACGAATACCACCGTCACACAGGTGGCGCTTTTTGCCGACAAGGGCCTCAGTCAGGTGCTCTACGACTTCACCCCCGACCTCGCCGCCGCCCAGGCCGAGGCCGACATTGCCGCGGCGGCCCTCAACCGCACCCTGTCGTCGGGCGAAGACGCGGTCCGGGTGATCGACGGGGTAAATGGCGGCGCCGCGGCGGCCGAGGGGCTGGCCGGCGTCTTCGCGGTCAACGATTACAACCAGACCGGGGAAAGCGCCGAGACCCGCCGCGCGACCGCGCTGGCGACCATCGACGCGGCCTCGCCGGACCGCACGATGCGGCTTGCCGGCACCCTGCGCATCGGCACCTACGACCCCGTTCGCGAGGTTCTCCCGGTCACCTCGCTCAGGTTGCAGGGCCTCCGCTTCGCCACCCTCCAGATCAGCGGCGGCTTCCGCGTCGATCTGGTGCCGGCGCTCGCGGAACTCCCCGTCGATGCCGAAACGGCCGCCCGGCTCACCGCAGCGGCCCCGAACACCGAGCTGGAGTTCCGACTGGACGCCGAACTCGTGCAGGGCAGCCACCGCACTCAGAGCAGCAATTACATCGAACTCAGCGCGAACCTGAGACCCGACAGACTGCAACTCTTCACCGGGCCGCAGAATGCCAATACGGGCCCGCGTCGAATGCTGCTCGACCTCGAGCTGCCCGACAGCGTGAGCGTCGTGCCCTCCCTGATGGAAGCGTTCACCCCCCCGGAGTAACCCGCCCGGCCCGACTTTTCCCTTGTGTCGCCCATGTGCGGGACGATAGGACCGTCGGCGGAGACGTGGCCGAGTGGTCGAAGGCGCTCCCCTGCTAAGGGAGTAGGCGGGAAACCGTCTCGAGGGTTCGAATCCCTTCGTCTCCGCCATCCATTTAACATATTGTTATCGCAAGACTTTCTTCTCGAAGTCTAAAGAGCTTGTTGTCCGGAATAGATCACGGGAAGACCGAGCAAGAAGACATGCGCGGCCTCGTTGAGCCTCGCGGCCACGGCAAGAGCTTGGCGTTCAGGATGATCACGCCGCCCGAACTCGTGGGTGTTCCGAACCCATGGGACGGAAAGCCGCTGGGCAGGGAGATCAGGAAGGGCCTCGGCACCCGCCATCTCCTGTCGGCCCGCGAGCTCTGCGACATCGCGGTGGGCCGTCTACACTGCAGGCATCCGGCGGGCCCCGCGCATCCGTCTGCAGCAGTGCCGCGCAGCTCGCTCCGAGCCCAAACCGGCCGCTGCACCGGTCAAGAGCTTGGCGTTCGCGGCGCTGGCAGGTCTGACGTGACCCGGGTTATTGACGGTGCCGTTTTCCGAGCATCCTGCCGAAGTGCTGGATCTGGTCCGGAACCGGACCGCGAGTGTCTTGGAGCGAAAGTCGCTTCCGAGGCGTTTCCAGAGCATCCGTCACTCTGCTCCCCTATCGTCGGCCGAATGCCAGCCCGTTCGGTCGTTCTCAAGAAAGGACCGTCGATCATGTCAGACTTCACCCTCTATTACTGGCCGGTTCCGTTTCGCGGCGAGTTCGTCCGTGCACTCCTCGCCCAAGCCGGGGCAACAGTCGACGAGCCCGACAGCGATGCGGTCAGTGCGATGATGAAGATGGACCCGCGCGATCAGCCCGTCCCCCACATGGCGCCGCCCATGCTGGTGGACAACGCGTCCGGCGAGGCAATGGCCGAAATGCCGGCGATCTGCCTCTGGCTCGGCGAGCGGTTCGACCTGATGCCGCGCGAGCCGCATCCGAAGGCGCTGGCGGTGAAACTCGTCAACGACGCCAACGACATCCTGGACGAGATGACCCTCGACGGCGGCAAGGCGATGTGGACAGCGGCAAAATGGGCCGACTATCTTCCGCGCCTGCGCCGGTGGATGACGATCTGGGAGGCGACGGCGGAGCAGAACCGTCTTTCCGCAAACCGGGGCGACCTGGGATATGTCGCGACCGCGACCCTCTGGGGGACGATGACGGAGCGACTGCAACAGCTTCGCCCTCTTCTCGGCGCAGAGGCGCCGAGTGTGGCGAGGCTCACGCAACAGGCCCGGTCGCAAGGGGCGCTTGCCGCGCAGGCCGAGGAAAGCCGCATGCGCTTCGGCAGCGCCTGGTGCGGCGGTGAGATTGAAAAGTCATTGCGCCAAGCCGTTCAAGGTTGATCAACGGGCGAGGGTGCTGCGGCATGCCCGGGCATCTGCTTCGGTTAGAGGACGCTGGCGGCGTGCAGCAAGACGCATCCGCCGCTCGCCGCCCTCACTTCCGCATGCCGCGTCCACGCAGCACGCGAGGATGCACCCGCCTGTGTGGGCCGGTAGGAGCGGTCTCGACCGGGCTGGGGCGACAACAGGAATGCCTGTCCCCGTCGCGCTGGTCGGGGCCATTGCGTCATACGTTCATCCGGCCGATGATCATCGCATATGACCCTCGGAACGAAATGCGATCCGGCTCCTCCGTATCTGCGAATGCTTGTCTTGACCGGCGTTGCGCTCGCCGTCGGGAGTGCGGCCTCACTGGCTGCCATTGCACTCGTGGAGACGGTTTCATTCCTGAACACGGAATTGCTGGTCGCGCCCAAGGCGCGGGTGCAATGGGAAAGCATGCCATGGCTGGTGGCCCTCACGACGGTTCTCGTGCCGACGCTCGGCGGATTGATCGTCGGGCTGATCCACCGGCATCTGTCGCCCGCCGGCCGGCCGCTCGGCCCGCCGGACGTGATCGAGGCGGTCCAGTTCCACAGGCCGCTTCCGGATCTTCGCAGCGGGCTGATCTCGACGGGTACCGCCGCCCTGTCGCTGGGCGCCGGGGCGTCGGTCGGCCAGTACGGACCGATGGTCTATCTCGGCGCGATGTTTGGCAGTTTCGCGCATCGGTTGCGCCTCGGCGTGCCCAACCTTGCCAGCATCGCGGCGAGTTGCGGTGTCGCGGCGGCGATTTCGACCGCCTTCAACGCGCCGATTGCAGGTGTCCTGTTCGCCCACGAGGTCGTCTTGCGCCACTACGCCACCCGGGCCTTCGCACCGGTGACGGTGGCGTCGGTGACCGGCTATGTCATCGCGAATGTGGTTTTCGAACGACCCGCCCTGTTCCGGATCACGTTCCCCGGCGTTGAGCATGGCTACGAATTCGCCCTCGTCGCCCTGCTGGGCCTTCTGGTGGCGCCTGCCGCCATCGTCTTCATGCGGCTGCTCCTGGCAATCGGACCGGCGCTGGCACGTCGCGTCAGGTGGTCCGAACTGCGCACCGCGATGGCCGGGCTCGCGGTCGGTCTGACGGCGCTTGCCTTGCCGGATGTCCTTGGCATCGGCACCTCGACCCTGCGTTTTGCCACGATCGACGGCGCGTTCGGACTGGGCGAAGTGATTGTCCTGATCTTCGCCAAGACAGTTCTGACCGCGCTTTGTATCGGGGCAGGTTTCTCGGGGGGTGCATTCAGCCCGTCTCTTCTGATCGGGAGCCTGATCGGGGTATTCTTCTGGACCCTGGCGTCGGGCGTTGCGGGGATGCCCACCTCCGGCGCGGCGATCTACGCGATCAGCGGCATGATGGCATTTGCCAGTGCCGTGATCGGGGCGCCGCTGACCTGCATCCTGATCGTGTTCGAACTGACCAGAAACTACGATGTGAGCATCGCCGCCATGGTTGCGGTCGTATTCTCCAGCCTTGTCTCCCATCACGTGTTCGGCCGGTCCCTGTTCGACGTGCAGCTTGCCCGCCGCGGCATCGATTTTTCGCTGGGGCGGGATCGTGCGCATCTCGCGGCGCTCAAGGTTGTCGATCATCTTCAAACCGAAACGGTGACCGCGACCGCCGATGACAGGCCCGATGCCGTGGCCGATCGACTCCGCGAAAAGGGCTGGCGCGAGGCCTTCGTCCTGGACCCCGCAGGAAGGCTGTCGGGCATTTTCTCCCCCGGCGCGCATCGCGGCCTTCCACGTCTGGAGCCGGGCATCGCCCCGCCCCGGCTCGTCTTTGACGACAACACCAACCTCGCCGAAGCGATGGAGCGGCTGCGCGGTTTCGTCGGCGACGCGGTGCCGGTCGTCTCTCGCGAGAGCGGGCAGTACCTCGGAGCCGTGTCGGAAGCGGATCTTGTTTCGGTCTGGCTCGATGAAGCGGCCCGATTGCGGAAGGAAGAGAATGCGTCGATCTGACCTCCTGCTGGCCTGTTTGCTCTTCGCGGCCCCGACCCATGCCGCGGCAGAGGATCTGACCATCGTGACGTGGGGCGGCGCCTATGAAGAGGCGCAACGGAAGGCCGTGATCGGCCCCTTCGCTGACGAAACGGGCCTCGCCATCGAGGTTGCGGTGTACGACGGAACCTGGACGGCCCTGGCAGAACGCGGGCCCGTCGAAGGCTGGGATGTGATCGACATGCTGGCCGACCAGGCGCGCGTCGCCTGCGCTCGCGGCCTGTTGCTTCCGATCGAGCCGGACACGCTGTTCTCCTCCGGGGCGCTGGAGGATTTCACCCCTTACGAGCCCGACCGCTGCGCCGTGCCGCAAAATGCCTACGCCCGCGTCATGGCTTTCGACGACCGCGCGTTCGCGGGGATCAAGCCCACCCGTATCGAGGACTTCTTCGACACGACCCGGTTCCCCGGCCCGCGCGCCATTCAGCGCAGTCCGGATGGTATTCTCGAGTGGGCGCTTCTGGCCGAAGGCGTGCCTCCGGAACAGGTGTATGGCCTGCTCAGCACGGACCGCGGGCTGAGGCTGGCATTCCGACGGCTCGAAGCCATCCGCGAAGATATCGTCTGGTGGCAGGACCCGGCGGAGCCTGCGGAGATGCTGTCCAACGGCACGGCGGTCATGGCGGCGGGCTTCAATGGCAGGTTCTTCGACGTGACGCAGCGAGACGGAGCGCCGATTGATATCGTCTGGGATGGCCGCATCATCGGAATCGAGGTCTGGGCCATTGCCGCGACCACCGATGTGCCCGATGCCGCCCGCGCGTTCGTCGTCCATGCCGCGACCCCGACCAGCATGGCGCGCCTCGCCACGCAAATCCCCTACGGCCCGACACGTCGGTCCGCATTCAACCGGATCGGGATCAACCCGGACACCGGCGTGCCGATGCGCGCCTACCTGCCGAACGCCCCGCAGCACGGAGGCCGCGCGCTCGTTCGGGATAGCAGTTGGTACGCGAACACCGAAGAACTGCGTCAACGCCGTTTTCGCAAGTGGCTCGACGAGGCAAAATGAAGGGTCCGCATTTCCTGGCCTCGGTCGCGGTCGAGGGGGCCGACGGCTTTTGTGCAGTCGACCGTGCCGAACGCATCTGTCAATCCACGCACCCTGAAACGCCTGAAGAACCACCAGCACCCGTACTGGCCGACGCTCGATCACGGGGACGAGGGCGGCTTTCCCTCGATCGCCCCCGGTCTTTCCGGAAGCTGCTGATGCCCGACAGCGAAGCTGGTTGAAGCCTCAGGCCCGGGTCACGCCAGGGGGCGCCAGTGGACACCACCGGGGCCGATCCCGGTCTCCTCGAAGAAGGCGGGCTTGTCGCCGTAATTGAACACGAAGCGATGCGTGCCGGTGTCGCGCACACGGAGTCCCGCGTCGAGGTCGAGGCGGTCGACCCCCGCCGCGTCGAGCCAGTCCGCGACAAGCCGGTCCCAGAGCCGGTCGTCGGGCCAGCCCGCGAGATATTGCACGCGATCGCCTGCGAGCACCGGTTTCCCGTCAGACGCTTCGAGGGCCGTGCGCGCCGCCCCCGCCAGATGTTCCCGCCAGCGGATCAGGGCGCCACCACCCTGCACCTCGATGCGTGTCTCCGGCGGGAGGCTTTCGGTCAGTGTGACCCGGCTGCCGATCAGGTCGGTGGCCGGGGGCAGCGGGTCGGTTATCCGGAAATCCGGTGTGCGCGTATTGAAGCGGGGGCCGAGGACGACGCGGCCCCCGGATGCCCTGATGGCAGCCTCGAGATTATTCGGAAGCGTCATCAGACCCGGCACCAGAACGAGCGCGTAGGCTGACAGGTCGGAGGTGCCGGGCGGCAGAATGTCGATCGAAAGACCCTGCCGGCGAAGGGCGCGATAGGCCGAAAAGACAAGATTGAAATAGTCGAAATCCGTCCCCTGGGGCTGGGTCTCCCAGGCCCATTGCGAAGCGTAGTCGAAAACGAGGGCGACTGGTGCCCGGCCCGTGCCCGCGTCGGGCATCGCTTCGATTTCCGACGCGACCCGGGCGACTTCCTCCAGCGCGGGTGCGTCGGCGTTGTCGGTGCGAAGAAGGCCTGTGTGCATCTGCTCCTGGGCAAAGGGCGCCTGGCGCCAGCGGAAGTAGCTGACGACTTCGGCGCCGTGGGCAAAGGCCTCCCAGGTCCAGAGCCGGACCATTCCGGGCAGCGGCGCGGGGTTCCAGGGCGCCCAGTTCACCGGTCCGGGCTGCTGCTCCATCACCCACCAGCGGCCCCGGCCCACTGCGCGGTAAAGGTCATGGTGGAAGGCCTGGAAATCGGGATGGCCCTGGCGGAGATAGCGCGCGCGCGTGGCGGCGTCGCAATCCACCCGGTCCATGAGAAAGCCCAGCGGATAGCTGTCCCAGCTTGCGATATCGAGGTCGGCGCCCACGGCATAGTGATCGAATTCGAGCACCCGGCCCATGTAGTTGTGAATGAGCGGCGCCTCGGTCCACTTCCGGAGTTCAGCGGCTTGCACCGTGTTGAACCGCACCACCTGATCGGAGGCATAGCGGCGAAATGCAAGCACGTGGGCGGGGTTCGCTTCGGTGACGGTCAGGTTCGGCAGATCGATTTCGCCGAAATCATTGTACTCCATTGACCAGAACACGTTTCCCCAGGCCCGGTTCAGCGCGTCCGGTGATTGGTAGCGGTTGGCGAGCCAGTCGCGAAATCCCGCCCGCGCGGCATCGGAATACGATAGCGTCGTGTCGTGGCAGCCATATTCGTTGTCGATCTGCCAGGCGGCGATCCGGTCATCCGCCCCGTAGCGCTGGCCCAGAAGTCCGGCGATGCGGCGGCATTCGGATAGATATCCCTCGTGACTGAAGCAATAGTGCCGCCGCGATCCGAACCGCCGGGGTCGTCCATCGGCATCGGTCGCAAGCATGTCGGGATGCTTGTCGAGCATCCAGCGGGGCGGGGTCGCGGTGGGGGTGCCCATCACGATCTTCAGACCCGCCGATCCGAGGACATCGACAGCGCGGTCCAGCCAGTCGAACTCCAAGCGGCCGGGCTCCGGTTCGAGCCGCGACCATGCGAATTCGCCGATCCGCACCCAGGCAAGGCCGGCCGCTCTCATGCGGGCAGCGTCGTCCGGCCAGCGGTCTTCGGGCCAGTGCTCGGGGTAGTAGCAGGTACCGAGGGCGCGGGTCACGTTTCGGCCGGCTCCGGCCCGCCGGAGGGTGTGTCGGGGTGCATCATGCACTGAGCCGCCGGGGCCGCGCGACCCAGCGAGGCAGCCAGTCGGCATGGGCATCGACGAGGTCGTCGACGAGAGCCCTGATCTGGCGCAGATCGAGTTCAGCGGCGGTGTGCGGGTCCATCATCGCAGCGTGATAGACATGGTCGATGTTTTCGTCGAGAAGCGCGCGCACGGTCAGTTCCTGAACGTTGATCTGGCTTCGCATCAGCGCGACGAGCTGCGGCGGAAGACCGGTCACACTCGTGGGCTGGACCCCGTTGGCGTCCACCAGACATGGCGTTTCAACGACAGCGCCCATGGGAAGATCGGGAAGCTGGCCGGAATTGGGAAGGTTCCCGTAGATCGTGAGAGGAGTGTCGGTGACGATGCCGTTCATCAGGTCGGCTGCGAATTCATGGCTCTTGGCGACTTCGATTGGCCCACCTCCGGTCATATGGTCGGCCTGCGCGCGCCAGTCGGCCAACTGCTCTTCGCAGCGCTTTGGATATTCGTCGAGGGGAATCCCGAATGCCTCGATCAGGTCGGGCCGGCCGCGCTTGATGAACCACGGGACGTATTCGGCGAGATGCTCGGAGCTTTCGGTGCAGAAGTACCCGAGGTTCTCCATCACCTCGTAGCGCACCGCGTTGGGGCAGCGCAGGTGGTGGACCGGGGGCTTTGGCAGGCGGCCCGCGCGGTAGCCTTCGAAAAGGTCGGGGTAGAGGTTGCGGCCCTCGTGCTCGAGGCGGAGAAAGAAGGCGACGTGGTTGATGCCGGCCACCTTGTAGCGGATTTCATCGGCGGAGAGGTCGAGGTCGTGAGCGATTTCCCTGACCGTGTTCTGCACCGAATGGCACAGCCCCACGGTCCTGACCTGAGGGTAGCGTTCGGCGAGCGCCCAGGTGTTGATCGCCATGGGGTTCACGTATTGCAGCATCAGCGCGCCCGGGCAGAGTTCCGCCATTTCGGCGGCGATGGCCCAGAGATGGGGCACGGTTCTCAGCCCGCGCATGATCCCCCCGACGCCAAGCGTGTCACCGATTGTCTGGGTCAGGCCGTGGGCGCGGGGGATCTCGAAATCCGTGACCGTGCAGGGGCGGTAGCCGCCGATCTGGAAAGCGGTCACGACGAAATCCGCCCCGTCGAGAGCGCGGCGGCGGTCGGTCGTCGCCTCGACGCGGGCGTCGGCGCCAAGGCTCTGGATCATGCGACGGGCAACCGCTTCGCTTTCGGCGAGCCGGGTCGGGTCGATGTCCATGAGCGCGAAGGTGGCGTCGCTCAAAGCGGGAAAGTGGAGCGCGTCGCCCACGATATTCTTCATGAAGATTGTGGAGCCCGCACCGATGAAGGCGATTTTGCGCATTCGCGAAGCCCCTATTTCACGGCACCGAGAGTAAGGCCCGCGATGAAATGCTTCTGCATGGCGAAGAACATCAGAACGGGCGGGATGGCGGCGACGATGGAGCCGGCCGACATCAGGTGATAGGCGGCGCGGAACTGCGAGTTGAAGCTGGTGATCCCCGCCGTGACCGGCTGCGAATCCGGACCCTGGGTCAGCACGACAGCCCAGAAATAGTCGTTCCAGATGAAGGTGAAGATCAGGACAGCGAGCGCGGCGAGCGCAGGTTTCATCAGCGGCAGCACCACGAACCAGAAGATACGCCATTCGGCCACGCCTTCGACGCGGGCGGCCTCGATCAGCGGGAAGGGCAGTTGGCGAATGAAGTTGCGCATGAAGAGCGTGCAGAACCCGGTCTGGAAAGCGATGTGAAAAAGGATCAGACCGGTCTTGGTGTCATAGAGGTTGAGATTGACGGTCAGGTCGCGGACCGGGACCATCAGGATCTGGAATGGCACGAAATTGCCCGCGATGAACATGAAGAAGATCAGCAGGTTGCCCCGGAACCTGTAGACGCCGAGGGCGAAGCCGGTCATGGAACTCAGCGCAACGGCACCGATCACGGTGGGCACCGTGATGAAGACCGAATTCAGCAGATAGCGCGGCATGTCGCTTTCGAAAAAGACCCGCCCGTAATTGGCAAGGAACTCGAACGAGCCCGGCATGCCCCAGTAGTTCCCGGCGACGAAGTCGCTTTCGGGGCGGATCGAGAAGGTGGCCACGGCGATCAGCGGCAGAAGCCAGAGGGTCAGGGCAACGGGCAGAGCGACCTGATAGGTGATCTGCGCCGCCCGGGACCGCTTTCCGATCGGGGTCGGAAACACTAGCGCGCCTCCTTCTCGCCCTGCCACATCGAATAGAGGAAGTAGACGATGAAGCCGAGCATGAGGAAGAACAGCACCACGGCGATGGCGGCGCCGTAGCCCATGCGGAAGCCGAATTCGGAGAGCGATTCCTCGAACATGTAGAAGCTGAGAACCCGGGTCGAGCCGAAGGGGCCGCCGTTGGTCATGACCGCGATGAAGTCGAACGACCTGAGCGCGCCGATGATCGTCACGACGAAGGCGATGAACGTCGCGGGTTTCAACTGCGGCAGGATAACGTACCACAGCATCCGCCAGCCCTTGGCCCCGTCGAGCCGCGCCGCTTCGACCTGTTCGGGGTCGACCGCGTTCAGGCCGGTCAGGTAGAGGATCATGCAATAGGCGATCTGCGGCCAGAGACCGGCCACTATGATGCCGTAGGTCGCCGTGTCCGGATTGCCGAGCACGCCGCCCCGGATGTCGATGCCGAACCATCCCACGATGACGTCGAAGAGGCCGTCGTTGGGCAGGTAGAACCAGGAGAAGACGAGGCCCACGACCACCTGCGACAGAACGAAGGGGAAGAAGAACATCGACTTGTAGAAACGGATTCCGGTGACAGCCTGGTTCAGGAAAAGCGCGATGAAGAGCCCCGCCGGGATCGCCAGAAGATAGAGGATCAGCCAGCGAACGTTGTTCCAGAACGAAACCTCGAATTTGCGGTCTCCGCCGAGGAGACGCTCATAATGCGCGGTGCCCACCCAGACCTTTTCACCCAGCCCGTCCCATTGGTGGAAGCTGATCCAGAAGGACTGAAAGATCGGGATGATCACGTAGACGGAAAAGAAGACGATGCCCGGGATCAGGAACAGCCACGGCGTCACCCTGATCTGGTTGCGGGCGTACCATCCGCGACGCACCGGCGGGTGAATGTCGGGCACTGCGGTGACGGTCATCTGACGATCCTGACTGCTTGAAGCTCAACCCACCTGGAGACCGGGCCTTTTTTCCGTCTTGAAAAGGGGCCGGCCGGCAGACGAGGTGAAGGCGGACCCGTGCCGAGCCCGCCCCCTTCTCGCGCTTACTGGTAGACCCGCTGCCGCGTGTCCTCGAGCCGGGCGAGGATATCGTCGAGGTTGTCGGGGAAGACCATGAACTCCTGAAGACCTTCCATGCCGACGGAGGCCATCTCGGCAGGGAAGTCGCGGTCGAAGAACTGCATGATCCCGCCGCCGGCGTTGTTCGACAGCATGTCGAAACCCTGCTGGATGAACTTGTCATCGGAGATCGAGGCCTCGGCGTTCACCGGGAGCTGGCCGAGCGCGTCGCCCGCGTTGATCCGGGTCTGGACATCGGGCGAGGTGACGAAGCGCAGGAATTCCTTTGCGGCCTCGACGTTCTGTGCCCCCGACGCGATGTGGAAAGTGTCGGTCGGCGCGTCCTCGGCATAATCGACATCCGGGTTGATGACCGGGAACTGGTAGAAGTCCAGCTTGCTGTCGTCGAGCCCGCCGTCGCGCATGGCGGCAACGGCGAAGTTGCCCATCAGGTACGCGGTGGCTCTGCCGTCGACGATGAAGGGCAGCGCCTCTTGCCAGCTGTAGGTCTGGTGGTCCTCGATGAAGGCGCCCATGTCGATAAGCTGACGCCAGTTCTCGAAGGTCTGGCGGACGCGGGGGTCTGTCCATTCGACCTCGCCACGGGCCAGTTCCATGTGGAAATCATAGCCGTTGGTGCGCGAGTTGATGTAGTCGAACCAGCCGCCGGCGGTCCACAGGAACTTGGTCCCGATGGCGTAGCACTTGCGACCGGACTCCAGGATCGCCTGGCAGTTCGCCATCTCCTCATCCCAGTTCGTGGGCTCTTCCAGGCCCAGTTCGTCGAAGATATCGGCGCGGTAATAGACGCCCCACTGGTAGTACGTGTAGGGCACACCCCATTGCTTCCCATCGATCGTCATCGCGCCTTTGGTCGATGCGAGTGCCTCCAGCCCGGGCTCGCCCCAGAGGTCCGAGATATCCATGAAGAGCCCGGCATTCACGTAGGGAAGCATCCGGTTGGCCGCGTACCAGTTCACCACGTCGGGCGGATTTGCGGACAGCGCATTCCGGATCTGGGTTTTCCAGGCTTCACGGTCAACGATTTCGAGCTCGACCGTGAGGTCGGGGTGCATCTCATCAAATTCCGCCGCAAGATCTTCCATGACCGCACGCGGGGCCGGGTTCGACATGTCCGAGATGATCCTCAACTCGCCGCTGAGCGAGCTGTGACTGCCGGCAAGAGCGGCGGCCGAACTCATAGATAAGGCCATGAGCGCCGAAACCGGCGCCTTGATGAGTGAATGCATGATGTCCTCCCTGACGCATCCGCGTTTCGGAACTTCGTCGGACGAAGTTCCATCTTTAGGTTGAAAGGGTAACCGTGACTTGCCTAAAGATGTCAACTACGGATCGATCGCGCGTTGAGCGGCGCGCCATCCCTGGGGAGGGATCAATGGAGCAGAATGGGCGCGCGGGCGAAACCGTCGGCACGGCGAATGGGGTGCGCGCGGCGGACGACGGTGATGGCTTCTGTCACCTGGCGGCGCGTTCCCGATTCCCGCACCATGCTCTCGGACGATTGCCGCGGTCGAAGGTGCGAGCCTGATGTCGGGCGTGTCGCTCGAACGAGTGGTCAAGCGCTTCGGCGCGACGAGAGTGATCCATGGGATCGATCTTCAGATCGAGGACGGCGAGTTCTGCGTTTTCGTGGGGCCATCCGGATGCGGAAAATCCACGCTTCTGCGGATGGTCGCAGGACTGGAGGAGACGACTGAAGGGGCGATCAACATCGGAGCGCGGGACGTCACGCGCATCGACCCGTCCGAGAGAGGCGTGGCGATGGTGTTTCAGACCTACGCGCTCTATCCGCACATGACGGTAGAGGACAACATGGGCTTCGGTCTGAAGATGACCGGCCACCCGGCGGGCGAGATCAGGAAGAAGGTGGCCGAGGCGAGCCGCATCCTGAAGCTCGACGAGTATCTCAAACGCAAGCCCGCCGCTCTTTCCGGGGGTCAGCGGCAGCGCGTGGCCATTGGCCGTGCCATCGTACGGGGCCCCGAGGTCTTTCTCTTCGACGAACCGCTGTCGAACCTCGATGCCGAGCTTCGGGTCGAAATGCGGGTCGAAATCGCCCGGCTCCACAAGGACCTCGGCGCGACGATGATCTACGTCACCCACGACCAGGTCGAGGCGATGACCATGGCCAGCAAGATCGTCGTTCTGCGCGCGGGCAGGATCGAGCAGGTGGGCGCGCCCATGGAGCTCTACCGCGACCCCGACAACCGGTTCGTGGCGGGCTTCATCGGCTCGCCGTCGATGAATTTCCTCGATGGGGTCGTCAGGGACGGCGCGGTCGAGGTGCCGGGGATCGGCACGAGGGTCGATTTTCACATGAACCTGCCCGCCGAGGGGACACCCGTTGTCATCGGCATCCGGCCCGAGCATTTCGAGATGGCACCGGGGGAGATGCTGAGGGTGGAGTTGAGCGAAGCTCTCGGAGGCGTGTCCTACGCGCATCTCTACACGACCCGGGGCGAGAAGATCATCGTCGAAGAGCGCGGCGACGAGCGCTCGCAGGCAGGCTCGAAAGTGGGGCTGACCTTCGATCCGGCGCGCGCCTATCTCTTCGATGCCGGGACGGATATGCGCATCAGGTGACATGCGTGCTGACGCGGGCGGCTGGCGGCCGGATGACTGCGGCCAGCCGGAGGTAACGAAACCTGAGGCGCAAGAGCATCGGGCTGGCGGAACGCGTCCCGGCTGGCGCGGGTTTCGACGGTTGCGAGCCCGCGAAAGGGTAGCGAAAGCGATCTTATCGCGGATGCTTCTGACGGACCAGCCACGCTACCCGCCGGGAGCCGATGGCAGCACCGCCACATCGCGATCGACGGCGGGTGCACCCCCCGATCACAAGGCGCGACTCCCGCGCAGACGCCGAGCGACCACCGCAGACATACGCAATCGTGTCGCTGCGGCTGGCAATCCGGCGGAGGAACAGTCTCGCCCGGTGCGTGTTCTTCTCCGGAACACTCATGACGGAGGACTCCATGAAGCAGAGAATGGTTGCGACCATCGGAGCGGCCCTGGGACTCGCGCTGCCGCTGTTCGCTCAGGACGTCGGAACGGACGAAACCGACATCGACCTGTCCGAAGTGCCCCCCGCGGTCATGGAGGCTGCGCGGAACGCGGTCGATGTCGAGATCACCTATGCAAGAACCGAACGCGAGCCCGGCGGCCTCACCTACGAGGTTGGCGGCAGGACGGCTGACGGTCTGAACGTCGAGGTCGACCTGCTGGAAGACGCGACGGTCGAGGAGGTCGAGCGCGAACTTCCCACGATGGACGACGTGCCCGCCGAGATCCGAGACGCCCTGATGGCTGACTACGCAGACTTCGAGGTCGTGATGATCGAAGAAGTCTGGGTGAACGAGAGGGTTCTGCGCTACGAGTTCGAAGGAACGGCGGGCGATGAAGCCAGGGTCATCGAAGTCACCACGCTCGGGAACATCCTCGACGTCACCGACCAGGAATAGGCGCAAGAGATTCGAGCACCCGTGCCGCTTGCACGTGGCGGAAGGCGCGCAGCGCTGCGCCTGCTGCCGCCCCGTCCTGCCGCCCGCGCCCCGGTCTTCGGTTTCCCGCTCTCATCTGCACCGCTCCCGCGCCACGCCTGTTGTCGAAGCCCGAGGGGCCGCGAGTTTCGCCGGTGGCCCTTTCCGCAACCCGGAGCGCATTGAGGCTCAGTGCATCCGATGAGAGCGCCCGCTCTTTTCGGCCGCATCTTCCTCTGCCGCATCCAGTCCCTCGGCAACCATGTTGAGAATGTCCGCCGCATGTGCACCCGAGCGTACGAGTCCCGCCACCAGTTCTACCAGGAGCCGGTCGCTCAGGCAGTCCAGGCATATACCAGCCTCTTCCGCTCGCTGGGCAAGGCCCTTCAACTCCGTTTCAATGAAGTCTTCGAACCCGGGCTCTTCCTTATGGACAAGCTCGTCTTGCATGGCTCTCTCCCTTGGCCTTGGCAAAGTCTAGGCACGTGACCAGAAAACCGCCAGGCGGTCACGGAGCCGGGCCGAGGCATCCACAGCGGAGGCCGGGGGGCCGTCGCGGGAGCGGGCGGCACGGGCACGCGGGAAGGCGCCACCCCCCGGAGTCCCGGAACCCCTGAAGCCTCACCGGTTCGCGGCAATGCGCTGTCGCCCGGACGCTGACGCCGCCTTACTTCGGCATCCGCCGCCATTGCGGACGACGCACGATCCACCGGGCTGCCAAAAAGCCCGGCACGAGCGACAGAAGCGTGATCAGAACGGCCGGGCCGGCGCCTTCCAGCGCGGATGCTCCGATCAGCGCGCGCCCGCCCCAGATCAGAATCCAGAAGACGGCTGCGGCGACGAGGATCAGAACGGATGTGAAGAGCAGGTAGGCGGCGAGCGGCTGCAGCTTTTCGTGCCGGAGCGATTGTGCAACCGGCCAACATGCGACCAGCACGACGAGGATGATGACCCATCCGACGGGTTGAGAGGAGAAATCGAGGCCCATGGAGACACCCCTGCGTCAGAATTTGCGTCACGCTCCGGGCCACCTGATCCAGGATTTCCGGAAGTCGTTCGCGATCAGTCTGCACCGGTCTCCCGAAGCCCTGCCTTAACCCGCGTTAGTCTCTCAGGAAGCGCCCGCCATCGCACGGCGGAAGACCACGAGTGCGGCGGTCATGAAGGCGATGCCCAGGCCCGCCACAAGACAGAACTCGGGCCAGACGGTTTCGATCCCCGCGCCGCGAAACAGCACCGCGTTCGAAAGGCTCAGGTAGTGGCGCGAGGGCAGGAGCCAGGTGACGTGCTGCAGCCACTGCGGCTGGCTTTCGATCGGGCTCATGCCCCCCGACAGGATCATCATCGGAAGGACCGTGATGATCACGAGAAGGGCAAACTGCGCCATGGTTCGGGCCGCGGTGGCCAGCAGGATCCCGATGGCCGCGGCTGCGAACACGAAGAGGAAGGTGCCCGCGAGAAACAGCGCGATCGACCCGGCAATCGGCACATCCAGCATGGCGCGCACGACGATCAGAAGCGATGCGGTAAAGGCCGCGAAGACGATCATGACATTGGCCAGAACCTTCGAGATCGCGATCTCGAAGGGGGTGACGGGCATGACGAGGAGATGGTCGATCGTACCGTGCTCGCGTTCGCGAATGAGGGCCGCCCCGGTGAGAATGACGGTGAGGTTCGTCAGCCAGTTGAGCAGGGCCGAGACCGCTTCGAACCATGTGGCATCGCCATTCGGATTGAAGGCCCTGCGCTGCACAAGATCGATACCGCCGCCGGGTTGCGAAGCCGCGTCGCCGAGGAACTCCCGCGTTTCGCGGGTCAGGATCGCGCGAATGTAGTTCGCCCCCACCGTCGCCTGCATGACGTCCGTCGCATCGACGTTCAACTGCACCGTGACCGTTTGACCGGAGCGAAGTTCCGCGCCCATGTTGCGTGGCAGCACGATGACGAACGTATATAGATCCTCGTCCATCACCTCGTGGGCGCGACCGCTTTCGATCAATTCGGGGGTCTGGAACCATGGCCCGTAAAGTGCCTCACGCATCCCGCGCGAGAGCGGCGAGCGGTCATTGTCCACAATGGCCACGGCCGCGTTGTTCACCTGATCGGCCGCGGACTGGGCCTGGAAATAGGTCCCGGGTCCGAAGGCATAAACGACGAGCGCCACGAGGAGCCAGTCGCGCAACACGCTCCGCACTTCCTTGCGACCGAGCCAGGCGATGTTTTCCATGGTCCGCCGCATGGCCTAGCGCGCCTGCTTTCGCAGAAGGAACAGTGCAGGGACGAGGAA
>CAZPPH010000018.1:31018-32355 GCA_964588375.1 uncultured Rhodobacterales bacterium | reverse complement strand
GACAAGATCCTCTACACCACCGGGCGGCTGACCTCGGAGATGGTCATCAAGACCGCGCTCATGGGCATTCCGGTGCTGGCCTCGCGCTCGGGCTTCACCGCCTGGGGCGTCGAGATCGCCCGCGAGGTGGGCCTCACGCTTGTCGGCCGGATGCGCGGGCGGCGGTTCGTGTGCCTTTCGGGGGAGGAGCGGCTCGAGCGCGACGCCGACCCCGAGACCGTGGCCGACGAGGACAAGCGGCATCGCAGAAAGAGCGCGGCCGAATGACCGAGCCCCTGGGCGTGATCCTCGCCGGCGGGCTCGCCCGGCGCATGGGCGGGGGCGACAAGGGTCTCCTGCCCCTCGGCGAGGCGACCATCCTCGACCGGGTGATCGCCCGGCTCGCGCCGCAGGTCGCGGGCCTCGCGCTCAACGCCAACGGCGACCCCGCCCGGTTCGCCGAGCTTTGCCTGCCGGTCATCGCGGACAGCGTCGACGGCTATGCAGGCCCCCTCGCAGGGGTTCTCGCGGGCCTCGACTGGGCGGCGGGGCAGGGGGCCTCCCACATCGTCACCGCCGCCTGGGACACGCCGTTCTTCCCGACCGACCTCGTCCAACGCCTCGAAGCCGAGCCGGGCCCCATCACGCTTGCCCGCACGCCGGAAGGCCGACACCCCACCTTCGGGCTCTGGCCCGTAGACCTGCGCGACGACCTCCGCGCCGAGCTTCTGGCCGGCACCCGCAAGGTGCTCGCCTGGACCGACAGACACGGGACCTCCTACGCCGATTTCGAGGGCGACCCCGACCCCTTCTTCAACGTCAACACGCCTGAGGACCTCGCGGCGGCCGAGGAGCTTCTGGCATGAAGATCTGGGGGGTCGTGGGCTGGAAGAACGCCGGCAAGACCGGCCTCATGGAACGCCTCGTCTCGGAATTCGTCACTCGCGGCCACACCGTCTCCACCATCAAGCACGCCCACCACACCTTCGACGTCGACCACCCCGGAAAGGACAGCTACCGCCACCGCGGCGCCGGGGCGACCGAGGTGCTGCTCTCCTCGCGCACCCGCTTCGCGCTGATGCACGAGCACCGCGGCGACGCCGAGCCCGTCCTCGAGGACCTCATCGCCAAGATCACCCCCGTCGATCTCCTGCTCGTCGAGGGTTACAAGCGCGACCGTCACCCCAAGGTCGAGGCCCACCGCGCCGAGACCGGCAATCCACTCATCGCGCCCGGCGACGACACGATCCGCGCCATCGCCTCCGACACCCCCCTCGACGGGCACGGGCGGCCGGTGTTCGACCTCGACGATACGCGGGCGATCGCCGACTTCATCGCGGGGGAGGTGGGGTTGTGAG
>CAZPPH010000018.1:0-30918 GCA_964588375.1 uncultured Rhodobacterales bacterium | reverse complement strand
CTCGACGATACGCGGGCGATCGCCGACTTCATCGCGGGGGAGGTGGGGTTGTGAGACGGTTCGATACGGTGATCGTTGTGGACTGGTCGGCAGGAAAACGCAGCCGAAAGAAGGCAAAGAAGGATGCCATCTGGATCGGGATCGCCCGGGCTGGTGGCACGACGACGGAATATGTGCGTTCCCGTCTGGACGCGGAATCGCGGCTAAACGCATTGATCAGGGAAGAACAGGCTGCACAGCGCAAAGCGCTCGTGGCTTTGGACTTCCCGTTCGGCTACCCGAAGGGCTTCGCCCGGGACGTCGTCTGCGCAGATGATTCTCTATTGCTTTGGGATTGGCTTTCCGAGGAGATCGAGGACCCAGCCGACGGAAAGAACAACCGTTTTGCGGTTGCTGAGAAACTCAACGCAAGATTCGATGGCCTGGGACCTTTCTGGGGTAAGACGTTCAAGGATGGCGATCCTCGTGATCTTCACCCCGGCGTGCCTTATCGCAAGGCGGGCATCGTCTATGATCGCATCAGCGAGCGGCGCATGTGCGATCTTGCAGCGAAGGCGTCCTCCAGTTGCTTCCAGCTTGCCTTCCCACCCACCGTTGGCGGGCAGGCTCTCACTGGCCTTCCGGTCCTGTCGCGGCTTCGGCGGCTGGAAGGCGTCGCCGTCTGGCCCTTTCAAGAGTGGCAGGACGCTCCGACCGTGCTGGCCGAAATCTGGCCCGGCCTGATAGAACCCGCCGTCAAGTCGGCACTTGGCGACGGCGACATTCGTGACGAGGTTCAGGTGCGGCTCCTTGCGCGAGCGCTCAGGAACCTTCCGCCCGAAACCCTGTATGTACTGATGACCGACCTGCCGGAGGAAGCGGTTGAGGAGGCTTGGATTCTCGGTGTCGGTGCATCAGAACGGCTTTGCGCCCTATGTCCGAGCTGACCCCGCCCCGCCTCGCAAACGACTGCTTCGCCCTCCCCCCCGGCGTCGACTGGACGCCTGTCGATGACGCCCTCGCCCGCCTCCGCGACGCCCTCCACCCCGTTGTCGGCACCGAGACCGTCGCCCTCGACGCGGCGCTCGGTCGCGTGCTGTCCGAGGCTCAGACCGCGCGCCGCGCCAACCCGCCCGGAGCGAACGCCGCCGTCGACGGCTACGGCTTCGCCCACGCCTCCATCGGCGAAGGCGCGGTCACCCTCCCGCTCCTCAAGGGCCGCGCTGCCGCAGGGTCACCCTTTCCGGGCAATGTCCCGCCGGGCCAGGCCCTGCGCATCCTCACCGGCGCGCTTCTGCCGGAGGGGGTCGACACGGTGGTTCTCGAGGAGGACACGAGCACCGACGCCACCGCCATCGCCTTCGAGGCGCGCATCAAGCGCGGCGCGAACACCCGCCGCGCGGGAGAGGACGTCGAGGCGGGCGACGAGATTCTCCCCGCCGGCCGCCGTCTCCGCCCGCCCGACCTCGCGCTTCTAGCCGCGACCGGCACGGCGGAGGTGCCCGTCTTCCGGCCCTTGCGCATCGGTGTCCTCTCCACCGGCGACGAGCTCTGCCCGCCGGGGGCCACCGCCGACCCCGCCCGCACCTATGACGCCAACCGCCCGATGCTTCTCTCCCTCGCTCGCGCCTGGGGCGCCGAGCCCGTGGACCTCGGCCACGCCCCCGACAGGCGCGACGCCGTCCGCGCCGCCCTAGACCGGGGCGCGGACGAAGCCGATCTCGTCCTCACCTCCGGCGGCGCCTCGGCGGGCGACGAGGACCACGTCTCCGCCCTCCTCAAGGCCGAGGCCAACCTCACCTCCTGGCGCATCGCCCTCAAACCCGGACGTCCTCTTGCGCTGGCGGTCTGGAAGGGCGTGCCGGTCATGGGGCTGCCGGGCAACCCGGTCGCCGCGCTCGTCTGCGCGTTGGTCTTCGGCCGGCCCGCGGCGGGGGTGCTCTCGGGCGAGGGCTGGCACGAACCGCTGGCCTTCACCGTGCCGGCGGCCTTCGAGAAACGAAAGAAGCCCGGCCGCCGCGAATTCCTCCGCGCCCGCCTCGACGCCGAGGGCCGGGCGGAGGTCTTCGCCTCGGAAGGGTCGGGGCGCATCTCGGGCCTTGCCTGGGCCGAGGGGCTTGTCGAGCTTCCCGACGAAGCGGCCCAAATCCGCCCGGGCGACCCCGTCCGCTATCTGCCCTATGCCGGATACGGAATCTGAGGGGGTTTCACCTTGGGCCAAATACCTCGGGGGAGGCCCGAAGGGCCGGGGGCGGCGCCCCCGCAGAGCATGTCGCTCGAGACGGAACCCGGTCTCGCGCTTTCCGGACATTCGGGACCGAGGCAATGGAACGGATCGCGTGAATGCGGACGAACGCGATGCGCCCTAGTCGAACATCCCCGTCACCCGCCCGATCAGCATGAAGGCCCGCGCCGAGCGGGTCTCGGAAAGCTGGGCGAGTTCGGCATCGGTCGCCTCGGGCTCGATCCGCACCAGTGTCTGGTCGAACGAGCGCAGGAAATGGTGGGCGGTGTCGCGGAAGATCGGCTCCTCGCGCATCCGCCGCGACGACAGCGCGAGGGCCGCCCGGTCGCGGATGCCGCCCAGCTCCGAGACCACCCGGCCCCGCTCGCCCTTCGCGAACCGCCGCCAGGTGTCGGGCTTGGCGCGGTCGGGAATGAGGTCGTCCATGTAGATGCCGTCCTGGGACAGAAGCGTCAGCATGTCCTGCGCAGCCTGCACCACCCGCGCCGTCGGCGGGTGGCGAAGCGCGATGCGCAGGGCGTCGAAGCCCGCGTCGTCCTCGGCGGTTTCGGGGAAATGCAGAGCGCGGATGACGGTCTCGAGCGGCAGCGGATCGGGCTCGGGCGCGGCGAAGAGTTCGGGCGCCTCGTCGAGAGCGCCTCCTGCCTGGGCGGCTTCGGCCGGCGCCGGGCTCGCGAAGGCGCGTCCGCCGGACCCGCCTTGGGGCGCGCTGGGCGGCGCGATCGCCGAGAAGCCGACGATCGAGTTCTGGCCGCGCTGCGCCTCGGCCTTGCGAAACCGGTCGAGGGCGGCCTGCAGCGCCTCGCCCTGTGCGGCGACCACCCGGGCGTTCTGGCGCATCGCCACCCCGAGCCAGACGAGACCGCCTGGCAGCAGGATCACCAGCACCGCCATCAATCGGCGCAGCGGGTCGGGCCCGGTGTCCGGCCCCGCCGAAAGCAACAGATAGGCCAGCGCGAAAAGCGCCCAGAGAACCGCCAGCGCGAAGGCGAGCGCCTCGCCGGCCCCGAGCCCCGCGCGCGCGATGCCGTCATCGAACACCCCGAGCCGGAAGGCCGATCTGGAATTCTCTTCCGCCACGCTGGCCCCCGCCTCAGACGAACTCGACCTTGAGGATCTCGTAGGATTTCTCGCCGCCGGGGGTCCGCACCTCGACACTGTCGCCTTCTTCCTTGCCGATCAGCGCGCGCGCCAGCGGCGACTTCACGTTCAGCTTGCCGGCCTCGATGTCGGCCTCGGGCTCGCCGACGATCTGGTAGATCTTTTCGTCGCCCGTGTCTTCGTCGACGAGCGTGACCGTCGCGCCGAACTTGATCGTGCCCGACAGCTTCGCGGGGTCGATGACATCGGCGCGTGAAAGAATGCCCTCGAGCTCCTTCACCCGGCCCTCGATGAAGCTCTGTTTCTCCCGCGCTGCGTGGTATTCGGCGTTCTCCGAAAGGTCGCCGTGCTCGCGCGCCTCGGCGATCGCCCTGATCACCGAAGGCCGCTCCACGGACTTCAGATGCTTCAATTCGTCACTGAGCGTTGTCTGGCCAACGCGGGTCAAAGGGATCTTGTCCATGGGATGCAACCGTCAATTCGGTGTGGTCGTGAGACACAACCAAAAATCCCGGCCCCCGGCAAGTCCCGGTGTCGTCGCGTCGCAAGGTCGCCCGGGCCCGCCCGCGCGTTGACCCTTCGCGGGGCAGCCGCTAGCGTCCGCCCGGTTTACCGCCAAGCGAGGAAGCATGGCCGAAGTGACGCGCGAATCGATGGACTACGACGTGGTGATCGTCGGAGCGGGGTCCGCCGGCCTCTCCGCCGCGATCCGGTTGAAACAACTCGACCCGGACCTTTCGGTCGTCGTGCTCGAGAAGGGCTCGGAGGTTGGCGCCCACATCCTTTCGGGGGCGGTGCTCGACCCCTCGGGCCTCGACGCGCTGATCCCCGACTGGAGGGCGAAGGGCGCGCCGATCGACGTGCCCGTCACCTCGGACAATTTCTACATGCTGGGCGAGGGGGGGCAGCTCCGCGTCCCCAACTGGGCGATGCCGCCGCTGATGTCGAACCACGGCACCTACATCGTCTCGATGGGCAATGTCTGCCGCTGGATGGCGGAACAGGCCGAGGAACTCGGCGTCGAGATATTCCCGGGCATGTCCTGCACGGAACTCGTCTGGGAAGGCGAGAGGGTGGCGGGCGTCGTCGCGGGCGAATTCGGGCGAAACCCCGACGGCTCGATCGGCGAGGCCTATGAGCCCGGCATGGAGCTGCGCGGCAAGTACGTGATGCTCGCCGAGGGGGTGCGCGGCTCGCTGTCGAAACAGGTCATCGCGAAATTCGGCCTCGACGCGGAGGCCGAGCCGCAGAAATACGGCCTCGGCATGAAGGAGCTCTGGGAGATCGACCCGGAGAAGCACCACCCCGGACGGGTCGTGCACACCATGGGCTGGCCGCTGGGAGGTAATGCAGGCGGTGGAAGCTTCATCTACCACCTCGACAACAACCAGGTCTACGTGGGCTTCGTGGTGCACCTCAACTACGCCAACCCGCACCTCTACCCCTACATGGAGTTCCAGCGCTTCAAGCATCACCCGATGGTGGCCGACCTCCTGAAGGGCGGCAAGCGCATCGCCTACGGCGCGCGGGGGATCACCGAAGGCGGCTGGCAGTCGATGCCGAAGGCGTCGTTTCCCGGCGGGGTGCTGCTCGGCTGCGCTGTCGGCCTCGTCAATGTCCCCCGCATCAAGGGCAACCACAACGCGATGCTTTCGGGCAAGGCTGCGGCGGAGCACGCTCACGCCGCGATCGAAGCCGGCGAGACCGGGGAACTCACAGGCTACGACCGCGAGTTGCGAGAGGGTCCGGTGGGGCGCGACCTCAAGAGCGTGCGCAACGTCAAGCCTCTCTGGTCGAACCGGGGACTTCTCGCCTCGCTCACCGTCGGCGGTTTCGACATGTGGACGAACCAGATCGGCCTGTCGCTTCTGGGCACGCTGAGGCACGGCAAGTCGGACGCCGAAGCGACGGGCAAGGCCGCCGATTTCGAACCCATCCATTACCCCAAGCCCGACGGCAGGCTCTCGTTCGACAGGCTCACGAACGTCGCCTACTCCTTCACCAATCATGAAGAGAGCCAGCCTTCCCACCTCAAGCTGTCTCAGCCCGAACAGATGGTGCCCGTGGAGCTTGGCGAATACGGCGGGCCGTCGGCCCTCTACTGTCCGGCGGGGGTCTACGAATATGTCGGGTCCGGGGACGAAAGGCGGTTCCAGATCAACTTTCAGAACTGCGTTCACTGCAAGACCTGCGACATCAAGGACCCGACACAGAATATCACCTGGACGGTGCCGCAGGGCGGTGACGGCCCGAACTATCCGAACATGTGACGGGCCGCGGTGCGGAAAACTTGATTGGACGGCCATGTCGCCGTCGGTTGCCCCGGCAGGCCTCGCGGGCTAGCTTCCCCTGACGCACCATCGGGAGTTCTGGATGCATCTCAAGGCCAGCCTTTTCGCCCTGACGTTCGCGGCCCTTCCGGCGGCGGCGGAGCCCGATGCGGGGGCCTATCTCGCGGCCCGCTCTGCCGATGCGACGTCGGACTACGAGGCGGCGGCGGAGTATTATACCCGCGCGCTCGTGGGAGACCGCTCGAACCCCTCGCTGCTCGAGAGCACCGTGAGCGCCTATGTCGGGCTCGGCGACGTGACCCGCGCCGTGCCCGTGGCCCGGCGGCTCCAGGAGAGCGCGACCAGCCAGGTCGCCAATCTCGTGATGACCGTAGACGCCGCCCGGCGCGAGGCGTGGGAGGGGCTTGTCGCCGACATCGACGCGGGCCTCACCGTGGGCCCGCTCTTCGACGTGCTCGTGCGCGGATGGGCCCTCGTCGGCACCGGCAGCATGGGCGCTGCTCTCGAGACTTTCGACGAGGTCGCCGACAATCCCGGCGTCGAGGCGTTCGGTCTGTTCCACAAGGCCCTGGCCTTGGCATACGCCGGCGATTTCGAGGGGGCGGACGTCATCCTCTCTGGCGAGGGCGGCGCCGAGATGCGGCTCACGCGGCGCGGGGTGGTCGCCCATGCAACGGTGCTGAGCCAGGTCGAACGGAACGAGGACGCGATGGCACTGCTCGACGGTGTGTTCGGGACCGACCTCGACCCTGCGCTGGGCGAACTGCGCGCCGCTCTCGAAGCGGGCGAAACGCTTCCCTTCACAGCCGTGACCATGCCTTCCGACGGGGTGGCGGAGGTGCTCTATTCCATCGGCAGCGCGCTCCGGGGGGAAACCGCGCCGGCCTATACGCTGATATACAGCCGCCTCGCGCTTGCCCTCCGGCCCGACCATATCGAGGCCATCCTGCTCACCGCGGACCTGCTCGAGGAACTCGAGCAATACGAACTCGCCACCGAGGTCTACGACACCGTCCCCCGGGACGATCCCTCCTATCACGCCGCCGAACTCGGGCGCGCCAGCGCGCTCGAAAGGGCCGGCGACACCGAGGCGGCCATCGGGGTGCTTCGCCAGCTCACGCGCACGCATGGAGAGATCCCGGCGGTGCATGTAAGCCTCGGCGACCTTCTGCGCCGCCTTGAACGATACGACGAGGCGACCCCGAACTACGACCGGGCCATCGAACTCATGGGCGAGCCGCAACCGGGCGAGTGGGTGGTCTATTTCGCCCGCGGCATCACCCACGAGCGCGAGGACCGCTGGGCGCTCGCCGAGGCGGATTTCCGCAAGGCGCTGGAGCTCAACCCCGATCAGCCGCAGGTGCTCAACTACCTTGGCTATTCCTTCGTCGAGATGAACATGAACATGGACGAGGCGCTCGACCTCATCGAGCGCGCCGTCGAAGCCCGGCCCGATTCGGGCTACATCACCGACAGTCTCGGCTGGGCGCTCTACCGGCTCGGACGCTACGACGAGGCGGTGGGGCACATGGAGCGCGCCGTCGAGCTCGAACCCATCGACCCGATCGTCAACGACCATCTCGGCGACGTCTACTGGGCCGTGGGCCGCGAGCGCGAGGCCGAGTTCCAGTGGCACCGCGCCCTGTCCTTCGAGCCGGAGGAAGAGGATGCGACGCGCATCCGCCGCAAGCTCGAGGTGGGCCTCGACGCGGTGCTCGAGGAAGAGGGCGCGCCGCCCCTGCGCATGGCGGGCGATGACGGTTGAGGTCTTCGCGCCCGCGAAGGTCAATCTCACGCTCCACATCACCGGCAGACGCGCCGACGGCTATCACCTGCTCGACAGCCTCGTCGCCTTCGGCCCGGCGGGCGACGTTCTGCGCCTCGACGAGGCTGACGGTTTCGCCATCGCTGTCGACGGCCCCGAAGCGGAAGGCGTGCCCTCCGACGCCACCAATCTCGCCTTGCAGGCCGTGCGCCTTCTCCGGCGCCAGCGGGGGGCCGCGATCGCACTGACCAAATACCTCCCCGCCGCATCCGGCATCGGCGGTGGCTCGGCCGATGCCGCCGCCGCCACCCGCGCCGCTCTGATGCTCGGGGACCCGGCCGAGGCGGAACTCGCTCCCTTCAACACCGATATCCTAGGTCGGAAGGACCTCCGCCCGCTCCTCGATCTGGGGGCGGATATCCCGATGTGCCTCCTGCCGCGTCCGCTCCGGGCGCGCGGCATCGGCGACGACATCGTCTTCACGGAATTGCCGCCGCTCAACGCACTCCTCGTGAACCCGCGCGTGCCGGTGCCCACCCGCGATGTCTTCGCAGCGCTCGGCTCGCCCGACAACGCGCCGATGCCCGAGACACTGCCCGGTTTCCCGGACGCCGCGGCACTCATCGACTGGCTGGCGACACAGCGCAACGATCTCGAAGCGCCTGCATTGTCGCTCGCTCCGGCGATCGGCGATGTTCTGGAAGCCCTGCGCGGGACACGGGGCTGCGGACTGGCGCGCATGTCGGGGTCGGGCGCGACCTGTTTCGGCCTCTACCCCGACAGGGCGAAGGCGACTGCTGCGGGCGAGGCCATCCGCGCCGCAAGACCGGACTGGTGGGTCGCTGGCGGGATCCTTGGCAGTCAGTTCGAAAGGTCGATGCCCAGGCTCATTTGATGCGCGCGACGACGTAGTCGGCAAGTTCGTCGAGCATGTCGCGCAACTCGTTCTCTGGCAGAAGCCTCAGCGCCTTCCGCGCCGTCTCCACCCAGGCGAGAGCATCGTTGCGCGTCGCTTCCATCGCGCCGTGGCGGGCGAGAAGGCCGAGCGCCCGTTCGAGGTCGGCCGCGTCGTGCTTGCCCTTGACGATCACCCGGTTCCAGAATGTCCGCTCGGCCCCGTCGGCACGCGCGATGGCCTTGATGAGCGGCAGTGTCAGCTTGCCTTCGCGAAAGTCGTCGCCCACGTTCTTGCCGGTCGCCGCCGCGTCGCCGCCGTAGTCGAGAAGGTCATCGACGATCTGGAAGGCGATTCCCAGCGCGTCGCCGTAGGTCCTGAGCGCGATGATCTGCTCTTCCGGCGCGTCGGCGATCACCCCGCCCACCTCGGTCGCGGCGGCGAAAAGGGCCGCCGTCTTGCCCCGCACGATCTGGAGATAGGTGCACTCGGTGGTCTCGAGATTCCGCGCGGCGGTGAGTTGCAGCACCTCGCCCTCGGCGATGGTCGCCGCGGCGTTGGAGAGAATGCCCAGCACCCTGAGCGAGCCGGTCTCGACCATGAGCTGGAAGGATCGCGCGAAGAGGTAATCGCCCACCAGCACGCTCGACTGGTTGTCCCACAGAAGGTTCGCCGTGGGCCGGCCCCGGCGCTGCCGGCTCTCGTCGACCACATCGTCATGGAGAAGCGTCGCCGTGTGGATGAATTCGACCGTCGCTGCGAGGCGGATGTGGTTGTCGCCGTCGTAGCCCATCATCCGCGCGCTCGCGAGGGTGAGCATGGGCCTGAGCCGCTTGCCGCCCGCGCCGACGAGGTGGGTGGTCACTTCGGGGATCCGGGGGGCATGTTCCGAGGCCATCCGCTCCGCGATGAGCGTGCCCACGGCATCGAGATCACCGGAGAGATGCGCGGCGAGCCGTTCGTGGGGTTTGACCGTCGCCTCGTCCAGTCCCATCACGCACCCTCGAGATTGCTCGACAACGCCCCTCGGGCGGCCTTAAGTCTTCGCAGATGAGAGAACTTCTTCGCACCAACGACCCGACGGTCATCGCCTTCGCCACAGCCCTTCTCGAAGGCGAGGATATAGAGGTGTTTCAGCTCGACGTCCACATGAGCGTCCTCGAGGGCAGCATTGGCATATTGCCGCGCCGGTTGATGGTGGCCGACCGCGACCATTTCCGTGCCACGGCGGTCATGCGCGACAACGATGTCCCCCTCGGCCTCGACTGACGGGTTTCTCGGCGGCCGCCTCCGGCTCGCTCAGGTGCCGGGCTACCGCGCGGGCGCAGATCCCGTGTTTCTCGCCGCCGCCGTGCCCGCCGCGCCGGGCGAGAGCGTGCTGGAGCTCGGCTGCGGCGCGGGAACCGCGCTTTTTTGCCTCGGCGCGAGGGTCGGCGGGCTGCACCTCGTCGGGCTCGAGCGCGATGAGGCGGCTGCGGCTCTGGCGCGCGCGAACGCTGCGGCCAACGAGATCGCCGCCGAGATCGTGACCGGTGATGTCGCCGCCATGCCCGATGCCCTGCGCGCGGAGAGCTTCGATCACGTGATGATGAACCCGCCGTTCTTCCGCTCCGGCCCGGCCAGCCTCGACGCCGCCCGCCGGGGCGCGCGCCACGAAGACACGCCGCTCGGCATCTGGCTCGACGCGGGGCTGAGGCGGCTCCGGCCCGGTGGCAGCCTTGCGGTCGTCCAGCGCGCCGAACGGGTGCCCGAGCTTCTCTCGGCACTCGGCGGCAGGGCCGGCGCACTGGCCCTGCGGCCGCTCGCCCCGAGGGCGGGCCGGCAGGCGAAACTCGTGCTTCTCACCGCGCGCAAGGGCGCGCGCGCGCCGTTCCGCCTCCTGCCGCCTTTCGTCCTTCACGCGGGCGATTCGCATCTTTCGGACGGTGACGACTACACCCCGGCGGCGACGGCCATCCTGCGCGACGGGGCCGCCTTTCCCGATTAAGCCCCTGTTAAATCTTTCCCCTCACCCTCATCGAACGGTCGGGGCATGTCCGAAGATGACAAATCGGTAAAAATGTGGTCCGATAAGTCACTCAGCATAGGAGGATTGCGATGAGCTTGAGTTCGCATCTCGAAGAACTCCGCAGGAAACACCGGACCCTTTCGGAAAAGGTGGAGGCCGCACACCGAAGTCCTTCGACGGACGATCTCGAAATCAAGTCGCTCAAGATCCAGAAGCTCCGGGTGAAAGAGGAGATCGAGCGCATCGCCCACGCCTGACAAGGGCGGACAGGGGCGCTCTGCGGAGGGTGCTCCCAAGGAAAAGGCCGGTCATCGGACCGGCCTTTGTCGTTTGCATGGCTCCCGTGGCTCAGGCGAGGTACTGCCCGCCGTTGGCCGACATGGTCGAGCCCGTGATGAACCCCGCGTCGTCCGAGGCCAGAAACGCCACGCAGCGGGCGATCTCGTCGGCTTCGCCGAGCCGTCCCACCGGGATCTGCGGCAGGATGACCTCGTTCATCACCTTTTCGGGGATCGTGCTCATCATCTCGGTGTTGATGTAGCCCGGGCAGACAACGTTCACCGTGATCCCGGCGCGCGCGCCTTCCTGCGCCAGCGCCTTCGAAAAGCCGATGTCGCCGGCCTTCGAGGCAGCGTAATTGGCCTGCGCGAACTGGCCCTTCTGGCCGTTGATCGACGAGATCGTGACGACCCGGCCGAACTTGCGCTCGCGCATTCCCGGCCAGACATTGTGGGTCATGTTGAAAACACCGGTGAGGTTGGTGTCGATCACCTCCTGCCACTGCGCCGGCGTCATCTTGTGAAACGGCGCGTCGCGAGTGATGCCGGCATTGTTGACCAGGACGTCCACCGGCCCGAGATCGGCCTCGACGTCTGCGATGCCCGCCTTGCAGGCCTCGTAATCGCCCACCGACCATTTGTAGGTCTTTATGCCGGTCTCGTCGGTGAAGGCCTTCGCGGCCTCCTCGTTCCCGCCATAGGTCGCGGCGACCTCGTAGCCATCCGCTTTCAGCCGTCTGGCAATCGCCGCGCCAATACCGCGCGTCCCGCCGGTGACCAGTGCAACACGGGCCATGTATCCCTCCTCCCCTGCATATCTTGTAATATTGCTAGTTATATTTCTATAGCGGCGCAACTATGTTGCGCCGCTGTAACGGCCTCATGGGCGCTCGACGCACATCGCGACACCCATGCCGCCGCCTATGCAGAGCGTCGCGAGGCCCTTTTTCGCCCCACGCCGCTTCATCTCGAACAGAAGGGTGTTCAGCACCCGTGCCCCCGACGCTCCGATCGGGTGGCCGATGGCGATGGCGCCCCCGTTCACGTTCACGATCTCGGGGTCCCAGCCCATGTCCTTGTTCACGGCACAAGCCTGGGCGGCGAAGGCCTCGTTGGCCTCCACGAGGTCGAGGTCCGTGGCTTTCCAGCCGGCTTTCTCGAGGGCGCGGCGGCTGGCGTGAATGGGGCCCACACCCATGATCGACGGGTCGAGCCCGGCGGTGGCGTATGAGACGATGCGCGCCAGGGGCTCGATGCCGCGCTTCTCCGCCTCGTCGGCACTCATCAGGAGTGCGGCGGCCGCGCCGTCGTTCAGACCGCTCGCGTTGCCCGCGGTCACCGAGCCTTCCTTGGTGAAGGCGGGGCGGAGCTTCGCCATGTTCTCGACCGTCGCGCCGTGGCGGATGTATTCGTCCTTGTCGACGACCGTCTCGCCCTTCCGGGTCTTCACCGTGAAGGGCACGATCTCGTCGTCGAACCTTCCGGCGTTCTGCGCGGCTTCCGCCCTGTTCTGGGAAGTGACCGCGAACTCGTCCTGCGCCTCGCGGGAAATCTGCCACTTCTCGGCGACGTTCTCGGCTGTCTGGCCCATGTGATAGCCGTTGAACGCGTCCCAGAGCCCGTCCTTTATCATCGTGTCGATGAGCTTGAGGTCGCCCATCTTCTGGCCTGCCCGCAGGTTCTGGCAATGGGGCGAAAGGCTCATGTTCTCCTGCCCGCCCGCGGCGATGATCTGCGCGTCGCCGAGCTGGATGTGCTGGGCGCCGAGAGCCACGGCCCGGAGGCCCGAGCCGCAGACCTGGTTGATGCCCCAGGCCGCGGCCTCGATCGGAAGGCCGGCGTTGACATGGGCCTGGCGGGCGGGGTTCTGGCCCTGGCCCGCGGTGAGCACCTGCCCGAGGATTGTCTCGGAGACCTCCGACTTGTCTATGCCGGCGCGCGCGACGACGGCTTCGAGAACGGCCGCGCCGAGGTCATGGGCGGGCGTCGTGGCGAAACTTCCGCTGAAGCTGCCGACGGCGGTCCGGCCGGCCGATGCGATAACGACGTTGGTCATGTGGCTCCTCCAGAGACAGGCATCCGGGTGAAGCCCGGGCGATCCGCGCTTCGTACGTGGACGTGGTATTCGGCAACGTCATGCGGCGCAACAGCCTGTGCCGAAAGGCCGCGACAATTCGCCCGGGCAACGCCCTCAGGCGGTGGCGCCGAGATTGGCCGGGTTCGACCAGTCGGGCCGAAGCGAGGGCGCCCCGAAGTAGTAACCCTGCAGGCAATCCGTTCCGGACTCCGCGAGCCAGGCTGCATCGGCCGCGGCCTCGACGTTCTCGGCGACCGTGAGCATGCCGAAATGCTGGCCGACCGACAGGAGCGCCCGGGTCAGCGCCTTGTTGTCGGGGTTGGCGTGGATGCCTTTGACGAAAGTTCCGTCGATCTTGAGGATGTCGAAGTCGAGGTCTCGGAGATGCCTCAGCGAGGTATATCCCGCCCCGAAATCGTCCATCGCGAAGCAGACCCCGAGCATCTGGAGCTCGGCCATGAAAGCCGCCACGGTCTCGGGGGCGGCGAGCACCGAGCTTTCGGTGATCTCGATGATCAGCCGTGCCGCCGCGTCGGGGTCCCTGCCGATGCCCTCGTCGAGGGCCTTCAGCCAGCCCGGGTAGCCGATCGAGCGCGCCGACATGTTCACCGAAAGCCTGAGCGTGGGGTTCTCGGCAAGCGCGCGCAGACCGCATTCGAGGGCGATACAGTCGATCCGCCGGCCGAGTTCGCGGGATTCGACCTCGGTGATGAACTCACGCGCCGGTATCGTGCGGCCGGTGTGGTCGAGGATCCGCACGAGACCTTCGAAGAATGCCAGCCGGCCGGTCGCACCGGCCATCACGACCGGCTGGTAGGCGAGTTGGACCTGTTTCGCCGCAACGGCCTCGGCGACCATCGCCACCACGTCGCGGTCGCGCTCGGAAACCGCCACGCTCAGGGGGTCGGCGACATCGTCGGCAACCGGGGCAAGCACGTCCATGACAACCTCATCGATCGGACCGCTTCATCGTTGATCGACCGGGTTGAACAAACCGTAAAGAGTTCCGATTCTGTTCCCATCCGAGTCGAACTGGAGAGAGCCGGTGGAAGACCGCTGCCCGTGGTGCGGGAACGACCCGCTCTATGTCGCCTACCACGACACCGAATGGGGCGTGCCGGAGCGGGACGGCCGCGCGCTCTGGGAAAAGCTCGTCCTCGACGGGTTCCAGGCCGGGCTCGCCTGGATCACGATCCTGAGAAAGCGCGAGAATTTCCGCACCGCCTTCGCCGGGTTCGACCCCGCGACCGTCGCGCGCTGGGGCGAGCCGGAAATCGCGCGCCTGCTCGCCGACGCGGGCATCGTCCGCCACCGCGGCAAGATCGAGGCGACCATCGCCGGGGCGCGCGCCTACCTCGACATCGAGGAACGGGAAGGCTTCTCGGATTTCTGCTGGAACTTCGTCGACGGCGCGCCGGTCCGGAACCGCTTCGCGACCCAGGCCGAGGTCCCGGCCGAGACGCCGCTCTCGCGCCGGTTCTCGAAGGAGCTGAAGGCGCGGGGCTTCAGGTTCTGCGGCCCCACCATCGTCTATGCCTGGATGGAGGCGACGGGCATGGTCAACGACCACCTCGTCACCTGCCCGCGCCACGCAGCGGTCGGCGACTGACCGGTCCTCACTGGCCCGAAAATATCCCGGGGAGTCGCGGAGCGACGGGGCAGGGCCCCTATCCTCCGTCGCCGATCAGCGCGGCGACGATGGCGCGGGCGCTGTCGGAATACCATTCCGCGTCGCCCCGCATCCGCGCGATTTCCTCGCCCTCGGGGTTGAGGATGACCGTGATCGGCAGTCCGAGAACCGCCATGTCGGCGGCGAGATCGGATTTCGGATCGAGCAGAATCGGCAGATTGGCGATCGGGTCGGCACCCTCCTGGGGTTCGGCGAAGAACCTTTCGATGCCGGCGAGCGTGTTCCGCCCCGTGGCGATGGTGACGACCTCGAAGGTCTCCCCCCCGAACTCCCCCTGCAGGGCGTCGAGGGCGGGCATCTCGTGACGACAGGGCGCGCACCATGTCGCCCAGAAGTTCAGCACGACATGCTTGCCGCGCCAGTCCGCGAGCGTGAACTCCTCGCCCTCGGGCGTGGCGAAGGGCACCTGCGACACCGGCTGGGCCTCGGAGTGGAACATCAGCTTGCGCATCGTCCCCTCGCGCAGCGCCTCGAGGGACGCGTCGGCGAGGGCGGCGTTTGCACCGATGAGCAGGGCCGTATAAAGCACAGCCGTCTTCAGAAATCGCATGTCACCCTCCAGGGGCCTCAATATGACCAGATCCTCGAACACCATGTGGGGCGGGCGCTTCGCCGACGGGCCGGACGCGATCATGGAAGCGATCAACGCCAGCATCGGCTTCGACAAGCGCCTCGCCCGCGAGGATATCGAGGGCTCGCGGGCCCATGCCGCGATGCTCGCTGCAACAGGCATCATGAGTGATAGGGATGCCGAGGCGATCCGGGAAGGCCTGCTCACGGTGTTGTCAGAGATCGAGGGCGGAGATTTCGCCTTCCGCGCCGACCTCGAGGACATTCACATGAACGTCGAGGCGCGCCTGAAGGAGCTCGTCGGCGAACCCGCGGGGCGGCTTCATACCGCGCGGTCGCGCAACGATCAGGTCGCGACCGATTTCCGCATGTGGGTGCGCGGGCAGTGCGAGGCCGCAGAGGCGGGCGTGGAAGCGCTCCAGAGGGCACTTCTGGCACAGGCCGACGCGGGCGCGGAGCTTGTGATGCCGGGCTTCACCCACCTCCAGGTCGCACAGCCGGTGACCTGGGGCCACCACATGCTCGCCTATGTCGAGATGCTGGGGCGCGACCGGGGCCGGTTCGCCGATGCCCGCGCGCGGATGAACGAATGCCCTCTCGGGGCGGCTGCACTCGCCGGCACCTCCTTTCCCATCGACCGGGAGATGACCGCCGCCGCCCTCGGTTTCGACCGGCCGATGGCGAATTCCCTCGACGCGGTCTCGGACCGGGATTTCGCGCTCGAATTTCTTTCCGCCGCCTCGATCTCCGCCATGCATCTCTCCCGCCTCGCCGAGGAGCTTGTCATCTGGTCATCGGCGCAGTTCCGCTTCGTGAGCCTGCCCGACCGCTTCACCACCGGCTCGTCGATCATGCCGCAGAAGAAGAACCCCGACGCCGCGGAACTCGTCCGCGCCAAGATCGGGCGCATCCTCGGCGCCACGGTCGGGCTCTTCACGGTCATGAAGGGGCTTCCGCTCGCCTATTCGAAGGACATGCAGGAGGACAAGGAGCAGGTCTTCGACGCCGCCGACGCGCTCATGCTGTCGCTCGCGGCGATGGAGGGCATGGTGCGCACGATGGAGGCGAACGCGGGCGCCCTCCGGGCCGCTGCGGCCACCGGTTTCTCGACTGCGACCGACCTCGCCGACTGGCTCGTCCGCGAAGCCGGCCTGCCGTTCCGCGAGGCTCACCACGTGACCGGCCGGCTGGTGGCCGAGGCCGAGGCGCGCGGCGTCGACCTGCCTGATCTCGACCTCGATACGCTGAAATCCGCACATCCTGCGATCACATCGGGGGTTTACGACGTGCTCGGGGTCGACAAGTCGGTGGCGAGCCGCACATCCTACGGCGGCACGGCCCCGGTGCGGGTGAGGGAACAGATCGCGACCTGGAAGGAGCGCCTGGCATGAAGAAACTCGTTTCTGTCCTCGGGCTGCTCGCCCTCTCCGGTTGCGACACCATCGGCTTCGGCACCTCGGTCAGCGTCGGCAGCGACGGCACCAGCGTGTCGAACACCGTTTCGGGGACGTCGGGCAACGTCACCGGCGGCGTAAGGATGGGGCGATGACGCGGCTCGCCCTCCTCGCCCTGCTCGCGCTCGCCGCCTGCGGAGCAGATGGCCCGCCCGAGCCGGTCGAAGACGCGGTTCGGCTGGACCCCTCGGCGTCCATCGGCGTGACGGCGGCGTTCTGATGTCGCCGCTGCGCTTGATATACCTCGCCCTCGCGATCTGGGGCGCGATCCATCCGATGTACTGGTTCGTGAGCTACATGCGAGAGACCGGCACCGGGCTCTCGGGTCTGATCGACGCGTGGTACGTCAACGCCTCGACGACGGGCCTTGTCTGGGACCTCACCATCGCCGCCATAGCCCTCACGGTCTGGATCGTCGCCGAGGTCGCCACACGGCGGAACTGGATCGGTCTCATCGCCATTCCGGCGACCTTCGGCATCGGCGTGTCCTGCGGACTGCCCCTCTATCTCTTCCTGAGAACCCGCCCCGTCTAGGAGAGCAGGCGGGCGAGCTGAGGGACCTGCCGGGGCTCTGCGTTCGCCCCTGTCAACGCCTCGAAGACGGCTTCGCAGAGATCCTCCGCGGTGGTCGCCTCGGCGGCATACCGGTGCGCCGCCGAAAGCCGCGCTGCGGCCATCAGGTCTGGGGCCGCCCCCCCGCCCGCATCCTCCATCGCGTCGAGATAGGCGGCATCGAGGATGTCCGGGTCGTGGCTGCCGGCGGCATGGTCCGGCGTTACGCCTTCGTCGGACAGAATGTCGCGCGCTTCTGGCGGAAGCCGGGCATGGCATTCGTCGATGACGTCCTGAGCGAGCGCCCTCAACTCTTCGAGGTCCATCGCCCGGAGGGTCTCTCCAAGGTCCGGATATCTGCCAGTCAGGCGATCGGGCATGTCACGTCCATTTTCGATGTGCGGTGCATCGTGCCAAAAGGTCGCCGCCGGCGCCAGAGGCGCGAATTGCATCGGTCACCGGTTCTGCTATGAGGCCCGCTGACCCGGGAACCGCTTCCAGATGGACCATTTTCTCTACCGCGACGGCATCCTTCATGCCGAAGACGTGCCCCTGCCGGACATCGCGGCGGAGGTCGGCACGCCGTTCTACGTCTATTCCACCGCCACGCTGACCCGCCATTTCCAGCTCTTCGACGAAGCCCTCCACGGGCTTGACCACCTCGTCTGCTACGCGATGAAGGCCAATTCGAATCAGGCGGTGCTGCGGCTCATGGCCTCGCTGGGGGCCGGCGTCGACGTGGTCTCGGGTGGCGAATACGCCCGGGCGAAGGCCGCGGGCTTTCCCGGTGA
This sequence comes from uncultured Rhodobacterales bacterium, assembly GCA_964588375.1. Classification (GTDB taxonomy): domain Bacteria; phylum Pseudomonadota; class Alphaproteobacteria; order Rhodobacterales; family Rhodobacteraceae; genus JASJAR01. Next base: position 13,222 of record CAZPPH010000018.1, on the reverse strand, counting down.
GCGCATCGTCTTTTCCGGCGTCGGCAAGACCGGGGAAGAGATACGGGCGGCACTCGGGGGCGGCGTCCGGCAGTTCAACGTCGAAAGCGAGCCCGAGCTTCTCAGGCTGTCGGCCGTGGCGGTGTCCCTCGGCAAGTCGGCACCGATCACCATTCGCGTGAATCCGGACGTCGATGCGAGGACCCATGAGAAGATCGCGACCGGAAAGGCGGAGAACAAGTTCGGCATCCCGATCTCGCGCGCCCGCGAGGTCTATGCCGAAGCCGCGGCGCTCCCCGGTATCGAGGTGGTGGGAATCGATGTCCACATCGGCTCGCAACTCACCGATCTCGAGCCCTTCCGCGAGGCCTATCGCAAGGTCGCCGACCTCACCCGGCAACTTCGCGCCGACGGTCACGACATTCGCCGTCTCGATCTCGGCGGAGGCCTCGGCATTCCCTACGAACGCTCGAACCTCGCCCCGCCATTGCCCACGGACTACGGTGCGGTGATTCGCGAGACAGTGGGTGATCTGGGCTGCGAAATCGAGATCGAGCCGGGCAGGCTCATCGCCGGAAACGCCGGGCTCCTCGTCTCGTCCGTGATCTACGTCAAGGAAGGCGAGGGACGGGATTTTCTCATTCTCGACAGCGCGATGAACGATCTCATCCGCCCGGCGATGTACGGCGCGTATCACGACATCGTCCCGGTCGCCGAGCCCGCCCCGGGGGCAGAGTCGCGCCCTTTCGACGTCGTCGGCCCGGTCTGCGAGACCGGCGACACCTTTGCCCGCGCCCGGCCCATGCCGCCGCTTCGCGAGGGCGATCTCGTCGCGTTCCGCTCCGCCGGGGCCTATGGTGCGGTGATGGCCTCGGAGTACAACACCCGGCCGCTGATCCCCGAGGTTCTGGTGCGCGGGGATCAACATGCCGTCATCCGGGCGCGTCCGACCTTTGACGAGATGATCAATCGGGATACCATTCCGGAGTGGCTCTAGACCCATCCCGGCATGACGCCCCCAGCGAGCAGAGGTTCATGGCACGTCCTGACCTTACACCGGAAACAGCCGGGCGGCTGAAGCGCCCGCTCCGCCTGACCCGTCTCGGCATGGCCGCCGAGCGCACCACGCGCGCGTTCTGGCCGCTCTGGTCGGTCGTGTTCGCCGTGATCGCGGCGCTGATGCTCGGGTTGCACGAGGGCCTGCCGCGGGAAGCGGTCTGGGGCATCGGGGCGCTGTCGCTTCTCGGCGCCGGCGCGGCCCTCTGGCACGGGGTGACACGCTTTTCCTGGCCGACGCGTGACGAGGCTTTCGCCCGGCTCGACGCCACGCTGCCCGGCCGGCCGATATCGGCGGTGGCCGACACACAGGCCGTGGGGGCGGGCGACGCGGCCTCCGAGGCGGTCTGGAAGGCGCATCTGCGACGCATGGAAGAGCGGCTTGCGGCCGTGAAGGCTCCGCGGCCCGATCTGCGGCTGTCGGCGCGCGACCCCTATGCCCTGCGCTACGTCGCCGCAGTCGCCCTCGTGATGGCTCTCATCTTCGGCTCGGTCTTCCGCGCCGCCACCGTCACCGACCTGACCGCCGGCGGGGCGGACGCGCTGGCCGCCGGGCCGGCATGGGAGGGCTGGGTCGAGCCACCGCTTCATACCGGCCGCCCGAGCCTCTACCTCGGCGATATCGAGCGGGCGGCCTTCTCCGTGCCGGACGGCAGCCGGGTGACGATCCGCCTCTACGGCGAGATCGGGGCGCTTTCGGTCACCGAAACCGTCTCGGGTCGCACTGAAGAACTGCCCCCCGCCACCGATCCGAACCGGAGTTTCACGGTCGAGCAGGTGGGGCGGATCGAAGTTGCCGGCCCCGGCGGCCGGGCCTGGAACATTCAGGTCATTCCCGATGCTCCGCCCGAGATCACCGCCGACGGCCCGCTCGAGCGCACGGCAACGGGCGAGTTGCGCCAGCCTTTCTCGGCGGAGGATGATTACGGGGTCGAAGCGGGCACCGCGCGGATCGAGCTGGATCTCGAAGAAGTCGACCGCCGCTACGGCCTCGCTGCCGAGCCGGACCCGCGCGAGCCGATCGTGCTCGACCTGCCGATGCCGATCGCGGGCGACCGGGCGGAGTTCTCCGAGGTGCTGACCGAGGATCTCGCCGAGCATCCGTTTGCAGGCCTCCCGGTCACCATCGAGCTTCTCGCGGTGGACGCTGAAGAGCAGGTGGGCACGACCGGCGCGGTCGAACAGGAGATGCCCGGCCGGCGGTTCTTCGACCCGCTCGCGCAGGCCATCGTCGAACAGCGCCGCGACCTTCTGTGGTCGCGCGACAATGCCCCCCGGGTGGCCTCGATGCTGCGGGCGGTCTCCTACCAACCCGAGGAGGTGTTCACCCAGGAGACGGCCTACCTCAAGCTCCGCGTCCTGATCCGCCGCCTCGAGGCGGCGACGGATTACGGCACGTTGACCGAAGAGGCCCGCGACGAAATGGCGTCGGTCCTGTGGGACATCGCGCTTCTCGTGGAGGAGGGCGATCTCTCGGATGCGCTCGAGCGGCTCCGCCGGGCGCAGGAGCGTCTCGCGGAGGCGATGGAGAACGGCGCGACCGACGAGGAAATCGCCGAGCTCATGCAGGAGCTTCGCGAGGCGATGAACGATTACATGCGCCAGCTCGCGGAACAGTCGCAGCAGGACCCGAACCAAGAGGCCCAGCAGGGCGAGATGCAGGAGATGACCCAGAGTCAGCTCGACGACATGCTGCAGGAGCTTCAGGAGCTGATGGAGCAGGGCCGCATGGAGGAGGCGCAGCGGCTTCTCGAACAGCTTCGCCAGATGATGGAGAACATGCAGGTCACGCAGGGCCCCGGTCAGGGTCAGCAGAGCCCTGGTCAGCAGGCGATGGAGGGCCTCGCCGAGACCCTGCGCGAGCAGCAGGAGCTTTCCGACGAGGCGTTCCGCGATCTGCAGGAGCAGTTCAATCCGGGCCAACAGGGCCAGCAGCAGGGTCAGCAAGGCCAGCAGCAGGGTCAGCAGGGTCAGCAAGGGCAGCAGGGTCAGCAGGGCGAGGGTCAGCAGCCCGGTCAGCAGGGCCAGGGCCGGAACGGCGAACAGCAGTTTGGCCAGGGGCAGGGCCAGGGTCAGCAACCTGGTCAGCCCGGGCCGGGGCAGGGCCTGGAGGAGGATCTGGCCGATCGCCAGCGCGCCCTGCGCCAGGAGCTCCGCCGTCAGACCGAGAACCTGCCCGGTGCCGGCACGCCCGAAGGCGACTCGGCGCGCGAGAATCTCGGCCGGGCCGGGGACGCGATGGACGGGGCCGAGGAGGCGCTGCGTGAGGAGGATTTCGCCGGCGCGCTTGACGGGCAGTCCGAAGCCATAGAGGCGCTCCGTGAGGGCATGCGCGACCTCGCCGACCAGATGGCTCAGCAGGGCCAGCAGCAGCCGGGCCAGCAGGGGCAGGCCCTGGGAGAAGCGAACCCCGACGGCACCCGCGACCCGCTCGGCCGCGAGGCTGGCCGTAACGGGCGTGTCGGCACCGACGAGGAACTCACCCAGGGCGAGGATGTCTACCGCCGCGCCCGCGAGATCCTTGAAGAGATCCGCCGCCGCTCGTCGGAGCAAGCGCGTCCCGACGAAGAACTCGATTATCTCAAACGGCTTCTCGACCGGTTCTAGGGCGTCCCGCATTCAGTTTGGGGCGGGGGTTTCGCCCAAGAGGTCCGCCCATCGCACGGGAAGTTCGTTTTTTGTTCGTAGCGGAGCGAACGGGTCGACTGCGTGCCGACACGGTCGAGTGTCGCTGCCCCGGCAGGATGAACGGAGAGCCGTTTGACGTCAGGCTCCGTTCGAGCCCTCGCCGACCATCGTGTTTATGCCCGAAATCGCACGCGCCATCATCCCGTCGATCCGATCGCGAGCGGTGTTGGCGATATCGACGTAGGAAATCATCGCGCCCTCCGTGGCCGGTATCGCGCGGATGATCTGCGGTGCGTAGACATAGGCGCCGATCAGAAGTGCGGTCACGATGATGATTGTGACGAAGCCGGAACGGAAGCCCGACCGCCGGGTGGTGGCGATTTCGGCCGCCGACATCGGAATCTCCGGCTCCGGGGCGCCCTGGCCGGGACGCAGCGTGGAATTGATCTCTTCGATATCGGGCAGCCGGTCACGCCGCGCGCCGGCGAGCTCGGCGCCGGTGGCGGATGCTGCGCTTGCGGCGATTGTGGGTTCGGGAACCCCGTCGCTGCGCATCCGGTCGAGCCGTTCGCGCAGGACGGGGGAGGCGCCGCCTTCGCCAAACGCGAGATCGCCCTGCGGGTCGAAGGCCGGCGGCGCGTCCTCGCTCCGCCGCCGCGTCGCCTCGAACTCGGCCTCCTCGCGCAGGATATCGGCCACCTCGCGATCGAGCGCGGGACCGGGCTCGGTCGAGGTTTCGGTGTCTGCCTCCTCTTCCGGCGCAGACACTTGCCCCTCCGCCTCAGTCACCGCGGTCGGGTCGCTGACCGCCTCTCGCATCGTCGCACGGAATGCCTCGCTCTCGAGGACCTCGTCTTCGACCATGTCTTCCCTCGGGCGCTCCATGGCGGCGCGCAGGCGGTCGTCGAGATCCTCCGGCATCTCTCCGGTGTCGTCGTCCGGCGTCACTTCGGCTGCCGCTGCGGCCTCTTCGACGTCGTCGGCGGGGCCGGTCGCTGCGTCTTCGGAAGGGAGCTCCTCGGCGGCCTCGCTCCCGGACGCTCGGGTCTCGAGGACATCTTCGGGCGCCTCGGCTCCGGGCTCGTCCCCCCGTGGCTCCCCGTCGCCGGCGTCGGGTTCGGGGGCCGCCTCGTCCCAGGTCTGGGCCTCATCCCCGGCCGCAGCGGTCGCCGCCTCGGCCTCGATCTCTTCGGGCAGCGGGGTGTCTTCTTCGCCGACCCCGTCCGAGACCTCTTCGTCCGCAGTGTCCTCCGCAGCGACCTGCGCCCCGGCCTCGGTCTCCATCGACGCGTCGTCCGCGCGGGTCTGGAACCAGGTATGCGCGCAGCTCGAACACTGCACGTCGCGCCCCGCTTCGGGAATCATCGCCGGGTCGACATCGTATTGGGCCCGGCAATTCGGGCAGGTGATCCGCATCTCTTTCGCCCCTTTGCCGGCCGTTTCCGCCGGTCGCTGCTCGTTCAGGCTTTCGCCGTGGATACCACCAACCCGCGCAATCTCAAAGCGCTTGGCCACGCCCCGTTGAACCCCGCCGCGCGCTGGGGCAAAACGGTCGCACCCGGCAAGGCAGAGGCCCCGTGATCGAGCTCAGAAACGTTGGGATGAATTACGGCGGCGGCACCCTTCTCGACGGGGTTTCGGTGGCGCTTCCGCAAGGCTCGTTCCATTTTCTCACAGGTCCCTCCGGCGCAGGCAAGACGACGCTTCTGAAGCTTTGCTACATGGAGCTCCGGCCCACCTCCGGCGCGGTCGAGGTCTTCGGCGAGGATGCCGCACGGCTTGACCGTGATGGCGTGGCCAAGGCGCGCAGGCGCATCGGGGTCGTTCACCAGGACTGCAAGTTTCTCGATCACCTGCCGATTTCCGAGAACATCGCTCTGCCGCTCGTCGTCGGCGGCCGCGACCCGCAGGCGGAGGCGAAGAACATCGCCGAACTTCTCTCATGGACCGGGCTCACCCATCGCGCCGGCGCGCTGCCCCCCGAACTCTCGGGCGGGGAACGCCAGCGAGCGGCCCTTGCCCGCGCCGTCATCATGTCGCCCGAGATCGTCATCGCCGACGAGCCCACCGGCAATGTCGACTGGGAAATGTCCCAGCGGCTTCTGTCGCTGCTTCTGGAACTCAACAAGATGGGCAAGAGCATTCTCGTGGCGACACACGATCTCACGCTCATCCGGCAGGCCAAGACGAAGACCGCCGCGCGGGTCCTGCGCATCCGTGACCGGCGGGTGGAAGCGGCGGGGGCCGAACTGTGAGTGTGGCCGGCGACCTCGGAAGCCTCCTTCTGGGCGACGCCCGGGCCGATCGGGTGGTTCCGCCCACGGGCTTCACCGCGACGCTCACGATCTTCGCGTCGGGCGCCATGGCGTTTCTCGCCGTCTTCGCCATGGCGCTGTCCTTCGCCACCGGGCGGCTCGCCGAGCGCTGGGAGGGGGCGCTCGCGCAAAGCGCCACGATCCGCCTCTCCGCCCCCGAGGGCGAGGTCGAGCGGCAGATCGGGGCCGCCCTGCGGATCCTCGAACAGACCCCCGGCGTCGCCTCGGCCCGGGTGATGACCCGCGACGAACAGGCCGAGCTTCTCGCCCCGTGGTTCGGGCCCGACCTGCCACTCGACCTCCTGCCCGTGCCCCGCCTGATCGAAATCACCGAAACGGCCGACGGCTTCGACGCCGAGGGGCTGAGGTTCAGGCTCGCCGGGGAGGCGCCCGGGGCGGTGCTCGACGATCACTCCCGCTGGCGCCGGCCTCTCGTCGAGGCCGCCGGACGGCTCCGAACCCTCGGGATTGTCTCGCTCGTGCTCATCGGCGGGGCGATGGCGGCGATGATCACGCTGGCCGCGGGGGCAGCGCTTTCGGCCAACGCCCAGATCATCGGTACCCTGAGGCTCGTCGGCGCGCGGGACGTGTTCATCGCCCGGGCCTTCGTGCGCCGCTTCACCCTCCGCGCGGCGGCCGGCGCGGCGGCGGGCACCGCCCTGGCCATGGCCGCCATCGCGCTCCTGCCGCCGGCCGGCGGCGAGGCCAGCTTTCTCACCGGGCTCGGGTTCCGGGGGGCCGAATGGGCCTGGCCGCTTGTCGTGCCTCTCGCCGCTGCCTCCGTGGCCTTTTGGGCGACCCGCTTCGCCGCGCTGTCGCGGCTGAGGACGCTGACGTGAAGGTGGGCGCCGTCCAGTGGCTGCGCTCGCTCGCCTTCGTGGTGACGATCTACGCCGCCATGGCGGTGCTCGGCCTTGCCTTCTTCATCCCGGCGCTTCTCTCCCGCGCCTGGGCCTTTCGCGCCTGCCATACCTATTGCCGCTTCGTGCGGTGGGCCGCTGCCTGGATGGTGGGGCTGCGCACCGAGGTGCGGGGGACGGTGCCCGGGGGCGAGGTGATGATCGCCGCCAAGCACCAGTCGTTTCTCGACATCATTCTCATCTTCGGCGCGGTACCGCGCGGCAAGTTCATCATGAAACGCGAACTCATGTGGGCGCCGGTGATCGGGCAATACGCGCTCCGGATCGGTTGTGTGCCGGTCGACCGGGGCAAGCGGCGCGAGGCGATCAGGAAGATGCTCGAGGACGTCGCGCGCGACCGGCTGAAGGCGGGACAACTCATCATCTACCCGCAGGGCACCCGGGTCCCGCCGGGCGCCTGGCTGCCCTACAAGGCGGGCTCGGGCGTCCTCTACGCCGAGCTTGGACAGACCTGCGTGCCGGCGGCGACGAATGTCGGCCTCTTCTGGCCACGGAAGGGCATCTGGCGCAGGCCGGGTCTCGCGGTAGTGGAGTTTCTCGACCCGATCCCGCCCGGGCTCGGCCGCGAGGCCTTCAACGCCCGGCTCGAGGAGGTCGTCGAGTCTCGATCGGACGCGCTCATGTCAGAGGCGGGCTTCGAGCCCCCGAAGGAGAAGACCATTGCCTGAGTTTCACATGATTGCCGGCGGGCCGCGCCCCGTCGCGCCGTTTTCCCATGCCGTCGAGGCGGACGGCTGGGTCATTCTCACCGGGCAGATGCCCACCGACCCCGCCGCGCCGGATGCGCCGCTTCCGCACGGCATCGTCGCCCAGACCCACCAGGTGTTGCAGAATCTCGAGATCGTGCTGAAGGGCGTCGGGCTCGACCTTTCCCACGTGATGCAGTGCCGCTGTTTCCTGACCGAATTCGAGCGCGACTACGCGGCGTTCAACGAGACCTACCAGAGCTATTTCCCCGAGGACCGCCGACCCGCACGCACAACCGTGGGCGTGACGGCGCTCGCCGTGGGGGCGCTCGTCGAGATCGACTGCATCGCCCGCCGGCCATGAGGGCGGAGGCGCCGTCAACCGGTCGCTCGAGCCGGTGGCGCGCTCGGGAGCGGATCACGGCGCCCTTGCCGGGGACTTTCCCAAGGGCGTTCTGGGGCGGATGAGGGAACGGGCCGAATATGGGGCTTGCACCTCCCGGCCCCGACGCGTCATCCAGTGCCGATGGCCAAAGCTCTATCCAGAAAACCGGGCGCGACGGAAGACCGGCTCTTCGAGCTCCGGCTCGCGCGCAGCGCCGAAGACCTCTGGGGCATGCTCGAGAAGCTCTACGGTCGGCGGCGCGACTACCCCGCCTTCCGCCGCGACCTCGAGGCGGTGCTGCGGGAGGCCTGGGCGGAGCGGTCCGCCGAGCTGAAATGGCTCGATCTCGAGCGTGACCTCAACCCCGACTGGTTCCAGCGCCCCGGCATGGCCGGTTATGTCTTCTACGCCGATCGGTTCGCCGGCGACCTCAAGGGGGTGAGACAGCGCCTCGATTACCTGGCGGACCTCGGCATCACCTACATCCATATCATGCCATGCCTGACGCCGCGCCCCGGCGACAGCGACGGCGGCTACTCGGTGATGGACTACACCCGGATCGACCGCCGGCTCGGCACCATGGCCGATTTCGAGAGGCTCTGCGCGGACGCCCGGGCGCGCGGCATGTCGGTCTGTATCGACATGGTGCTGAACCACACCGCGAAGGAGCACGCCTGGGCGGAGGCGGCGCGGGCCGGGGTGCGCGAATTCGAGGACTTCTACCTCACCTTCGAGAGCGAGGACTTGCCCCGGCAATACGAGGAAAGTCTCCTCGAGGTCTTCCCCGAGAACGCGCCGGGCAATTTCACCTTCTATCCCGACTGGGGCCGCTGGGTCTGGACGACGTTCAACGAGCACCAGTGGGATCTCGACTGGTCGAACCCGCGGGTCTTTCTCGAGATGACGCGGATCATGCTCTTTCTCGCCAACCGCGGCGTCGACGTCCTGCGTCTCGATGCGGTCGCGTTCATGTGGAAACGGATGGGCACGAAATGCCAGTCCGAGCCCGAGGTGCACATGCTCCTGCACGCGCTCCGGGCGGCAACCCGGATCGCGGCACCCGCCGCCATCCATCTCGAGGAGGCGATCGTCGGGCCCGAGGAGATGCTGCCCTATCTCGGCCGCGGCGAGCACGACGGCAAGGAGGGCAACCTCGCCTACCACAACTCGCTCATGGTGCAGTTCTGGTCGGCGCTGGCGGCGCGGGACACCTCGCTCATGACCCACGTGCTCGGCACCCACTTCCCCGACCGGCTGACCAACGCGACCTACGCGACCTACATCCGCTGCCACGACGACATCGGCTGGGCGGTGACCGACGAGGACGCGGCTGCGGTGGGCCTTTCGGGACCCGCGCACCGGGCCTTCCTGTCGGAGTTCTACGAAGGCGCCTTTCCGGGCAGCTTCTCGCGCGGCGCGCTGTTCCAGGTCAACGCCGGGACCGGCGACCGCCGCATCTCCGGGGCGGCGGCCTCGCTCGCAGGGCTGGGCCGCGCGCTCGAGGACGGGGACGAGGCAAGCGTTCGGCTCGCCGTCGAGCGCATCCTGCTCGGTCACGCCCTCATCGCCTCGTGGGGTGGCATCCCGCTTGTCTACATGGGCGACGAGTTGGCGATCCTGAACGACTGGTCCTATCTCGCACAGCCCGATATCGCCCATGACAGTCGGTGGCTGCACCGGCCGCGGATGGATTGGGACCGGGTGGAGCGCGCCAGGCTCGGCCAGGGGCCCGAGGGACTGGTGTACGAGGGCACGAAGCATATTCTTGCGCGGCGGCGGGCGACACCCGAACTGCACGCGGCGGTGCCGGTGCGGGTGCCCGAAGCGCCCGGGCGGGGTCTCTTCGCGCTTTTGCGGGATGCGCCCACCGGGCCGATGCTGTGCCTTTACAATTTCACCGAGGAGTGGACAGGCGCACCGGGCAGCTGGGCCACGGGGCAGGGGGTGGGGGCGCTTCACGACGCCCTGTCGGATGCGCCGGTGACACTCACGGGAGGCGATATCGCGCTACCGCCCTATGCCCGTCTCTGGCTTCGTTGAAGCCCGGGGCTCGGCCGCGCTGGCGGGACCTGAGTATTTGAAGAACGAAGAACGGCCCCAGCACGGCGGTGCCGGCGCCGCACGGGCGAGACCCGGAGGCCGGCGGCGCCCTTGTCAGGCGGCGAGCCCCTTGGAACCCATGTTGAGGAATTTCTTGCGCCGCTCCCGGACGATGTCTTCCCGCGACAGTGCCCCCAGCTTGCCCAGCATGTCGCGAAGTTCGCGGCCCACCGCATCGATTGCCGCCTCCCCGTCGCGCTGGGCGCCGCCCCTCGGCTCCTTGATGATCCGGTCGATGACGCCGAGCGCCTTGAGGTCGTCGGCCGTGAGCCTCAATGCATCGGCGGCTTCCCGCATCTTCTCGGCATCCTTCCACAGGATCGAGGCGCAGCCCTCGGGCGAGATCACGGAGTAGACCGAGTGCTCCAGCATGGCGATGCGATTCGCGGTCGCGAAGGCCACGGCGCCCCCGGAGCCACCCTCGCCGATGATGACCGATACGAGCGGCACGCCGATCTTGAGGCACGTCTCGGTCGAGCGCGCGATCGCTTCGGACTGCCCTCGCTCCTCGGCCCCCTTGCCGGGATAGGCGCCGGGCGTGTCGACGAGCGTGATGACCGGCATTCCGAAACGGTCGGCCATCTGCATCAGCCGGATCGCCTTGCGGTAGCCCTCGGGGCGGGCCATGCCGAAGTTGCGCTCGATCCGGCTCTGGGTGTCGTTGCCCTTTTCCTGGCCGATCACGACCACCGGCCGGTCGTCGAGCCGGCCGATCCCGCCCATCACCGCGAGGTCGTCGGCGAAGTTCCGGTCGCCCGCCAGCGGGGTCCAGTCGGTGAAGAGCGCGTCGATGTAGTCCTTGCAATGGGGTCGGTCGGGATGCCGGGCGACCTGGCATTTCTGCCAGGGGGTGAGAGACTTGTAGAGTGCGCCGATCATGTCGGCGGCCTTCCTGTCGAGCCCCTGGGCCTCCTTCTCGACATTCGTCTCGGGGTTCGCCCGCGCCATGGCGCGCAGTTCCTCGGCCTTGCCTTCGATTTCCGCGAGCGGTTTTTCGAAATCGAGATAATGCATCGGCTGCCTCCGCGACGGTTCGCCGGTATATGCCCTTGCCCTGTGACCGATGCAACGCCCGTGCCGTGGGCGTTCGCCGCGGCGCGGGCCGGAAGTCGGCGAGGAGGCGCCCCGGTGGCGGAAAGCCTTTCGGCGCGTGAGCCGGGTCTGTTAGCATCGTCGCGAGCGCTCCCATTCCCCGGAGGATACATGACCCGGACATCTAGACCGGCTTTCCTGCCTGACCGGGAGGGCGCGCACGCGTCGGGGCGGTTCGAGGTTTGCGTGCGGAAGCGGCGCGTCCGGGTGCCTTCGGGCGGCGCCGTCTGACATGCCCGGCCGCAACTGGTTCTGGAACGCCATCGCCCGCCGGTATGCGCGCATGCCCGTGCCCGACGGAGCCTCCTACGACAGGAAGCTCGAGGCGACCCGGGCGCGGCTCACCCCGGAAAGCCGGGTGCTCGAGTTCGGCTGCGGAACCGGCACGACCGCCACACGCCACGCACCCCATGCGGGCCATGTCGACGCGGTGGACTTCGCACCGGAGATGATCGCCATCGCCCGGAGCCGCGCCGCCGAGGCCGGGGTCGCGAACATATCCTTCCACGAGGCGACGGTAGAGGGGTTCGAGGCGCCGGCGGAAAGCTACGACATGGTGATGATGCACTCGCTCCTGCATCTGCTCGACGACCCCCGCGCGGCGGTGGACAAGGCGGCCTCGCTCCTCAAGCCGGGAGGCTGGTTCGTCACGTCGACGATTGCGCTCGGCGAGGACGGGTTGCCGCTCATGCGCCTTCTCCTGCTGCCGGCGTCGGCGCTCGGGCTTCTGCCGCGCTTCACGCCGTTCAGCGGCGAGGCGCTGTGCGGGATGATCCGGGGTGCGGGCTTCGAGATCGTCGAGGACTGGAAGCCCGCGCCGCGCCGCGCCCGTTTCATCGTCGCGCGAAAGCTCTGAGCCTTCGCGGACGCAGCGGACCGGCCGGGCGCAACACGTAGGGGCGGCACGTCGTGCCATACGCCTGCCATACACTTTGCCATACGTTTTGCAGACCGGCTCAACCCGCCCCGATGAGCTCGGCCTGCCGCACGATCACCTCGGCCTGCCGGACGCTGGCGAGGTCGACGAGCCTTCCCTTGTAGACAGCCGCGCCGGCGCCGGATTTCTCCGCTTCGTCCATCGCGGCGAGGATCTCGCGGGCCTCCGCGACGGCGTCCGCCGAGGGGGTGAAGACCTCGTTCGCGAGCGCCACCTGCTTGGGGTGGATCGCCCATTTCCCGACCATGCCGAGGGTGGCCGAGCGCAGCGCCTGGGCGCGGAACCCCTCGTCGTCTGAGAAGTCGCCGAAGGGTCCGTCCACCGGCAGCACCCCGTGGGTGCGGCAGGCCGCGACGATGGCGGCCTGCGCCCAGTGCCAGGGGTCGGCCCAGTATTTCTGGCCGTCCCGGTGCATGTAATAGTTCTCCTGGGTGCCGCCGATGCCGGTGGTCTGCATTCCCATCGAGGCCGCAAAATCCGCTGCTCCCAATGACATGGCGGCAAGGCGCGGGGAAGCTGCGGCGATTTCCTCGACATGGGCGATGCCGGCGGCCGTCTCGATGATGACCTCGAAGGTGATGGGCTTCTTTCGGCCCTTGGCGGCCTCGATTGCGGTGACCAGCGCGTCGACGGCGTAGATGTCGGAGGCGTTGCCGACCTTCGGGATCATGATCTGGTCGATCCGCTCGCCCGCGTCCTCGAGCACTTCGACGACGTCGCGGTACCAGTAGGGCGTGTCGAGCCCGTTGATACGCACGCTCAGCGTCTTTCGGCCCCAGTCGATGTCGTTGATCGCCTCGATGATGTTCTTCCGCGCCTCGGTCTTGTCCGCGGGGGCAACGGAATCTTCAAGATCGAGGTTGATAACGTCGGCCTCCGACGCCGCCATCTTCTCGAAGATCGCCGGCCGCGACCCGGGGCCGAAGAGCTGGCAACGGTTCGGACGTGCCGGTGGCTGGGGCTGGACGCGGAAGGACATGGATGCTCGCAAGTTTATTTCGTTTCGGACAAGTCAACCGTTAGGAAATTGCGCTGCACTGCGCAAGTCGATTTTGCGGACGCAGAAAGGTCCTGCCTCAAAACCGGCCAGATGTCCGTGCCAGAAACCCTTCATGAAATTCGAC
>CAZPPH010000017.1:11071-32923 GCA_964588375.1 uncultured Rhodobacterales bacterium | reverse complement strand
CGCGCCTTGATCGCCCCCCACCGCGTCGAAAAATCTGCATCGCCCTCCGGTAACGTCCACACCGCGTGGAGATGATCGGGCAACACCACGAACGCATCGACGCGAAACGGCCGCTCCGCCTTCGTCCGCCGCACCGCCTCGCGCAACGCATCGACGTGATCGACCAGCGCCGAACCGCCCCGGGCGGCGAGCGTCACGGTGAAGAATACCGTCGCCCCGGGAACCTTCGGCCGCAGGTAATCCGACATGGGTCCCACTGGCGCGACCGTGGTTAAGACCGCGTGAACCTCCCCCGGACGAACCGCCTTGATCTCGCCCCCCAACGAAAAAAGGCCGGAGGCGTCCCCGCCCCCGGCCCCCCGTATCGCTCGGACGCACCCCGTCACTCGGCGGGCAGCACCTCCTGAAGCTTCGTCTGGATGCGCGCGTCGAGGTCGGCGTCCGCCGCGGCGGCCTGGCTGATCGAGATGTATTCGTCCACCGTGATCCCGTCGGTCTCCTCGACCGCGGCGACCATCGCCGCCTGCGCTTCCTGCACCACCGCCTGCTGGGCCGCCTCGTCGGGTGCCGCCTGCAACTCGGCCTGGTAGCTCTGGTTCACCTCGGCCACGTCGAGCGCGGCCATCACGAAGGCCGTCAGCGTCTCGTCGGTAATCGCGGTTTCCGTCTCCGTTCCCGCCGTCTGCGCGAAGGCCGGCACGAGGGCCACCGGGGCGAGCGCGAGGCTGAGCCCCGTGGCGGCGGCGGCGAGATGTCGGGTCATGGTCATGGTCTGTCCTTCCGGTTCTGGGTCCATGTCCGCACGGAGGCTTTCATCCGCACAGGAGCCAGACCTAAGGGCCATGCCGGAAGGGAAAACCCCCTCGGCGGCATCCCGCCGACCCCGACCGCGGCCTCTCGCGGGGCGCAACCGTCCGGAGATGGCGCCGGCGCGCCCTACCCCTCCTCGTCGGATTTCCCCGCGTCGGGGCCGTGCCACTCCGCCTCGATCCGCGTCTGCCTGCGCACCTCCTCGCGCTCGCCCTCGAACCACCGCACCTGGGCGATCTGCATCTGGGCGTAGGTCTGCAGAACCCGGTTCATCCGCGCCTGGTATCCCACGCCCATCGCGCGGTAGAACTTCACCACGCTCTCGTCGAGCCGGATCGTGATCTTCACCTTCCGCTCGGTGACGTCCACGTCCTCTTCCAGCGTCGCCCAGGTCTCGGGGATGACATGCTCTGCCTCGTAGGGAATCGGTTCCTCGTAGAGGTCGAGGAGGAGGTGCTTCAGCCGCCGCTCCGCCATGCGGCGGCTTTTCGGCCCGATCTTCACGCGGGGTCGCTTGTGGATCATGGGGTCCGGGTTCCCGTGCAATGGCGCCACAGAGAGCCACGGAGCGGGTTAAGGCCGCCCGACCTCACCGGACGGTGCCATACGCGTGCCATACGCTTGCCATACGCCTCGAAATGGGTCATATGGGCCTCGCGAACGTTATTCCCTTTCGACCACTGTCTCCCGTCACCGGCTGTCAGTCTTTCGATCCAGGACCGACCAAGCCGGGCTGCCGCATGTCGTGGGCAGCGATATCTGAAGGAGAGTTTCACATGGCCAAAGGCACAGTGAAATGGTTCAACGCCACCAAAGGCTTCGGCTTCATCGCCCCTGAAACGGGCGGCAAGGACGTTTTCGTCCACATCTCCGGCGTCGAGCGCTCGGGCCTCACCGGCCTCGCCGACGACCAGAAGGTGACCTATGACATCGAGTCGGGCCGTGACGGCCGCGAGAGCGCGGTCAACATCTCGCTCGTCTGAACGAGGTCGTAGACCCGGAAGAATAGAGGGGCGCGCCCACCGGGGCGCGCCTTTTTTATTGAGGTTTTCGCGACGATTCGATGAACTCTCCATTGAGCTCGGCGCCGAACACGTGGGTCGGCCGAACGGCGGGAAACCCGTCGTCGCGAGCCGCGCAGGCGATGCATTGCGCCACTGTCATGCCTCCCGGGTTTTCCACAGCGCCCGACCTGGCCGGGCTCGTTCGCGGGAGACAACCGGACCAGGCTCCGGAATGCCCGCGGGACTGGCGTCCGCCCCCTCGACCCACCTCTTGACGCCCGTCAACGCCGGACCCGCAGGCGCGGCATAGGCTTGACGCATCAACTTGCAGGGAGGCAGGCCATGTTCCAGAGAATCCTCGTCGCCATCGACGGCTCCGACCCGAGCGCCAAGGCGCTCACCGCCGCCGCCGATCTTGCCGCGAAACACGGTGCCCGCCTCGACATCGTGCATGTCCGGATGCACGGGCGGCCCGTCGAGGAACTCGAGCGGATGGCCGAAAGCGAGCATATCGTCGCCCATGTCGCACCCAGAGCGTTGCCGACCGCGATGTCCAACATCTCCACCATGTCCGACCTGTTCGCGAACGCCGAACACGAGGCGAGGGTCGTCGCCGAGATCGGTGACCGCCTGCTCGAGGCGGCCGCGCGTGACGCTCGCGAGGCCGGGGCAGGCGAGGTGAAGACCCATTCGCTGGGGGGCGACTATGCCGATGGTATTCTCGATACGGCAAAAGACACGGGCGCCGATCTCATCGTCCTGGGCCGCCGGGGCCTCGGCCGGATCCGCCAACTCGTCTTGGGAAGCGTGTCCAACAGCGTCGTCCAGAGGGCGGAATGCGCGGTGCTTCTCGTTCGCTGACCCTGCCCATCTCATGAAGCCGGGCTGCAGATCTCTTGCCCGGCGGCACTGATTCTGTTAAAAACAGGGGGCTATCGCTATTCGACCACTGTCTCCCTAACCGGCCCAGTTTCGATCTAGACGCTCTGGCCGGGCCGTTGCATTCCGCGAACGGCAGACATCACAGGAGACCACGGAATGGCTACTGGCACCGTGAAATGGTTCAACACCACCAAGGGCTTCGGCTTCATCCAGCCCGATGAGGGCGGCAAGGACGTCTTCGTCCACATCTCCGCCGTCGAGCGCTCGGGCCTGACCGGCCTCGCCGACGACCAGAAGGTCACCTACGACCTCGAGACGGGCCGCGACGGACGGCAGTCGGCGACCAATCTCTCGCTGGCCTGACGGCAAGGGCGCGGGCGGCGGACGGCCGCCCGTACCTCTTCCCCGACGGCGAACGTCCTGACGATCAGAGGTCGATCGCCTGTTCCACCTCATTCGCCAGGGCGGTCATCTCCGCCGTCCAGGCACCCTTGGGGCGCTCGAGCACACCCATCCCGTGGCCGAGGGTGTCTGCGTAGACCACCCGCTGGCCGAGGGCCGTCATGGCCCGCATCGCGTCGAGCTCCGTTACCGCCGCTTCGACCTCGCCGAGCACCTTCGTGCCCGATTTCACGCGGTTGAGCACCACCATGACAGGCCGCTTCTCGCGCTGCGCGAGTTCCAGCACTCCCTCCGTGGCCCACACGTCCACCTGGCTCGCGGCCACCGGAACGATGATGAGATCGCTCTCGCGCAGCGCCGGGCGCAGGTCGCTGTCGATTTTCGGTGGTGTGTCGATGAGAATGACGTCGTGGGACTTTCTCAGCTTGTCGCACTCGTAGGTCACGCCCCAGGCCGAGGCGGTGGAAAACTCGATGCCGCCCGCGTGTCCCGCGCCGTGGCGCGTCATGAACCAGCGGCCAAGCGAGCCCTGCGGATCGGTATCCAGAAGCGCCACAGACTTGCCGCTCAGCGCGAAGGAGACGGCGAGATTCGCCGCGATGGTCGTCTTGCCCGACCCGCCCTTTTGCTGCGCCACCGTGATCACCCGTCCTGCCATATCAGCCCCCTGGACTTATGCTGCACTGCGGCATAACCCCTACAGCGAAATCAGCCGCCCGGAAAGTCCTTCATCGCCGCCGCGACAAGGCTGCCGCCGGCGGGTCGGTCCGGAAGCGACCGGGCCTTGGTCGAGGTACGTCAAACGAGGCACCTCGCGCGCCGGGGGCGACAACCGCGCCCGTCCGGTCATGGATGTCGCGGACACCTGATTCGGGCTCGGTGCCCACAATTGCCACCACCGCAGCGGGGCGCCCGCTCCGGCGCGGCTCACTTGCAGGTGATCGCGGCGACGGGCGTGACGAGCAGGACCCGCCCCGGAAACACTCAGGCCGGCGCGGCGGCGGTCACCTCGACCTCTACGACGAACTCAGGCCGGGTGAAGCCCGAAACGATCACGAGAGTGGAGGCCGGCAGCGTCTCCAGACCCTCGAGCCAGCGGTCGCGCACCGCCATGTAACCGGCCATGTGCGCCCGGTCCGTGACGAAGGCGTTGATGCGGATGACGTGTTGGCGCCCCGCCCCGCACTCGGCGAGAATGGCCGCGAGGTTGGCGAAACAGATCTCGGCCTGGGCTTCGGCGCCGTCCGGAACCGTGCCGTCGGCGGCGAGGCCGAGTTGGCCCGATGTGACGACCAGGCGAACGCCTTCGGGCACCTCGACTCCGTGGGCGTAGGCTGCGACGGGCGGGGCGATCCCGGTCGGGTTCAGTTCACGCATCGACGTCTCCGGCTGTTTCCGTCAGGCTGGAACCTCGAGACGGAGTTTGGCAAGCCCGAAGGCCGCCGGGATTCGATCTGCCGAAAAAGAGTGCGAATCGGCAGCCCAGGATGAATGAATGGGCGGGAACGGGAAAATCCGGACGAGCGCCGGTCGAGGCCCTTTCGCACACGCGCGGATTGGCCTTCTTGGGGCGCAGAAAACGACAGCCTGGAGGAAGTCATGTCCAACAAATCAACGGCACTCGCGACGGTCGCGGCCGTCGCGCTCGCCGGCGCCGCTCAGGCCGCCGGCCACCTCACGGAGGTCACGTTCGGCACCAACTGGGTCGCCCAGGCCGAACATGGCGGCTATTATCAGGCGATCGCCGACGGCACCTACGAGGAATGCGGTCTCTCGGTCACCATCGTGCCTGGCGGTCCGCAAGTGGTGAACCGGCCGCTTCTCTTCGCGGGCAGACTGGACTTCAACATGGGCGGCAACATGCTTCTCGCCTTCGACGCGGTGGCGGAAGACGTGCCGATGAAGGTCATCGCCGCGCACATGCAAAAAGAGCCCCAGGTTCTGATGACCCATCCCGGCAGGGTCTCATCCTTCGAGGAACTGGCCGATCTCGACACGCACATCGTCGGCGACGGCGGCTTCATCTCCTACTACCAGTGGCTCATCACGGAGTATGGCTTCGATCCCGAGAACCGTGTTCCCTACACGTTCAACCCGGGCCCCTTCATCGTCAACGAGGACAGTTTCCAGCAGGGCTACATCACGTCCGAGCCGCTGGCGGTCGAGAAGGAAGGCGGCTTCGAGCCCGCTCTGTGGTTGCTGGCCGACTACGGTTTCTCGACCTATGCGACGACGGTCGAGACGATGCAGGAAACCATCGAGGAGCGGCCCGAAGTGGTGGAATGCTTCGTCGAGGCCTCCAACATCGGCTGGGCGAACTATCTCTACGGAGACAATTCGGCGGCGAACGACCTCATTCAGGCCGACAACCCGGACATGACCGACGAACAGCTCGCGTTCAGCCTCGAGAAGATGAAGGAATACGGCATCGTGGATTCCGGCTTCTCTCTCGAGAACGGCATCGGCGCGATGGACCCCACCCAGATCGAGGACTTCTTCGACACGATGGTCGAGGCCGGCGTGGTCGACCCCGAGCTCGACTGGCAGTCGTCGTTCACGACGGAGTTCTCCAACACCGGCGCCGCGGTCGAAACCAAACAGGCGCTGATGTCTCAGTGACGGCAGACGGATCAGCGGCTTCCTCCGTCTCGGCGGGGGAAGCGGCCCGCAGGGCGCGCCCGCGTCTTCTGTCGATGTCGCATGTCGACAAGGTCTTCGGACGCGACGTCGTGGCTCTGAAGGACATGAACCTCGACGTGCGCGAGGGCGATTTCATCTCGCTCCTCGGCCCCTCGGGCTGCGGCAAGTCCACCGCCCTGAGGCTCATCGCCGACCTCATCCACCCCACCTCGGGGCGCATCGTCTGGGACATCGCGAAGGAGCCGGGAGCGCTGTCGGTGGTGCTTCAGGAGCCGACGCTGATGCCGTGGGCGACGGTGGCGGACAATGTCTACCTTCCCTTCCGCATCCAGGGAAAACCCAGATCCTCCGTCAGGAATGACATCGCCGAAGCGCTCGATCTGGTCGGCCTCGGCACTTTCCACGGCGCCTACCCCCGCGAGCTTTCGGGCGGCATGAAGATGCGGGTCTCCATCGCCAGGGCGATGGTCACCCGCCCGAAGCTGATCCTGATGGACGAGCCCTTCGCCGCCCTCGACGAGATCACCCGCTTCAAGCTCAACAACGACCTGCTCGAAATGAAGCAGAAGATGGAATCGACGGTGATCTTCGTCACGCATTCCGTCTTCGAATCGGTGTTCCTCTCCGATCGCATCGTCATCATGGCCGCCCGTCCCGGCCGGGTGATCGACGAACTGGGGGTGGACGAAGCCTACCCGCGGACCGAAGACTTCCGCACCTCGGCCGACTACGCCGCCCATTGCCGGCGCGCGTCCGACGCCCTCAAACATGCCATGGAGCTTGGCCAGTGACCGCCCTCGAAAGCCCCGGACTCGCCGTCGACCCCGAAGAGCGCGCCCGCGCGAAACGAAGGCGGAACGAGAAGATCGGCCAGTGGGTGCTGCCGCTTCTCGTCGTCATAGTCACCATTCTGGTCTGGGACCGGATCGTGACCGTGAACGAACTTCCCCACTACATCCTCCCGGGCCCCGGCCTTGTGGTGGAAGCCCTCTTCGAGGACTGGGAAATGCTGTCGGACAGCCTGCTCGTCACGCTCAGGATCACCCTCGGCGCGCTCGCCATCGCCGTGATCGGCGGGGTCGGGCTCGCGGTGCTGTTCACCCAGTCGCGCTGGGTCGAGATGAGCTTCTTTCCCTATGCCGTCATTCTGCAGGTGACACCCGTCGTCTCCATCGCACCGCTCATCTTCATCTACGTCGAAAACCGCATGGCGGGCCTTCTGATCTGTGCCTGGATCGTCGCGTTCTTTCCGATCCTGTCGAACACGACGCTGGGTCTCAATTCCGCCGACCACAACCTCCGCGACCTCTTCAAGGTCTACGGCGCGACGCGCTGGCAGAAGCTGCGGTTTCTGCAGCTGCCCTCGGCATTGCCCTACTTCCTCGGCGGACTGCGCATCGCCGGCGGCCTCTCGCTGATCGGCGCGGTGGTGGCGGAATACGTCGCCGGAACCGGGGGAAACGCCTCGGGCCTCGCGTTCCGCATCCTCGAGGCTTCCTACCGGCTCAACATTCCACGCATGTTCGCAGCTCTGCTTCTCATCGCGCTCACCGGCGTGATCATCTTCGCGATCCTGTCGCTGGTGTCGCACCTCCTGCTGAGAAAGTGGCACGAAAGCGCGATCAGGCGCGAGAATTGATGGACTTCCGCACCCTTCCGCCCGGCGACGTCACCTTGAAGAACGTCACCGTCCCCGCCGCTCTTCTGGGCCGGTCCGGCGACCTCGTGACGACCGATATCGCGATCTCCGGTGGGCTCGTCGCCGAAGGGCCGTCGGGGGAAGCGGTGGACATGGCCCGCGCGATGGTCCTGCCCGCCTTCGTCGACATGCACACCCATCTCGACAAGGGGCACATCTGGCCGCGCGCGGCGAACCCCGACGGCTCCTTCATGGGCGCGCTCGAGACGGTCGCGGCCGACCGGGCCGCACACTGGTCGGCCGTTGACGTGCGGGCGCGCATGAGCTTCGGCCTGCGCGCGGCCTTCGCCCACGGCACGGCCGCGATCCGCACCCATCTCGACGCGATCCCGCCTCAACACGAGATCAGCTTCCCGGTGTTCCGCGAGTTGCGCGAGGAATGGGCCGGTCGGATCGAGCTGCAAGCCGCCTGCCTCGTGTCCTGCGAAAACGTGGCGGCGGACAATCATTTTCCGCAGGTCGCCGACATTGTCGCGGAAAGCGGCGGGGTGCTCGGCATGGTGACCTACCCCGTTCCGGACTTCGACGACCGGCTCCGCACCTTCTTCGCGATGGCCTCGGAGCGGGGGCTCGACGCGGACTTCCATGTCGACGAGACAATGGACCCCGGCTCGGAGACCCTTCGCCGGATCGCCAAAGCCGTGCTCGAGACCGGGTTCGACGGCAGGGTCGTGGCCGGCCACTGCTGCTCGCTGTCGACGCAGGACGAGGAGCGCGCGATGGACACGCTGGATCTCGTCGCCCGCGCGGGGATGAACGTGGTCAGCCTGCCGATGTGCAACCTCTATCTTCAGGACCGCGGCCCCGGCACACCCCGGCGTCGCGGGATAACACTCGTTCACGAGATGAAGGCCCGCGGCATTCCCGTCGCCTTCGCCTCCGACAACACGCGCGACCCGTTCTATGCCTACGGCGACCTCGACATGCTCGAAGTGATGCGACAGGCCACCCGCATCGGCCATCTCGACCATTCCGACACCGACTGGCCACTCGCCTTCAGCGAGGTGCCCGGGGCGGTCATGGGGCTCGACCGGGGAAGCCTCGCGCCCGGCGCGCCCGCCGACCTCGTGGTGTTCAACGCCCGCGAGTGGACCGAGCTTTTCGCCCGCCCCCAGGCCGACCGCATCGTGCTGAGAGACGGCCGGGCGATCGACCGGACCCTGCCGGCCTATTCCGAGCTGGATCATCTGATGGAGCCCGCATGAGAGAGAACGTCGCCGCTGCGAAGGCCGCCCTGTCGCATCTCGACATCGAGCAGAAGGAGAGCGCCGTCCGGGCCGCGAGCCGGGATTTCTTCTGGTACTCGCCGGTTCTGAAAGCGCATCTCGACCATGTCGTCGCGGATTTCGTCGTGCGGCCCCGGTCCGAGGCGGAAGTGATCGAGGTCCTGAAGACCTGCTACGCCCATGACGTACCGGTGACGACGAGGGGCGCGGGCACCGGCAACTACGGCCAGGCGATGCCGCTGGCCGGCGGCTGCGTGATGCATCTGAGACATCTGGACCGCGTGAAGGAGATCGCCCCGGGACGGGTGGTCACCGAGCCCGGCGTCCTGCTGAAGGACCTCGACGCTGCCTGCAAGGACCACTCGGGCCAGGAATTGCGCATGTTCTCCTCCACCTGGGCGACGGCCACCATCGGCGGCTTCGTCGCGGGCGGCTCCGGCGGCGTCGGGTCCTGCACCTGGGGCGCGCTGCGCGACCTCGGCAACATCATCCGCCTGCGTGTCGTGACGATGGAGGCGGAGCCGCGGGTGGTCGAGTTCCGCGGCGAGGAACTCTCCCGCGTCTCCCACGCCTACGGCACGAACGGCATCATCACCGAGCTCGAGATGCCACTGGCGCCGGCCTACGACTGGGTCGAGATGTTCGTCGCCTTCGACGACTTCGTGCCGTCGGTGCGGTTCGCGGAAGAACTCGCGAACCAGGACGGTATCCTCCTCAAGCTCGCCAGCGTCTACGAGGCGCCGACGGCGAAGCGCTACTTCCAGCGCGTCGCCCCCCATGTCGACGACACGACCTCTCTTGTCGGCCTCATGGTCGCGCCCCATTCGATGGACGGATTTCTGACCTTCCTCGGCCGCCGCCCCGAGGCGCGGCTCATCTACCGGAACGACGACCAGGACTGGCCGCGCGACCCCGGCCCGGTGTTCGAATACGGCTGGAACCACACCACGCTCCGCGCCCTGAAGGTCGACCCCGACATCACCTATCTCCAGGTGCGTTACGGCCACCCCGACCACATCGCGCTCGTCGAGCAAATCCAGCGCGAGTTCTCTCCGGAGGTCCTGCAGCATCTCGAGGTCATGCGCGAAAGCGGCAAGGTGATGTTCGCGGGCCTCAGCCTCGTGAAGTTCACCACCGGGGAGCGGCTCGACGAGATCGTCGCGGCCCATGAGGCCGCGGGGGCGATGATCTTCAACCCCCATCGCTACACGCTCGAGGAGGGCGGCAGGCAGGCGGTCGACGACCGCCAGCTCGCCTTCAAACGCGAGGCAGACCCGAAAGGCCTTCTGAACCCCGGCAAGATGATCGCCTGGGACGACCCCGACTGGGACTATTCCCGCATGTATGCCTATCCCCGGCTCCGGGCGGCGGAATGAGGGGGCTCGCCGCCCCCTCTCGGGCCCGCCGGGCCCAATTCACCCCGGCAGGTATTTGGCCCCAAGGTGAATGGGGCAACGGGGCCTTCTTCTTCATCTTGGCAAAAATACCTCCGCCGGAGGCGGCGCCGGTCGCGAGGCCGGGGACTTGACCCGCGCCCTCGTTCTCTTCGCGCACCCGTGCCCCGAGAGCTTCTCGGCCGCACTCCACGGCCGCGTGGTGGAGACCCTCCACGGGCGCGGCTGGCAGGTCGATGACCTCGACCTCAACGCCGAAGACTTCCAGCCCGTGCTGACCGAGGCCGAACGCCGGGGCTATCACGACGAACCCGGCAACTGCGCCCCGGTGGCGAATTACGTCGAGCGCCTGCGGGCGGCCGAGGCGCTCGTCATGGTCTTCCCGGTCTGGAATTTCGGCTATCCCGCGATCCTGAAGGGGTTTCTCGACCGGGTGTTCCTGCCCGGCGTGTCCTTCCGCCTCGTCGAGGGGAAGGTCCGCCCCAACCTCACCCGGATCCGCAAACTCGCCGCGATCACCACATATGGCGGCACGCGGCTTCGGGCCATGGCGGCGGGCGATCCGCCCCGGAAGCATTTCACCCGCGCCGTCTGGCATGTCTGCCGGCCGTCGAAGACCCGCTATCTCGCCCTCTACGACATGAACCGCGCCACCGGACGGCACCGCGAAGCCTTTCTTGACCGGGTGACCCGCGAAATGCGAGCTCTCTGACCCATGCGTGCCCTCGTGATCTACTGTCATCCGCGTCCCGAAAGCTTCACCGCCGCCGTGCGGGACCTCGTGCTCGACAAGCTCGGCGCCGCCGGGGCGGAGGTGCGCCACGTCGATCTCTACGCCCGCCGTTTCGACCCGGTGCTGAGCCCCGCCGAACTCGACCTCTACGAGAACACGGCGCGCAACACCCAGGACATCGAGGACGACGTGGCGGACCTGCGCTGGTGCGACACGCTGATCTTCATCTACCCGACCTGGTGGTATGGGCTGCCGGCGATGCTCAAGGGCTGGCTCGACCGGGTGCTGGTGCCCGGCGTGGCCTTCCTCATGCCCGACAGGCAGAACGCGACGATCCGGCCGGGACTGCAGAACGTCAGGCGGCTCGGGGTCTTCACCACCTGCGGCGCGAGCTTCTGGCTCACCCGTTTCGTCGGAGCACCGGGCCGGCGGACGCTTCTCAGGGGCGTCGGCCTTCTCTGCGCGCGCCGCTGCCGCAAGACGTTCGCGGCGCATTACCTGATGGACAGTTCCACCGACGCGAGCCGCGCGCGGCACCTCGCCCGCGTCGGCCGGAAGATCGATCGTTTTATCGGCCGTCCGGCCGCGCGAGCTGCGGTGGGGGCCGAGGCATGAGCCCGCGCCGCCACTGGGCCGAATACCGGGCGCCGGAATTCGCTGCGATCGACCCCGAACGCACCATCGCGGTGCTGCCGACCGCCGCCGTCGAGCAGCACGGGCCGCATCTTCCCACCGGCACCGACACGATGATCGCCGAGGGCATGATCGGGGAGCTTCTCGCGATCTGTCCCGACGACCTCGATATCCGCGTCCTGCCCATCCAGGCCGTGGGCAAGTCGAACGAACACCTCTGGGCCGCCGGCACCCTCAGCCTTCCCGCGGAGGTCGCGCTCGCCGCATGGGTCGAGATCGGACTGTCGGTCGCCCGGGCCGGCGTGAGGAAGATCGCCATCGTCAATTCCCACGGCGGCAATCTCGACCTCGTGTCGATCCTCTCGCGCGAACTCAGGGTGCGCGCGGGCATGGTGGCGGTGCGCTGCCAGTGGGGCAGCTTCGGCCACCCCGAGGGTCTCTTTTCCGAAGACGAGTTGCGCTACGGCATCCACGGCGGCGACGTCGAGACCTCGCTCATGCTGGCGTTTAGGCCCGACCTCGTCGACATGGACGCGGCGCGGGATTTCCGTTCGGCAGCCGAAACCGGACCGATCCCGCCGGTGGGCCCGGTGGCGCAGGGATGGATCGCGCGGGACCTCAACCCCGCCGGCGTCGTCGGCAACGCCGCCGCCGCCAGCGCCGAAAAGGGCCGCGCCACCGCCCGGCATCAGGCCGCGGGGTTTCTCGACCTTCTGCTGAAGATGCGCGATATGGCGAATTTTCCGGAAGACGACGACACCGGTTTTCAGCGCTCGTAAAGCCATTGCGCGTATCCATCGCCTCGCGTCGCCCATGGGGGCGGCATGTCGAGACGATGAGGTTTCCCCGTGCCCCGTTGCGCCGATATCATCCTGTCTCTCCTCGCGGTGGTCCTGCTGACCCCTTTGCTCGCGGCAATCGCGCTTGCCGTCTTGCTCGCCATGGGTCGTCCGGTGCTCTTCCGGCAGGAGCGTGTCGGGCAGGGCGGCAGGCCCTTCACCATCGTGAAGTTCAGGAGCCTCGATGAGACGGGCGCGCCGACACGGCTCGGCACGCTGTTGCGGAGGTTCAGCCTCGACGAGTTACCGGAGTTCTGGAACGTGCTCGCCGGCGACATGGCGCTGGTGGGTCCCCGCCCCCTCGTCGCCGGCGACCAGCCGGGGCACCCGCGGCTTCGCGCGGCGCGCCAGTCCATGCTGCCGGGCATCACCGGCTGGGCCCAGGTGCGCGGCCGCAACGCGCTCAGTTTCGAGCGGACCTACCTTCTCGATCTCTGGTACCGGCGCCGCAGATCACTCGTTCTCGACCTCTACATCCTCCTTCTCACCCTGCCGGTCGTGGCAATCGGGAAAGGGGCCTGTGCCCTCGCCGAGGCTGCGCGCGACCATATCGCGCCGCACCGGCGAGCCACCGAGGAACCCGCCTGAGCGGGCGGCAGGGTCGCACCCCCGTCCGAATGCACTTGCCCTTCGAGCAAACACTCCACCTCCTGTGCCGAAACATTGCGCGCGAGGCCCGTCTTCCCGACAATGACCCGCGCCTCGAGAGCATTCCGGTTGCAGCGAAACGGCGCGCCCGCCTACGATCCGCACGCGGCGACCGACCGGCATTTGGCGAACGACGGAGCACAGCGTGGAGCTATCCTGTTTCAAGGCTTACGACATCAGGGGCGTCCTCGGAGAGACGCTCGACGAGGCCATCGCCGCGCGGATCGGGCGCGCCTTCGTCGAAACGGTCGGCCGGGGCCCGATCGTCGTCGGCCACGACGCCCGAGAGACCAGCCCCGGCCTCGCCACAGCCCTCTCCGGCGGCCTCATGGAGCGCGGAGCGGACGTCGTCGATATCGGGCTTTGCGGGACGGAAGAGGTCTATTTCGCGACCGGTCATCTGGGGGCGGCGGGCGGGGTCATGGTCACCGCCTCGCACAACCCCATCGAATACAACGGCATGAAGCTCGTGGGCCGGGGAAGCCGCCCGCTCGACCCCGCAACGGAGCTTGCCGCCCTGAAGGCGCTCGCCGAGACCGACGCATATGACGCGAGCCCGGCGACGGGCCGCCTCGAAAAACGCGACATGCGGAGCGCCTTCGCCGACCATGTGGTGGGCCTGGCGGACCCCGCGGCGATCGGTCCGGTGAAGATTCTCGCCAACGCCGGAAACGGCACGGCAGGCGCGGCATTCGACGCCATCGCAGACCGGCTCGCGGCCGCAGGCGCGCGGCTGGACATCTTGCGGCTTCACCATGACCCCGACCCGACATTCCCCAACGGCATCCCGAACCCGCTCGTGCCCGCGAACAGGGGCCAGACCGCGGACCGGGTCGTCGCCGAGGGCGCGGACATGGGCATCGCCTGGGACGGTGATTTCGACCGCTGCTTCTTTTTCGACGAGACCGGAGCGATCGTGCCCGGCGAGATCGTCGTCGCCCTGCTGGCCGAGGCCGCGCTGAAGCGCGAGCCGGGCGCGCCGATCGTGCACGACCCGCGGGTGACCGGCGCGATCGAAGCCACAGTGGCCGCATCCGGCGGCATCGCGGTGCCGACACGGACGGGGCACGCCTATCTCAAGGCGAAGATGCGCGAGACCGGCGCGCCCTACGGTGGCGAGATGTCGGCGCACCACTACTTCCGGGACTTCTTCTATTGCGACAGCGGCATGATCCCCTGGGTCCGGCTTCTCGAAATCCTTTCGGCCCGCGAGGGCACGCTCTCGAACCTCGTGGCCGACCTGCGCGCCCGGTTCCCCTCCTCGGGCGAGATCAATTTCCGGGTGAGCGATGCCGGCGCGACCATGGAGCGGGTCGTCGCCGTGCTCACCGCGGAGAACCCCACCATCGACCGTCTCGACGGCGTCAGCCTCGATTTCGGGACTTGGCGGATGAATCTCCGCGCCTCGAACACCGAACCGCTGCTGCGGCTCAACGTCGAAACGAAGGGCAGCGCCGCTCTTCTTGACGAGAAAGTCGAAACCCTGACGGCATTGATCGAATCCCATGCCTGAGACGCGAAATATTGTGGCGAAAATGCGGCATCCCGGGTTTCCGCAAAGCTGACAGATTTCGGCACATTGCCGCCATCGTCGCCGCTCCCGGTCCAATGAAACAATCGGTGCGGACTGGCCGCGAAACTGCAACGATAGGGCGGCAGTCGCTCTCTCTTTAAATCGTTGTATATCAGCAGCTTGGTGTGCTTTCAGCATAAGTCTGCCGGCCCCCTCAGGAGCCGGGGAAATCCTACCCGACCACGTGCGCAGAGACTTCTTGTCGCCACATTCCTGGCTAATCTCTGACTCGAGTGTGCAAGTGATCGCATCTGCCGGCCTTACCGATACGGTCGCCGCGGTTGCCACGAAGTTCGAGTTTTTTCCGAAACGATGGATAGACCGCGCAGGGCCCGGACCTGCGCGAACAGGAGAGACTTGTCATGGCTGTTCCCCCTTTCTTTGACCCCGCATCGCCGGATACCCCCACCGGAATGGAGGCCGCGCTGGGTCTCGGTGCGATCTCGGACGTTCCCGGCATCGGGACCGGCCTCGACGGTCAGGTCTACATCCCGCCCGAAGGCGAAAACCTCCGGAGCATCGGCAAGCTTCTGGAGCTGATCGCGACCTCCTCTCCGGAGATGGCCTTCACCGCCACCGAACTGGCCTACAGCGGCAGCAGTTCCGACACCACGCTCGCGGAATTCCTCGGAGACGACGCCAACTCGCTCACCGGCGACGGGTCGGTGGAATTCGGCCCCACGGGCCTTTCGCTTTCGGGGTACATCTTCATCCCCGAAGGTACCCACGAGATTTCCGTCTCCTCCGATGACGGGTTCCTGCTGAACGTCGGCGGAGTGAACTTCTCGTCGTTCCTCGGGGGGCGCGGGACGGACGAAACACCCCGGGTCGCGGAGTTCGAGGGCGGCCTCTACGAGATCGACCTGCTTTACTTCGATGGCGGCGGACGACAGTCGCTGACGCTCCTGATGGACGGTCTGCCCGTCGACCAGAGCGCGTTCTACAAGAGCGTGGAGGACTTCCAGACCCCGCCCGCGGATGTCCCGACGATCCCGGTCGCAGACTACCACCCCTCCTACTTCGTCGGTGTCGAGAGCCTCGAAGGCGACGTCGAGGGCGAAGCGACCGATGGCGCGGACGTCATCACCGGCAAGGGGTCCGACGACACGATCATGGCCGGCGACGGCGACGATCACGTCATGGGCGGCTATGGCGACGACATTATCTACGGCGGGGACGGCGACGACGTGCTCGACGGCGGCCGAGGCTCGGACATTCTCGACGGCGGGCTCGGCAACGACGTTCTCGTTTCGCGCTCGGACGCCGGGCTTCAGCGCATCGGCCAGCTCGCCATCGACATGCCGACGCGGGACGACCCCGACGGCGAAGTCGACGAGGAGCTTCAGCGCCTCAAGGGCTACGAGAACCAGCCGCTCCACGGCGACGACGTGCTGATCGGCGGCGAGGGCGAGGACGTCTTCCTCATCTCGCCGCAGATCAACGCCAAGCTCGACATCATCGAGGAACACGTCCGCGCGGACGGCTCGATCAACTGGGCCGGGGTCGCGGGCGAGAACAACGAGCTGCACGACCACTGGGTCGACAATTCCGGCATCGACATCATCGCCGACTACAACGCGGACGAGGACCAGATCGCGGTCATCGGCCACACCGCGAATGTCTATGTCTCGCATGAAGACGTCATCGGCGACGAGGCGCTCGAATCGATCATCACGGTGATCTCGAAGCAGCACGGCGGCGGCGGGGCCCATGACATGGACCTTCTGGGCCAGATCATCGTCCACGGCGACCTCGTCGAGAAAGACGACATCAAGACGGACG
This sequence comes from uncultured Rhodobacterales bacterium, assembly GCA_964588375.1. Taxonomy (GTDB): domain Bacteria; phylum Pseudomonadota; class Alphaproteobacteria; order Rhodobacterales; family Rhodobacteraceae; genus JASJAR01. The sequence goes on along the minus strand of CAZPPH010000017.1, from coordinate 16,658 downwards.
CGAACGTGACCTACGGCATCGTCGAGGGTTACGAGGACGTCGCCGAGGCGATCTTCCCCGAAGGCGAGTTGAAGGAGACGGTCGTCGACGGCGTGACCCACCGCGGCTACGACACCCGCTCGCCCGAGGAGGGTGCGACGAAGGACACCGGCAACGGCGCGGGCACCACCGACCTCGGGGCGGTCACCGGAGACCCCGCCGCCGCGTTCGAGAACGCCAACTTCTCCGAGGACATGCTCGGCGGCGGCTCGGATGGCGAGGCCGGCTATGTCGAGACCCGCTACCCGTTCGAGCAACTCGGCACGGTCGAGACGGACGGTGTGACCGAAACCGGCAACGGCGCGTCGAACCGGATGGGCCCCGAAACTCCCGCGGTCGAGGGCCTTCCGGGCGCGCTCGGCTTCTGGTCGTTCGGGGCTGGCAGCGACGGCGCCTATGGCGACGACAGCGCGAACGGCGGGAACGAGATCAAGGCCTACACGCTCTACGAGAACCAGGCGATCATCCGCACAGACGGCACGGTCGACGGTCCGCCCAACGGGTCGGGTCAGGCCCTTCAGTTCGACGGCGAGGACGATTTCGCCTTCATGGACCACGACCCGGCGATGTCGGTCACCCAGGGCACGATCGCGTTCTGGGCCAAGCCCGACGACCTCGGTCAATGGTCGACCATGGTCTCGAAGGACCATTCGGGCACGGTCGACGGCGGCCATTTGCGGATCGGCCACACCAACGAGGGCGAACTGTTCCTGCGTCTCGCCGAGGGCGACGGCGGCTCCAACAAGGCCTGGACCACGAAGACCCCGGTCTTCGAAGAGGGCCAGTGGGCGCATGTCGCGGTGTCCTTCACCGAGAGCGGGGTCGACGTCGTGGTGAACGGCGACGGTATCGGCGCCAGCCAGTGGGACAAGCTCGAAGGGGACGTGAACAACCCCAACGGCTACACCGAATACTTCATGATGCAGAACGAGGAGCCCTGGGTCTTCGGGGCCGACAGCTACCGCGCGAAGCTGAACGACACCGCGCAGGAATTCGCGCTCGACGACGAGGATCTCCGGAAGCCCTTCGAAGGCGCGCTTGCAGACTTCGGTGTCTGGGGCGGGTTCACGCCCGAGGACGCCCTGTCGGTGTCGCAGATCAACGACCTCATGGATAACGGGCCGGGCAATGCGCTCACCAACCCGTCCGGCGCCCGGCCGATGCTCGCGGGTGACGACGTCTACGAAGGCAACGGCGGCAACGACACGATCGACGGCGGTGCCGGCGACGACGACATCGACGGCGGCTCGGGCCGCGACACGCTGCTGGGCGGCTACGGCGACGACCACCTCAAGGGCGGGTCGGGTAACGATACCCTCGACGGCGGCCGCGGCTCGGACCTTCTCGAAGGCGGCGACGGCGACGATACGCTCGTCTCGCGCGCCGATGCCGGCGTGCCAAGAGCCGGCCAGCTCGTGCTGAACGACCCGAGCCGGCCCGACGGCGGGTCGATCGACTACGACTATCTGAAGCTCTTCGACTGGACCGACCAGGAACTCGTGGCCGATGACGTGCTCGTCGGCGGCGCGGGTCGCGATCACTTCAAGTTCGAGACCCTGATCAACGCCAAGAAGGACATCCTCGTCGAGCACACCAACGATGACCGGACGATCGACTGGATGGGCGTCGCGGGCGAGAACAGGTACATCCACGACCACTGGGTCGATGGCTTCGGCATCGACGTCATCGCCGATTTCAACGCCGAGGAAGACCGGATCTCGGTGATCGGGCACACGACCCAGATCGAGGTCGACTACGACACCGTCGACACCGATGGCGACGGCGTCGACGACGACATGGTCTCGGTCATCACCGCCTATTCCCAGCAGGGGAACGGCGGGGGCGCGCACGACGAGGACTATCTCGGTTACATCGTTGTCTACGGCGACAAGGTCACCGAGGATATGGTCGAGACCAACGCCGGCGCGCATTACGGCATCGTCGACACGATCGACGAGATCCAGGAGGCCGTCGCACCGACCGGTGAGACCCGCCGGACCGAGATCGACGGCGAGATGGTCTACGGCTACGACACCCGCGATGTCGAGGGCGACCCGATCGGGTCGGACCCGGGCGACCACTCGATGAACAAGTGGTTCACCGGCGGCCTCGTGGACGTCGCCTCGGCGAAGCCCGCCGGTCTCGTGGCACCGGGCCTCGCCCTGAACTACGAGGGCGGCACCTATGCGGGCGGAAGCTCCGACGAGATCCCGCACGATCCCGACACCATGGCGCTTCAAGAAGGCACCGTCGCCTTCTCGTTCAACGCCGACGTGCCCGGCAACGGGCAGAACCAGGCGCTCTTTTCCAAGGATCATGGCGGCTACCAGGACGGCGGCCACCTGACGATGTGGATCGACGGCGGCGGCCGCCTGAAGGTCCGCTACCAGGACGAGGACAGCGAGGAATACCTCTCCACAAGCGAGAAGATCGCGGCGGGCGAGGACTATCACGTGTCCTTCGCCTTCGATGAGGGCGGCACGAAGCTCTACCTCAACGGCGAGGTTGTCGACGAGGGCGAGGGCTGGGACGGCGGCATGACCGGCAACGCCGAAGACGTCGCCATCGGTGCCTCCACCCGCACCAGGAAGGGCGAGGACGACAACCTCCAGTGGCACTACAACGGCGATATCGGCAACGTTCTCATGTTCGACCGTCCGCTCGAAGACATCGAGGCCGTATTCCTCGCCGAGGGCGAAGGCGAACTCGAATCGCTCTTCCCGCTCTACGAGGGCTACGCGGCTCCGGAAACGGAAGAAGAGGAAGAGGAAGAGGAGGCATCGGTCGAAGAGGAAGCTTCGATCGAGGACGAGGACGAGGACGAGGACGAGGAGACGGTCGAAGAGGAAGAACCGGATCAACAAGGCGAGACCGGCGAAACCGAAGAGGAACCGGCCGAAGCGGAGGACGACGAGCAGCCCGCTCCGGAAGAGCCGGAAGAGGCATCAGACGAAAACGAGGAGCAGCCTGCCTCCGCCGAGGAAGAGGAGGCCGGCGACGAAGGTGTCTTCGCCAGCATAACCCAGCTCTTCATGATGATCTTCACGCTCTTCGGCCTGCTCGGTGGCGGCGCGGACAACGATGAGGTCGACGAAGCCCTCGACGACGCAGAGAATCTCCTTTCCGAGCTCGTCCCATCCACCGGTGAGATGGACGAGACGATGCCGGACGGCATGGAAGAGGATGAAGAGGAGATGATGGAAGCCGCCTGAGGCGGCAGCGGCGAGGCCAGGGGCTCCCCTGGCCTCGCCGCGAAATCCGTTACGGAATGCGCCGTGCATGTCGCCGACCGCCCCCTTGTCCCCTGAATCTGGTGTTCCTGCACGCGCCCGCTTCGCTGCCGGAGGTTTCGGAACCGCCCCGCAGCATCGCCGCCTCATGGCGGAGGCCGGCAGGCCCGGCCACCGTTGTGCAGCCAGGATGACCATTGAGCTCATTTCCGGAAACACTGACCATCTCCGATGTTTCGCGGTGATGACAACTTTCTGGCACGTCGGACCGTCCAGGCAGGCCATTGGCGGCATGCGGGCCGCAAGCTTGCCATAAAATCGGCCCATTCCACCCGTACCGACGAGGAAACCGGCCGTCCTTATTGTTTCGCGCAGCCTGCGCAACGCCAAGTTCCGAGTGTCCCGATCCGGCCGAGAAGGCGAAAGAGTTTCGCCGAAAGACACGAAGCGGTGCGTTTCGCGCCAGCGGGAATGGGTGAGACATGACGGCAATGGCGAGCGAGCCACAACCCGACATCGACGACGTCCAGGCCGACGAGCTGAAGTCGGGTACCGAGCTTCTGCATGGCCAGTACACGATCGAGGGCTTCCTCAATGCCGGCGGGTTCGGCGTGACCTATCTCGCCAAGGACAGTCTCGACCGCACGGTCGTGATCAAGGAATGCTACCCGGCGGCCATGGTACGCCGCACCGCGAGCCGCGTGCGCGCCCGCGCCGGGTCGAGCCAGGAAGAATTCGATTCGATCGTGCGGCTGTTCGAGGCCGAGGCGCTGAGGCTCTCGAAGCTCCAGCACCCCAACATCGTCGGCATCCACCAGGTGTTTCAGGATTACGGGACCGCCTACATGGCGCTCGATTTCGTCAAGGGCAAGGACATGCTCGACGTCATCGAGGAGGGCCACCGCGCCCTGCCGCCCTACGAGGTGAAGCGGATACTCCTCAAGGTTCTCGACGCGATCACCTACATCCACGCCAACGACGTCCTGCACCGCGACATCTCGCCCGACAACATCCTGCTCGCCGCCGGCAACGAGCCGGTGCTGATCGACTTCGGCGCGGCCCGGGAGGAGGCGACGCGCAAGACGCGGGCGCTCTCGGCGATCCACGTGGTGAAGGACGGCTACAGCCCCAACGAGTTCTACCTTGCCGGCAACCAGCAGAACGCGTCTTCGGACCTCTATTCACTGGCCGCCACGTTCCACCACGTCATAACCGGAGGGCCGCCGCCGAACTCCCAGACCCGCGTCGCCGCGATCGCCGCAGGCCGGCAGGACCCCTACGAGCCGCTTCATAAACGCATCGACGGCTACGACGAGCACTTCCTGAAGGCCATCGACACCGCGCTCAACGTGTTCCCGAAGGACCGTATTCAATCCGCCGACGAGTGGCTCGAGCAGATCGACACCGAGAAGCGGAAACAGGCGGCGATGAGACGGGTCAACGACGACCGCGCGATGGAGCTTTCCATCCAGCGGATCGTGGCGGAAACGAACCTCGCCGTGATGGCCGAGCGCGCCAAGGCCGAGCGCGAGAAGAAGCGCAACCGGTTCGCCCTCAAGACGCTCAAGAAACCGCAAAACTCCCTGCTCCTGCCCGACGACGACCCGCTCCGCGACCCCAATCCGCCACCGGAGAGGAGTGAGTTGAAGCGCCGTCACGGATGGTTCGGCGGCTCGCCCGAAGAGCACACTCGTCCGCACGAGGAAGCCGACGACGAGGAGCTCCTGAACAGGTCGGCGGATCGGACGCAGGACGACAACGAGACCGAAGACGAAGATTCGGTCACCGAGGAATTCGAGCACGAGCAGGCACGCCGCGAGGCCGGTCCCGAACCGCCGCGCAAGCGGTCGGTCTGGCAACGACTCTTCGGAGGAAACCGCAGTTACATCAACTCCCCTGAAAACGGGGCTGACAACACCTCTTTGAGGGGGACGGGAACATGAAATTCCTCAAGGGCATCATGCGCAAGCGCGATAGCGAACTGGCGGAAAGTCCGCCTGCGATGTCGATCGAGGCGCTCCAGCGCGATCTGGATCACTCGGGGCTCAAGAACTCATTGCGCGACCCTGAATCAGCTTGGGGCGAAAGGGTCGCCCAGCGCCCGGCGGACGACGACGCCCGGGAGACGTTGCCGGCCAGCGACGACGACCCCCTGACCGGGGGAGACCATCCTGTGGATTCCGACCACCGCTCCGTCTCCCGTGATCTCGACTGGGAAGACGAGCTGGGAGACCCGGGCGACGCGCAACTGCGAGAAGCCTTTGATGCGCCGCGCGCCAGACGGCAGACCCGTCCGATAACCGAGGATTCCGGGCGCG
>CAZPPH010000017.1:0-10971 GCA_964588375.1 uncultured Rhodobacterales bacterium | reverse complement strand
GGCAGACCCGTCCGATAACCGAGGATTCCGGGCGCGAAGAGTTCGGGTCCGACGACGACGACGACGAATTCGATGACTTTAAAGAGGACGATTTCGACGACGAGTTCGACGAACTCGACCCCGAGGAAGAGCGGGCCATTCGTGACAATGCACTGCTCGTCGACGAGATTCGCGATGCGATCGCCGCGGTCCGCCATATCGAGACCGACGAGCGCAAGGCACCCGAGAACGTGAGGGCCGACACTCCGGACAAGACCGGCAGGGGCTGGGAGAATGATGAGGTGTTCGGCCGGAAGGCGATCGCCCGCGACCGTCTGGCGCGTCTTGCCGAAAGCGAGGACGGCGACCGGGTTTTCGAGGAAACCGCCTCCAAGATGTATGACGACGACGACGCGACTCGCCGCCGTCAGGCGATGGCCCATCTCAAGGCGGCAGCCGCCGCGACGAAGGCCGATCGTGTCCTCAAACGCGTCGTCGGCCGTGATCCGTCGATGGACCCCGACGAGCAGGTCCAGTACCGCGAGGACCTGGCCAACGTGGTTCGCCAGCGCGCACCCCGGTCCGAGCCGGTCAGCCGACCGCTCTCGCGCCCGCGCACCCGCCCCGTACCGGTCGAAGTGACCCCAGCGGCAAGCGAGCCCGATGCGGACCCGATGACCACCGATCAGCTTCGCAAGGCCTTCGCGCGCACAGATGGCGTGGCGGAAAGGTCCGTCGCGAAGCCTGCAACAGACTCAATTTCCGAGACAAACGAACCGGCGGAGGCCACCATGGATGCCGAGAAGATCGACCTGAAGACCGCGCTCGAGCGCCAGAAGGCCATTCTGAAAGCCGAGCGCGAAGCCCTCGAGGCGGAAATCGCCGCCGAGAGTGCCGCGGAGCACCCGGCCGAGACCGGCTTCGGAAACGAACCGGAAGAGGACGGGGACAGCATCCGCCCAGTTTCCGAAGCTGCCGAACCGCAAACCGGCGAGGAGCCCGTCGACGAGCGCGACGAGATCCACCCAGCCCAAACCGGAGAGGGTCGCTTCGGTGGCGCTTTCGCGCCCGAGGTGGAAACCGAACTCGACGAGTGGGAGGACGGCCTCGATGAGGTTCAGCCCGAAGACCCGCGCGAGAGCGAATCCGAGGCACCGGTCGATGTTACCGCTTTCGATCTGCAGGATGAGCCCTCCGAAGAGCCCGAATCGGCGGAAGAGCAGGTGCGTGATCTCGATCTCGAGCCTGCAGCGCCGGAAAGCGACGACACGGACGAGAGCGACCCTGCGCCCGAGATCGCATCCCCTGCCCCGATACGTCGCGCCGGCCGCGTCAAGACCCGTCTTCTGGGCTTCCAGGCGAAATCCGACACCGGGGACGTGTTCGCCGGCAAGGCCGCCACGGGCACCGGCCCGGTCCGCTTTCCCGTGGGCTGGCTGGTCGTCACGCAAGGCGCTGGCATCGGTCACAGCTTCTCGCTTCTCTCGGGGGTCTCGAAGATTGGCCGCGGCGACGATCAGGCCGTACAGCTCGACTTCGGTGACACCTCGATCAGCCGCGACAACCATGCCGCCGTCGCTTTCGACGAGGAACTCAACCAGTTCTTCCTTGGCCACGGCGGCAAGTCGAACGTGGTGCGCCTGAACGGCAAGCCGGTGCTTTCGACCGAAGAACTCTATGACGGCGACGAGATCCGCATCGGTGAAACGACCCTGAAATTCATCGCCCTGTGCGGCGAGGAATTCACCTGGGCGGAGAATTCCGGGGATGATGACGATCATGTCAGAAGCGCCTGAATTCCGGTTTGACGCAGCGTCGGTCCTGAGCCTCGGCCAGCGCGACCATCAGGAGGACGCCCTTGCGAGCGACTTTCCGATAGGCGCGAACTTCGGCTTCGCGGTGCTCGCCGACGGCATGGGGGGCCACGCCGCCGGCGACGTCGCCTCGAAGATCGTCGTCACGGAAGTCTTCAGCGAGTTGATGTTCCAGTCGAGCGATGTCGAGGGCATGACCGCCGATATCGGCGGAGTGCTTCGCAACGCGGCCTACGCGGCGAACGAATGCGTCCGCGCCCATACCGAGACCAATCCCGATACCGACGGGATGGGCTCGACCCTGCTCGCGCCGGTCATCGACAACGAGAAACTCTACTGGATCTCGATCGGGGATTCGCCGCTCCTGCTCTACCGCGACGGCAGGCTCACCCAGCTCAACGAAGACCATTCGATGGCACCCCAGATCGACCTCATGGTCGCCGCGGGCGCCATCACCGAAGACGCCGCGCTGAACCACCCCGACCGGAACGCCCTGACCTCCGTGCTGTTCGGCGACGAGATCGAGGCGATCGACTGCCGGGACGACCCCTTCATCCTCGCGGATGGCGATGTGCTCATCGCCTCCAGCGACGGATTGCAGTTTCTCGATGACCGCGAGATCATCGCAATCCTCAGAAATACGCTCTCGAAGCCGGCCGCGACGATCGCCCGCGCCCTTCTCGATGCGCTCGAGGACCTGGACGACCCGGCGCAGGACAACATATCGTTCACCGTCATCAAGACCGAGGCCGTGGCCGCGGATGCCCTGTCGAAACTCGCCGCGGACCTTGTCCGGGCATCGGTCGAGACGGACGAGAACGATGACGGGCAGCCAGCGGGCAGCGAGCCCGTGGAATTTCCCGCAGCGGTGGCCTACCGCGCGATGCCCTGACAATTGGCGGGGGCAGAATGACAACGGTCGATACCGTCTCGCAGCTCGAAGCCGCCCTTGCGCTCGGGGGTATTCCCGACAGTGCGCGAAAGCGCGGGCGGGCACTCTTCGAAACCCTGTCGCGGCCAGTGCGCGTGGTGCTTCTTGGCCCGGCATCCAGCGGCAAATCGGCGCTCGTCAATCTGCTTCTCGGCGAGCCTGTCCTGCCGGAAACCTCCAGTGCCCGGATCGTCGAGATCGTGCCCGGCGACACATTTCTCGCCGAGGCATCCTACGCCGATGGCCGGCTCGAAGCGCCCGAGGACGACGAACTGGCCAGTGTTGAGAACGCCGAGCGGCTTCTCATCGCCGCACCTCACCGGATCCTGCGCAGCGTGGCGCTTGCCGAAGCGCGCGGCGACGATGCCGAGGCGGTCGCGGACGTGACCGAGAACGCCGATATCGTGCTCTGGTGTTCGCCCGACTTCGCCCCGGCCGAACGCGAAATCTGGGCAGACCTGCAAGACGCCTACCGCGACCATGCCTTCCTCGTGCTGACCAAGGCCGACCAGCTGGCGCGGAAAAATCGCCTTGCGGACACGTTGCTGGAGCTTGCCGGAGCGGCAGAGACCGACTTCGCCGGTCTTTTCCCGATCGCCACGCTTCAGGGGCTGAAGGCGCTCGCCTCCACGCCGCGCGACGAGGCGCTGTGGACAGGCAGCGGGGCCGATGCCCTCGTAAGGGCGCTGCTCGATCACGCCAGAAGCGGCCGCCGGGCGGATCTCGATCAGGCGGAGCTGTTCCTCGCCCGCTACGCGTTCGACCTCGAGCAGGGGGAAGGTTCGGGCATCGAGCGTCCCCGGTCCCGCGCCCGCACCCGTCCACGGTCGCAGACGCGCCGCAGGCCCTCGGAAACACGTCAGCCCTCGCGATTGTCCGAGCCCGAAAGCATGCCCGAGGCGCACGATCGGAGCGACCGTGCAGCTACCGCAATGCCGCCCGGTGCAACAGCAACGGCGCGGATCGAACCGGCGCCCGAACCCTCAGCTTCCGCGGCATCGCCGGTACGCAACGACGCGGAATCCTTGGCCCAGGCCAGCCTTGCGGATCGCCTCGTCGAAGTCCGCAACGTCTCACGACCGCTGCCAAACGCCAACGATGTCGCTGACGGGGCTCTGAAGAAACTGAGGGCGACCGGACTGGAACTGCGTGCCCTTTCCGAAGACCCCGGCGGAGTCCTGACGTTGTGCGCGGATACGGCGGATGCGCTGCAAGGCATTTTCGACGAAAGTCCGCTACCCGAGAGCCTTGCGCCACTCGCCGACGATCTGGCGCTGACCTCGGAAATGATGACACTTCTGCGCCTCGAGAACGCCCCCGGTCCCGCCGCCGAAGCCGTGACCCTCCTGCTCCAGATCAAGCGCGAATTCGAGCAGGTCAGCGACGGGTAGAATTGACCGGTTTCCGGCAAGCGCCACCGGAAAAACGCCCTAATTTTGCCACGTTGCGCTGAGATGTTCCTTGCAGTCGGATTTCAGTGGGTGCTGGCGTCTAGTGTCCGCGATCTGTCGCAATTTCGGGGCGGGCAGGATCGGGCTGCTCCAGCTTGGGAACGAAATGAACGTCGAGATTGATCATAAGCGCGCCTGCGAAGCGGCAGACCCCCAGGGCGAAGAACTTCTCAGGGAGACCTTCCAGTGTTTCCAGCCGTTCCAGGACAAGGTCTCCGATCTCTCCGATGCGCTCGACAAGCTGATCGAAATCGGTGACGACACCACCGCGAAGAACGCCCGGCGGCTCGGGCACCACCTGTCGCAGGTCGAACCCTCCGTGACCATGATCGGCCAGGTCAAGGCCGGCAAGACCTCGCTCGTGAACGCGATGGTCGGCTGGCCCGGACTGTTGCCCGCAGACGTGAACCCCTGGACCTCGGTCGTGACTTCGCTGCGCCTGTTCCCCGATTCGACGCCGCAGGACCAGGCGGCGAGCTTCACCTTCTTCGACGAGGGCGAATGGGCCCGGCTCGTCGACCGCGGCGGCCGCGTGGGCGAGCTTGCGGAGCGCGCGGGTGCCGCCGATGAGCTCGACAAGGTGCGCGCCCAGATCGAGGAAATGCGCAAGAAGTCCGAGCGCCGGCTTGGCCGGAAATTCGAGATGCTTCTCGGTCAGAGCCATGATTACGGCTACATCGACAGCGATCTCGTCGAGCGCTACGTCTGCCTGGGCGACGATTTCGAGACGGACACCGAGACCTCGACCTCACAAGGCCGGTTCGCCGACATCACCAAGTCCGCTGATCTTGCACTGCATGTCCCCGGCGTGCCGATGAAGCTTTGCATCCGCGACACACCCGGCGTGAACGACACCTTCATGATGCGCGAGCAGATCACGATCCGCGCGATTCGCGAGAGCCGGATGTGCGTCGTCGTCCTTTCGGCCCACCAGGCGCTTTCAACCGTCGACATGGCGCTCATTCGCCTGATCTCGAATGTGAAGTCCCGAGAGGTCATCATTTTCGTCAACCGGATCGACGAGCTGCAGGACCCCGCCTCCGAGGTGCCACAAATCCGCGCCTCCATCGAGAACACCCTGGCCCGGCACCAGGGGCCCGAAGGCGTGGAGATCCTCTTCGGAAGTGCCGGGTGGGCCAACACGGCCCTGTCGGGCGCCTTCGACGACATGTCGGATGCAAGCTCGAAGGCGCTTCTGAACTGGGCGGACGAGGAACTGCGCGTCCCGGCCGAAAAGCTCTCCATACAAGAAGTGATCTGGGAATTGTCGGGCCTGCCGGCACTCTACAAGGCCATTGCCGAGCGGGTCGACGAGGGCGTGGGCGGCGAAGCGGTCGAGAAGGCCGCGCGATCGGCGATCAACCTCGCAAACGGCGTCCGCGCCGCGGCAGGCAACAACACGCTCCCGGTGGATGCCGACGGCATCAATGTCGATGCCGAGGCGCTCCGCGCGTCTTTCGAGAAGGTCGCCGCCACCGCGCAGTCGACCTTCGACGATGAAATCGGGGCAACGGTCGAGGACTTCGAGCGGCGCCTCGAACGGTCGCACCGCAGCTTCCTCGAGCGGGCCACTTCCTCCCTCCTCGCGCACCTCGAAAGCGAGGGCGACGGGGTGGTCTGGGAATACGACCCGACTGGATTCCGTGTGCTTCTGCGCTCGGCCTATCAGGTTTTCGGCCGCAACCTCGCCTCGGCGTCGAAGCGCGAACTCGGCAAGGCCGCCGCCGGGATCGAGGAACTCTATCAGTCGTCGTTCGGTCTCGCCAAGGACAGCTTCAAGGTCGAGGCGCCCCGGCCACCGAGGATGCCTCCGCCGGTGCTTCTCGGCCAGACGATCGCACTCGATCTGAAAGGCTCCTGGTGGAGCCGCTGGTGGCAGCGCCGCCGGGGCTACTCGACCTACGCGATGGATTTCGCGCAGATGATCGAGGCGGAGACCCTGCCGATCATCGACGCGCTGAGGGGCGACAACGCCCGGGCGATTGGCACCGATGCATCGAAGATCATGTCGGATTTCCTGTCTGAGCAGAGATCCATTCTCGAAAACGTGCTCGACAAGATCGGTGAACCCGGCACCCCCGACCTGTCGCTTGGCAATGCGGGCGGCGAAACCCGGCGGGACGAACTGGAACGCACCGTGGCGACACTCGAGAAACTCGCCGCATGACGGAACGAGGGCACTGACATGACCGAGAGCGACGACAACAAGGCTGCGGCGGATCCGTCCGGACCGGGCAAGCCATGCCTGGCGCTCATGGGCGAATTCAGCGCAGGCAAGAGCACCCTGACGAACCTTCTGATAGGGTCGCAATCGCTGCCCGTGCAGGTTACCGCCACCCAGTTGCCGCCAGTCTGGATCGTCCATGGCGATCAGCCGCCCTATCGGGTCGATCTCGAGGGCAACGTCATGCCCGTCGATCTGAACCATATCGACGAGGTCGATATCGCGGACACCGCCTATGTCCGCATCTTCCGGAAGTCCGACGTGCTGGAGATCTGCGACATCATCGACATGCCGGGCATTTCCGACCCGTCGATGGCGGCAAATATCTGGCAACGGGTGATCCACAATGCGACCTCCGTTGTCTGGTGCACCCACGCCACGCAGGCCTGGCGCCAGTCCGAAGCGGCTGTCTGGGACAGCCTGCCGCCCGCACTTCATGAAAAGAGCCTTCTTCTGCTGACGCGCATGGACAAGATCAATTCCGGCAGCGACCGGGAGCGTCTGCTGCGCAGGGTGCGCAGGGAGACCGATGGTCTCTTCGCCGAGGTGCTTCCGATCTCGCTCCTTCAGGCGCTCGAGGCCGGCGAGGACAGGGACATCTGGGAAGCCAGCGGTGCCGAGCGGTTCACCACAAGACTGGTCGAACTGCTTCATGGCGACGATGCTTCCGGGCGTCCGCTATCGACCGCCATGGCCGAGCGCGCCGACGCCGGTCCGGCAGATGGTGATACCGTCCGTGTTCGGCCCGATGCGCCTGCCGGTGGAGTGATGCCCCGTCGCGTCGCTCCCCGAACCGGCCTGCGGCCGAGCACCCGGCGCCGCGACAGGCCCGCCCCGCAAGCCGTCCACGCCCATTGATATAGCGGGCGCGACGCCGGGCTGGCACCTCCGGCGGAATTCCCCTAGCTCTTGATACGGTTGGAGCTCCGGGAGTGTTCGACATTTCCTTCAGAGACGAACTCGACGCATTGCGCATGAAGCTGGCCGGCTGCCGGCTGGCGGCCTATGCCGATCTGTCGGCGCGCATGGTCCTGCGGGTGAGCGCGGAGGCACAGCCGCGGCGTGAGGAGATCGACGTGCTCTGCGATCTCGCCGCGCAATGCCTGGACGGGCCGGCGTTTCCCGCGCTGTTCGATGGCGAACCGCCGTTCACAGCTGTTTTCGCGGGCAAGGCCGAAAGCCATTTCTTCATCCGCTCGCTCTCCGACCCCTCCGACGCACTGATCCTGATCGTAGCCGAACCCGTCGACCAGGCGAAGATCTGGGCCGCGGCGCAGGACCTGCTCGACCGTTACGGACCGGGAGGCGAGACACCGTGAAGGACACCCGACGCCTCGCCGAGCGGATCAGGAAGCTCGCCGGATCAGAAGCTTCCTCCCCCGAAGGCCGCGAGTTGCCCCCGGGGCCGGACGGCTCGCCCCTCGCCGCCATCCTGCGCGAAGTCGACGAGACGATTCTCCCGCGATCCCTCGTCTTTCGCCGCGGCGAAGGACGCCTCGTCGTCTCCGCCGCGAACCGGCGCCTTCTCATGGTCGACACCGCCGAAGGCCCGGATGCCGCGGCCGCGACGGACATCGTCGGCCGCCCGCTCACCCAACCCGATGTCGCACTTCTCGGCCGGCTGCGCGACGCGCTGGTTTCCGCCCTGCCAGGCAACGACCCGATTCGCGTCAGACCGGCGCCGCCCTCCGGGGCGGCGGGAGATTTCGCAGCTGGCACCACAGCGGTGGCCCTCGCTTCGGCCTGGGGTATCGATCTCGCCACGGCCACCGGCAACGACCCGGCCGATGCCGTCGAGGACTTTCTCGGCACCGCTCCTTCGCTGTCGCGCGCCTGGCTGCGCCTCGACGCGGGAATGGTCACCGAGACAGGCGGTGACCAGGCGCTCACCGCCCGGCTGCGCGATTTCGCCGATTCCGCTGACATGGCCGAACTCGACATGCTGCCCGATGCCAACCGTTCGCGCTTCATAGCGATCGGCCGGGCGCCGGGCGACGGGGACTGCCTGATCTTCGTTTCCGACAAGGCAGAAGCCGCTCTCCTGCTGATCCCCGCCGAGTCTCTCGATTCCGCCAGGACAAGCTGGCGAAAGGCGGTGGGCTGAGACCCGTTTCAGCCGATCGTCGCAGGCCCGGGAACGAATCATTGCGGCACCGGCGGCAATGTCGGAATTATGAAGCAGGTGGTTTGGGGGAAAACATGGACCGCTTCGAAACCGAAGATTGCCGTCTGGCGCGAGAGATCAGCGCCATGTCCGAACACGAAGTCTGCCATTTCATTCGCAACGAACGCCGGAACGGACGCCTGAGCCAGGCGGTCCGGGCGCTCAACAGCGATGTGCTTTCCGGCGATTTCGAGCGACGCAGGCGCGGCGAGGCCGCGATCCGCAAGCTCGGCTTCATCTGACGGCCCTTCGGGGTCGGCGACACTTGCGGCGATCTCGGCCGCATGCCACGGTTCGACCGGTCCCAACGGTCGAGACAAGCGTCGTGCCAGCCGACATCCAGACCCGTTCAGATAGCGCGTCGACCCGTCACCTTCCGCAGGTGCAGGAGCCCCGAAACGCGGGCCTGCCGCTCGACCTCGACTGGGTCCGGACCGTGCAGGCCAACACCTCCGCGATCGAGCGTCGCGCGGCCACCCTCCCCGGCCGGCGCTCTGTCAAGAAGGAGTATCAGGCCGCCTGGCTTCTCCGCGCGATCACCTGCATCGACCTCACGACGCTCTCGGGCGATGACACGACCGGCCGGGTGCGCCGGCTCTGCGCGAAGGCGCTGAACCCCGTGCGCCAGGACATTCTCGACGCCCTCGGCATGGGTCCGGTCACCACCGGCGCGGTCTGCGTCTACCACGAAATGGTGCCCACGGCGGTGGAAGCCGTCGCCGGCCGCATTCCCGTCGCCGCCGTGTCCACCGGCTTTCCGGCGGGGCTCTCCCCGTTCCGCCTGCGGCTCGCGGAAATCGAGGAGAGCGTGAAGGCGGGCGCGAAGGAGATCGACATCGTCATCTCCCGCCGCCATGTCCTGACCGGCGACTGGCAGGCGCTCTACGACGAGATGACCGCATTCCGCGCGGCCTGCGGCGAGGCGCATGTCAAGGCGATCCTCGCCACGGGCGAACTCGGCACGCTGCGCAACGTCGCCCGCGCGAGCCTCGTCTGCATGATGGCGGGGGCCGACTTCATCAAGACCTCGACCGGCAAGGAGGGCGTGAACGCGACGCTCCCCGTGAGCCTCGTGATGATCCGCGCGATCCGCGCCTACCACGAGGCCACCGGCATCCGCATCGGCTACAAGCCCGCCGGCGGCATCTCGAAGGCGAAGGACGCGCTCACCTACCTCGCGCTCATGAAGGACGAACTCGGCGACCGCTGGCTCCGCCCCGACCTCTTCCGCTTCGGCGCCTCCTCGCTTCTGGGCGACATCGAGCGGCAACTCGAGCACCACGTGACCGGCCGGTATTCGGCGGGCTACAGGCATGGGCTGGCTTGAAGCCCGATCTGGATATTTGAACCAGGGTGAACCTGCCTTGGGAGGACAAACATGAACGTCCCCGAAATCTTCGAAACCATGGACTACGGCCCGGCCCCCGAAAGCCGCGCCGAGGCGATGGACTGGATCGCCTCCCACGGCGGCCGCTTCGGCCACTACATCGGCGGCGGCTGGAGGAAAGCCGGCGAGACCTTCGAGACCCGGAACCCCGCCACCGGCGAGACGCTCGCGGAAATCGCGCAAGGCACCGCGACGGACGTCGACGCCGCCGTCGCCGCCGCGCGGAAGGCCCAGAAGGGGTGGGCCGCGCTCCCCGGCCACAAGCGCGCCCGCGTGCTCTACGCCCTCGCCCGCATCCTCCAGAAGCAGTCGCGCCTCTTCTCGGTGCTGGAATCGCTCGACAACGGCAAGCCGATCCGCGAAGCCCGCGACATCGACATCCCCCTCGTTGCCCGCCATTTCTATTACCACGCCGGCATGGCCGAGTTGCAGGACACCGAACTCGCCGACCGCGAGCCCCTCGGCGTCTGCGGCCAGATCATCCCCTGGAACTTCCCGCTCCTGATGCTCTCCTGGAAGATCGCGCCGGCGATCGCCATGGGCAACACCGTCGTCCTGAAACCGGCCGAATACACCTCGCTCACCGCCCTCCTCTTCGCCGACATCTGCCGAGAGGCGGGGGTGCCGCCGGGTGTCGTCAACATCGTCACCGGCGACGGGGCGACGGGGGCGGCCATCGTCGATCACGGCGATATCGACAAGATCGCCTTCACCGGCTCGACCGAGGTCGGCCGGCGCATCCGCGAGGCGACCGCCGGGTCGGGCAAGGCCCTCACCCTCGAGCTTGGCGGCAAGTCCCCCTACATCGTCTTCGACGACGCCGACCTCGACAGCGCCGTCGAGGGGCTGGTCGACGCGATCTGGTTCAACCAGGGGCAGGTCTGCTGCGCGGGTTCCCGGCTTCTGGTGCAGGAGGGCATCGCCGAAGTCTTCTACACCCGCCTGCGGGCCCGGATGGACAAGCTGCGCCTCGGCGACCCCCTCGACAAGTGCATCGACATCGGCGCGGTCGTGGACCCGG
>CAZPPH010000016.1:0-33536 GCA_964588375.1 uncultured Rhodobacterales bacterium | reverse complement strand
GAGACGACTTCGGCGCCGGTATAGATCTCGGCCCCGAATTTCGCGGCGTCGGGGAGATAGTTCATCAACACGGTGTTCTTCGCGCCGTAGTTGCAGCCCGAAACGCAGTCGCCGCAATCGGTGCAGGCCGCCTGCCAGACCCCGGCGGCATTGAAATCGTCTTCGAAGCTCACGTTGATGTCCGGCCGGCCGAAGTGCATGCCGGTGCCTTCGGCCACCTTTTCCAGCGCGGCGAGCTTCGGCGGGGTCTTGCCTTCGGGGTAGGGTTTCGAGCCCAGCATGGCGCGGGCGCGGTCGAAATAGGGGCCAAGAAGCTCGCGGTTGTCGCGGAATACCGCGGGCCATGTGTCGTAGATGCGCGTGTCGGGCTCGAGCGCCACGTTCGCGTTGATGAGAGAGGTGCCGCCGAGCCCGCAGCCGAGAAGCACGTTCACGTCCGAGCCCATGCGCATGTCGTAGAGGCCCTGCGCATTCCCCGTCGTCGTGCCGTCGCTCGACAGGGTGACCTGGGTATCCTTCGCCGCGTCGACGGGGTTGTCGGGGTAGCCTCCGGGCGCGATCTCGCGGCCCCGTTCCAGCACGGTGACCCGGGGGGCATCGCGCCCGCCGGCCCGGGCGAGCCGGCTCGCGGCGACGCCTCCGCCATACCCCGAGCCCACGACGACGATGTCGTGGTCTTCGCCGGCCTCCGCGAAGGGGCGCGAGATCGGTGTCCAGTCGAAGCCCATCAGACCGCCCTCAGGGTGCGGCGCGGGGCTTCGGATGTCAGCTTCAGAAGCATCGCCTGACGCTGCTCGTAGGCCGCGCAGACGGTTTCCGCCAGATCCCTCCACTCCCTTTCAGAGCCGTCCAGCCAGTCTTGGATTCCCCTCAAAAAGTGCTGTTCCCCGGGCGAGCCATTCGACAGCATCTCGACATGCGCGGGCGCGACCTCGCCGTTTCGGGGCGTGTTGAAGAGCCTGACGCTCGCGGTGTTGAGGTCGTCGTCGATGAGCACCATCGCGGCTCCTTCGGCATTGTCGAGGCGGGGGCCGTTCAGCGTCCAGCCGCCGGTGTTGTAGACCCGGGCCGGGGCGGGCAGACCCGGTGCGGGGAGACGCGCCTCGAACGGCTTGTGGGTGTGCCCGAAAACGAAGGCGAGGTCGCGGGGCAGGTGCTTCAGTTCGGCGTCGATCTGCCCCCGGCCCGGCCCGCCGAGATACCATGCGAGGCCCTCGCGCCCGCCCGGCGTCAGCGCATCGACCTCGGCGTAGCGCTCGGTGTCGCGGAACCGCCCGAGGGTCGTGTCGATGCCGACCTCGCTCAGAATCCGCAGAACTTCGCGGACCTTGAGGTTGCCGCTCATTGGCAGCGCCTCGCCCAGCGCGTCGGCGAGTTTCTCCGCCCAGCGGCGGGAAAGTCGGCGGAAACCCGTGGTGGTCAGCATGTTCTGGTAGAGCCGCTGGGCATCATCCCCGAGCCCGGCGGCATCGCCGAAGCTCGACCATGCGAAGTCGATCCAGCCCGCGTTCTCCGCTGCGAGGTCCTCGGCCGTGATCGAGGTGCGGGGCACGCCCGAAAGCGCATCCTTCAGCGCCGAGATCAGCCTGTATTCGGTCTCGATGAAATGGCCGTGGTGCAGGAACACCGCGCGCTCGGCATTGTGGAAGCCGAGGTTCGGGTAGCGCAGATCGACGTTCCCGAAGCCCGCAGACGAAAGCACCGCATCGAGGAGACGGCTCTGCGCTCCGGGGTCCTCGGTGAAGGCCGGCGTCGCCGAGCGGTATTCGGGGCCCTGCGGCTTCTTGCTGAACTCGCTCGCCTCCAGCGCAAGGCGGGCATCGGTCCAGAGCGCGTGGTCATGGTTGCCCGCGGTCGCGATCACGTCCGGCGAAAGGCCGCCCGTCTCCCGGAGGGCGGAAAGAAAGGTCCGCGCGCTCGCCGCCGCCGCGGCGCGGTCGGAGAATTGCAGGTCGAAGACATCGCCGAGAAGAATGAGCTTCGGTGCGTCCCTGCCGCGGCGGCCCGTCTGGGAGAGGAACGCGCCGAGAGCGGCTGCGAAGGCCTGCGTTACAGGGCTCGCGACGGACGGGTCGCGGCCCGGCAGATCGGTCAGAAGGCTCGTGAGCGCCCCGGCATGAAGGTCGGAAATGCAGACATATTTCAGCATGAAGCGCTCCCCGCGCCGCTATTGGCGCGGGACCTGCGGCGGCTGTCAACGCCGATGTCGCCGCGGGCGCCTCCTGGTGAAATGGCTTGACCCCGACGGCGCCGCGCGGTGTCAATCGCCGCCATGGATCTCGCAGGGCTCAAAACCGGCCAGTTGCGCGGTGTTCTCGTCTCCGCGCTCGGCGATGCCGAATTCGCGGAATTGTTCGACGAGGGCCGCCGGGTCGCCTTCGGCGCCGGCCAGACGATCTTTTCCGCCGGCGAACCGGGGCAATCGCTGATCCTCATCGAGGAGGGGCGCGTGGAGGTGTCGATCACATCGATCTCGGGGCGAAAGTCGGTGCTCGCGCATATGGGCCCCGGCGAGGTTCTGGGAGAGATCGCCGCCCTCGACGGCGGTCCCCGCTCGGCCGACGCGGTGGCCTCGACCCCGGTCGCGGGCGTCGTCGTGGCGCGCGACAACGTCCTCGCGTTCGTCTCGAACCGGCCCGACACGGCGCGCGCGATCATCGGCGCGCTCTGCGCGAAGGTGCGCAACGCCTCGGAGATGTTTCTCACGCAATCGGTGGTCGAGGGCGAACCGCGCC
The DNA here is from genome assembly GCA_964588375.1 of uncultured Rhodobacterales bacterium. Taxonomy (GTDB): domain Bacteria; phylum Pseudomonadota; class Alphaproteobacteria; order Rhodobacterales; family Rhodobacteraceae; genus JASJAR01. Next base: position 30,801 of record CAZPPH010000016.1, on the reverse strand, counting down.
TCGCCCGCGCGCTCCTGAGGCTCTTCGAGAAATGGGGCAGGCCCGGGCCGGGGGGCCTCGAGGTGCTGACCGAGCGCTTTTCACAGCAGGATATCGGCGAGTTCTCGGGACTGGCGCGCGAGAACGTCAACCGCCATCTCAAGGCCTGGGCCGAGGCCGGCTTGATACGGCTCGAGCGCCGGCAGATCGTGCTCATCGACAGGCCCTCTCTCGAAGCGCTCGCCGAGACCTAGGAGCGCGCCGCTTTCGCGCGGCGGTACTCGGCCTCGGTCAGTCCCATGGCGATCATCCGCCGCTGCATGAGAAGCGACATCCGGTAAGTGTCTTCCAGAAACCCGGTGGAGGCGATGAGCACGCGCTTCTGGTCGGCCGACATCCGGTCGTCGACCCGGCGGGCGAGCACACCGCCGAAGCGAAGGTCCTCGATGAGCTTTTCCGTGGTTTTCGGAGACATCTCGTCGATCAAGAGATGCCCGTATTCGTAGATCGCGAAGACCGGCGCGCCGAGGGTGCGGATCGTGTCGAGGATCTTCGCCTTGCGTTCGGGCCGGAAGATCGCCTTGCGGAACTCGTTGCGGCTCTTGGCGAACTGGGGGTCCGTCACGAGGCCCTCGATGCGCGCGTTATGGGCTTCGATGTAGCGCGCGATCTGGTCGGCGTCGGTGCAGTCGAGCGCTTTGAGAAAGAACAGGAACTGGGTGAAATGCAGGAGATAATCGTGACCGTTCGCGCCCATGATCGTGGGGAAGTCCGAGAGGGGCGCGGTCTTCGCGAGCTCGCTGCGCACGGTCTCGAAAAACCAGTTCTCCGCCCGGAGCGTCGCCTCGACCGTCTCGAAGGCCAGCCGGACGCTGTCTTCGGACGCCGGACTGCCCGGAATGTCGTCGATCGCCTCGGTCATCTCGCGGCCTCCCTTCCGCAGGGTCAGCCTTGGCTCCTTCCGGGTCAAGTCCGCGGTGTAGGGGCGGTGGTCGTTGGAGATGAGGTGCAGGTCGGGGTTCAATTTGTCGGTCACAGGAAAGGTCCTCCGATCCAGATAAGGGCCGCCGACGCGGCCAGGGCCGGGGCGAGCGCCGCCCGTGTGCGTCGGGTCAGAATACAGATCACGATGACGCCGAGCGCGGCCAAGAGCGCGACCTCGACGGTCAGCGCCGGGCCGAACCAGGCGACGATGCCGGCGAACAGGAAATAGTCTCCGCTGCCGATCCAGCCCTCGTCTCGGGTGAACCGGCCGAGCGCCACGCCGGTCGCGAGCAGGCCCCCCGCCGCCGCGGCGTGCGCCACAAGCTCCCCGTTCGAGAGCGCGGTCACGCAGAGGCCGGAAATCACGAGCGGAAGCGTCAGTGCGTCGGGCACGGTCTCGGTCTGCCAGTCGGTGGCGGCGAGCGCTGCCAGGAGAGCGAAGAGAATTGCCGTCGCTGCGAAGTGGGCCGGGTCACGGGCGAGAAGGACCAGCCCGCCGCCGGCGACGGGCAGGCCCGTGGCAAGCACAATGGCGAGCTGACGGCGCGGAAGCGTCATGTCTCGTCGCCGGTGAAGAAGGGAAAGACTGCCACCCGTGCTTGCGAACTCCGCAGCGCCTCCCAGAGCGCTGCCATGTCGCGGCTGCCCGAGAGCGCCGCAAGGCGGCGGCGCAGCGTCCGAGCGGGCCCGTCGGTCTCGACCGCGACGACATGGTCGGCGCCGAACGGCGGAGTGACCTTGACGGGAAGCGCGACGGGATCCGAAACCGGCGCGCTCTCGGGGTCGTCGAGGCCGAGCGCGGCGTCATGGGCGGGGTAGAGGTAGGAGATGGTGCCGTCCGCCCCAAGGTTGAAGAGCGTGACATAAGTCGTTCGCCTCGCGAGGATATTTATTCGCAACACCTCGCCACTCCGGTACCTTCGATCGCCGGAATCGAAGGTGACCTCGAGGCTGGGGTGCGCCAGAGCGTCAAGCGCCGCGACCAGCCGATGCTTGTCGACGACCGCCTGCGTGGCGGCGGGGTTGGTGGCCACCGCCACCGCATCGCCGACCGATGAGTGAATGACGGCGCCCTGGCGGCGCAGATGACCGTCCTGCGCCTGTTTCACCCCTGCGATTCCGCTCCAGTCACCGGCAACGGCGAGGCGCGGCAGATCGGTGAAACGACGCTTGGCAAGCGGCACGTCAACAGGGCCGGATTCGAGGGTCTCGCCCCGCACCGCCATGAGCGGTCGCGCCTCCTGCCCGGAAGGCCGCGATTGGGGAAGCTGCACGCCGTCGCTCTTCTGCCGCACGGTGCGGCGCACATGGGCCTCGAGTTCGCCCTTGGTGAGCGTGCCGTCGCCGTCGAGGTCGGCCGCGCCGCGGATGCCGCTGGCGAAGGCATACGAAAGGGCACCACGGGCCACGCCGTCGATCAGCACCTCGGGCACCTTCTCGGCCTCGTTCACGGCCGCGAGAAAGAGGGCGATATCGTCCTCGCTCTCACCGCCCGCGGGAGGTGGGGGCGGCGGCGGCAGGGGATCTTCCGAGATGCCCTCGGGGGTCACATATCGATAGCCGAGCGCCGGCTCGAGGTCGCGGGTCACCGTGCCGGCATGGCAGGCATCGGCCACGAAGATCACCTCCAGATGCGCACTGCGGGCCAGAAACTCGGCGATCTCGTCGTCGCGGATGCGCTCGCCCGCCGCCGCACCGCGCGGCGCGAAGCCGGCGAGCAGGAAATTCTCGTCGCGCCCGTCCTCCTCGCTTCCGGCCACGTGTTCGGGTTCGTTCGAGCCGTGGCCGGCGTAGGACACGACCAGCCGGTCGCCCGGGGCGGCACGCTCGAGGATGCCCTCCCAGGCTCCGAGAATGGCCGCCCGGGTGGCCGCACCGTCGAGAAGGAGCGTGACCTCGGCTCCCGAACCGGCGAGCGCATCGGCGATGTCCTCGGCATCGTTCACCGCGCCGTACAAATCGGGAATAAAGGCGTAATCATCGATTCCGATGACGAGACCATAGCTCCGCTCGGCCAGCGCCGGGCCCGCGAGCGTGAGCCCGAACACGGTCGCGAGGATCGCCGCCGCTCTCATTCGATCGAGAAGGCGACACGCCGGGCGAGGCGATGGTGTTCGTCCGAACCCGGCTCGATACCCGGCGGCGCGGGCGGCAACCGGCTTTCGCCGTATCCCGCGACGATGACCTCGCCCGAATAGCCCTGCTCCAGCAGGAAGGTGCGCACCTGTTCGGCACGGGCCTCCGACAGCGACAGGTTGTAGTCCTCCGGCCCGAGCGGGTCGGTGTGGCCGCCGAGCTTGATCGTGGGAGGCGCGTTGAGCGTGAGGTGATCGGCGAGGACGCGCGCGTATTCCGCGCCGACGTCGTCGAACTCGGTCGAGTCGAACTCGAAGGTGATGGGCAGGCTCACCTCCTCGACCTCGAAGCCCCGTATCGAGGTGGTGAATATGCCCCCGGTCGTCCCCGACCGGGTGCGCGGCATCTCCACGGGTGCCTCGGCGAGTGCCAGAGCGGCGGTGGCGAGGTCGTAGATCTCGCCGATCTCCCCGGCTTCCGCGGCGTGGTCGGGGTCGCCCTCTGCAAGCTCGTTGAGGGCCAGTTGGAGGTGGCGGGCGGCGTCGGCGTAGTTGGCCGTCTCCCAGTCGAGACGACCGAGTTCGGCATAGCTGCGCCAGTGCTTCTCGAACACCAGCGCGCGGCCGAGAAGGTCGCGCTTCTCGGTCGTGTCCTCGGTGGCGAGGGCGGCGAGGAAGGTCTCGCGGGCGAGATAGTCGCCGACCCATTCGCGGATCGCGTCGTCGCAGGCCGCGCTGAAGACGATCTCGTCATAGAGAATTTCGGCGCCTGCCCGGTCTCCGGACTGCACCGCGGCGACGACGGTGTCGTATTGCGGACAGGCGAGCGCGGGCGCGGCGGTGGCGACAAGGGCGATGGCGGCGGGCAAGAGGCGTTGCATGGGACAGGCTCCTCGGGTCAGGGCTCGATGCGGTAGGGCAGATACGTGGCCGACCACGCGATATCGCTCTCGGGGTCGGCTTCCAGGGCGAGCAGGCGCTGGCTGATCTCGAAGAGCGACTGGCCGGCATTCCGAACCGTGCCGCCGTCGAGACCGGCTGGCAGAAGGGCGGTGAGTTCCGGCAGATCGCCCTCGATGAACAGACCCAGCAGCACTCCCTGCCCCGCCGGTTCGGTGACGCGGATGCGAAGGGGCTTGCCATTGACGCCAAGCACGCTCGGGATGCTCAGCGCACGGCCGGGGGCCAGCCGGGTCGCGCCCTCGGCGCTGAGCCGGGAGGGATAGACCTGGGCGAGAGCGCCGGTCGGGTCGACATCGAGCAGCACCAGCGCGCCGGCCCGCTCCGAGGAGACGGAGAAGGTGACGAAATCGCCGACCGCGAGACGTTCGCCGCCGGAAATCGACAGGCTCAGCCCGGCGTCGTTGCTCGGCGCGAAGAGGTCGGTCACGAAACCGACGGTCTCGCGGAAACTCGAGGGGGCGTCGTCGTCGGGCAGGATCGGACCCGGGGTCGGCCCGGGCTCCGGCCGGACGGCGGCCGGGCGTTCAAAGAGGATGGCTTCGCCCGCCCCGGCAAAGCGGGGAGCGAGTCCGCGCCCGGTGGCGAGGCATCGGCCGGCGCCGTCGCACCAGTCGGAGAGCCGTTCGGTCACATGGGCCGAAAGCTCGTCCGCGGTCAGGGCGCCATCGCTGTCCGCATCGGCCGTCGCTTCGGTCAGCCCGTCGATCCAGGCGGCGGTGAACACCCCTGCCCCGGCCGTTTCCCAGGCGAACTGACCGGGCCCGGCCGCCATCCAGACACCCGTCGCGCCGTCGAAATCGAGCGGCGTTTCGGTGGCGCGACCCGCGAGGCCGCGCGTGCCCGGAAGGCCGCCATCGAAGCCTGCGTCGATCATCACATGGACCTCGCGGTCGGAGATGAACGCGAGGACGTCGGTGATGGTGGAGAGCGGGATTTCGCCCAGAACGCTGTCACCATCATGGGCCAGAAGCGCGGGCGTGCCTGTGAGAAGCGTGGTCCCGAGCCCCGCGAAGTAGAGAAACACCCGGTCGCCCGCCGTGGTCTCGCCGACCAGCCGGTCGATGAGGGCGGAGACGATGGCGTCCGCCGTCGCCTCGCCGTCGACGAGCCGGGTGATCTGGTCGTCCTGAAAGCCCATCGGCCCGGTGAGCAGATCCGACATGCGCTCGACGTCCGCGACCGCGCCGGTCAGCAACGGGGCGCCGTCAATGGCGGAGTAGTCGTCGATGCCGACGAGAAGGGCCCGGTCTTCCGCCGAGGCAGTGCCGGCGGCGAGCAGGGCGAGAGCGAGAACGCCGGGTCTCATGGCCATGCCTCCAGATCGCGCGCGCAGCGGAAGCCGAAGTCGACACCCGCGGCGTCGCCGGGAACGACGAGGCGGGCGGAGATGCGCAGATCGGCCGGGTTGGCGGTGTTCCAGGACCCGCCCTTCAGCACCGCGCCATCCGCACCGCGGACCCATTCGCGGACATTGCCCGACAGCCCCTCGTGGCCCGCAGACCCGCGACCGCCGGCGTCGCTCACCGGCCTCGGCAGGCGGTGGGTAGGCTCGGGAGCGCCACGCCAGACCGCGGCGTCTGCGCGCCACCGCCCCCAGGGAAACACGGCCTCTGCATCGCCCCGCGCGGCGGCCTCCCACTCGGCCTCGGTGGGCAGGCGGCCGCCGGCCCAGTCGCAATAGGCCGCCGCGTCGCGCAACGACACGATACGCACCGGCAGATCCGGCACACTCGCGGCGTCGCTTCCGGGCCCGGAGGGCTGCGCCCAGGTATAGCCGCCATCGATGAGGCGGGCCTCACCGCTCGACGTGAGTGCCACGACCCGCCCGGTCTCTTCGGCCTCGGTGACGTAGCCGGTCGCATCGACGAAGTCGTCGAAGGCCGACGCGGAAACCTCGGTCGGGTCGATCTCGTAAGGGGTCAACTCGGCCCGTCGGGCCGCCTCGCCCTCGGGCCGGGCCGCGGGGCAGAGGTCGGTGTCGATCGGCGCCGCCTCCCGGCAGAGGTCGATCGCCGCGGCGAGGCGCCCGGCGTCGTCACCGATGGTGACGACGCGCGGGGCCGCCGCGACGCGAGTGCCGGGTGGGGAGCCCGGCAGGGCAGCGAGGGATGAGAGCGCTGCCTCATAGAGCGCCGCGGCATTGAAGAAGTGACCGGTGTCGAAAGCGCCGTCGGCGCGGGTGATGTAGGTTTTTGCAATCAGCGCGGCGGCGGGGTTGTCGCCGGTCCCGGCGGTTTCGACTTCGGCGCGGGCCGTTTCGGCTGCCGTCTGATGCTGCGAGACAACCGAAGCGAAGGCTTCGCCCGCGGCGGCCCAGGCGGATGCCGCAGCTTCGTACCGGCCTTCCAGCAGATACGTCGCGGCTTCGGCGGCAAGACCGCTGGCGCCGGCGAGGGCCTCGTCTCCGGTGCCCGCCGCCCGTTCGGCCGCCTCGGCGAGCTCATTCGTTCCGTCGCGCGCTTCGCGCGCGGCAACCTCCGCCTCGGCGAGCCGGGAAAGCGCCGTGTCGGCGAACGCCTCGGCGTCCGCCGCAAGGGTCGCTGCCCGACCCGGATCCTCTGAGAGCAGATCGTCGGCCTCGGCGAGCTCGCTGCGCGCAGCCTCGATCGCGGCTTTTGCCGCCTCCGAGGCCAGAGGTGCGCCCGACCCGAGACCGAGAGCGAGCGTGCGGTCGGCCTCCCGCAGGGCCCCCTGGGCCTCCCTGGTCGCCGCGAACGCCGCGCGCTCGGCGCGGACGAGGTCCGCGAGTCCGTCCCGCTCGGCCCTGAGGTCGCTGTTGGCGATGAAGAAGTAGCACGCCGCCGCCGTGGTCGCGAGAAAGCCGCCGAAGAGCGTCAGGGCGGTGGCTTTCGATACGCCGTCCCGGCCCGCAGCGGACGCGACGGGCGGGCGTGGCTCGCGGGGTGGCGACACCGTTTCCCCCACGGTCGCGGACGGCTCCGCAACCGACTGGCCCTTGAGGACCGTGTGGAAGGCCCGGCGCGCTGCGGCCGCACTGCTGTAGGGTGCGGCGTTGGGAAGGTGACCGGTCATGCGCGCCAGAAGCCGGGCGAGCTGGTCTGCGTTGGGGTGGCCGTCGGGGAAGAGCTCTTCGGCGGTCAGCGGCGGGCGGGCCTCGCCGAGCACTGCCGCGACGATCGCTTCGTCGTCCGCAGGCGCGCCGGTCAGCATTCGCGCGGGGCCCTCGGGGCCGAGAACGATGCGGTAGCCGAGCATCCCCGCGGCATGAACGTCATCCTCCGCCCGGGGCTGGGCGCTGTTGACGATATGGCGCGACTGGTAAGCGGCGGGCTGATGCGCGACCGTGGTCGCCCGACCGCCCGAGAAGGTGAGTTCGGTCAGCCTGAGCCCGCCGCCCTCGGCCTCGCGCCGCACCACGTCGGGCCCGAGGTTTCCGTGGACAAGACCGGCCCCGTGCAACACCGCGAGCCCGTCGAGAACCTGGTCGAAGACCGCGAGGCGGGCGTCGAGCGGCAGGGTGTCGAAGGCCTCGTCGAAAACCGCCACCGGGCAGCTCAGCACGGCGAGTGCCGGGCTCTTGCGAAACGCCCGGCTTGTCAGCAGCCGCTCGGTGGCCTGCAGCCTCGGGCTCTCGAGCTTCGCGTAGGCGGCGAAACCCTTGGCGATATCGGCCGTGACCGCTTCGTCGCGGGCCACGCTGAAGCTCGGGGTGTAGATCGAGACCGGCGCGCTGTTCTGCTTTCTGACACCCGACAGGATCGCGCAGTCGCCCACGGTCTTTTCCAGCGTGACCCCGTTGAAATATTGCCCGAGCGCCTCGGAAAGCCGGGCGTCGATGACGTGGTTGGCCGTGTCCTGCATGACCGCGTGGTCTCCGTTCTAGTTCGACGCGCTGACCTCGAGGAGGGCAAGATCGAAGCGCGATGCGGTCAGGATAGGGCAGCGGGCGGTGCCGACCGGCAAAACGTTTTCCATACGACGAAGCGCGCTCGATGCGTCGAGATAGCGGTTCTCGCGCGCCAGAAGGAATGCGTCGGCGAGGATCTCGCGGACCGCCGTGTCGAGATCGGCCCGGGCGAGACGCGCCGCGGCCGGGTCGGTGTCGCGAAACGCCATCACCCGCCAGTAGGGGCTCGCGGGATCCGAGGCGGCGACGGCCCGTCCGGGTGTGCGGGAGGTGGCAAGGCAGGTTTCAAGCGCCGGCTCGAGGTCGGCAGCACCGGTCACGAAAGGCGCTGTGCGCAGACCGGAGGGTCCCCGCTCGCCACTGCCCGCCGCGAGCATGAAAAAGATCGCGCCGCCCGCCATCGCCGCCATCAGCGGCAAGGCGACTGCGAGGGGCACGGTCTTCGGCCCTTCTTCGGCTCCGCTCTCCGCCGGCGCGACGGGAGCAGCCGCGCAGCGTGCAAGGTCGATGCGTGTCTCTCCGCCGAGGCGGAACCACATGCCCGCGCGCGCCTTGCCGGTGCGCGGGTTGCCCCGGTCGACTTCGGTGAGACCGAGATCGGATGTGAAATAGTCCCAGCCGCCGTCGGTGCGCCGCTCGAAGGTGAGGTGCCCGGGCACGACGTCGCCGGCGCCGAGGCGCAGATCGTCCCCCGGCCCGGTTCCGATGCTGATCCGGTCCCCCGAAAGCGTCACGCCGTATTCGAGGTCGATGCCCTCGGTCACTTCGGCGCGGAGGCCCTTCGATGAGAGAAAGGTCATCATCAGAAGAACCCCTGGCCGCGGATCGAGACGATCGTGGGCGCGAGGGCGGCGACGATGATCGACATCAGCATGATGAAGACCGGCATCACGATGTTTGTCTTCAGCCGCTCGGCCGCGCGGCTCGCCATTTCCTCGCGGAGGTAGCGAAGCTCATCGGCCTGATCGGAATAGAACGCCTCGGCCTCGCCCGACGAGCGTTCGCCCTGGGCCAGGTTCTTCAGGATCGTCTTCACGGAGCTTGGCTGCACCCGGTCGATCATCCGGTGCAGCGCGGCGTCGAAGCTCGTGGCGTCGGCATCCTTCGCGGTGATGGCGATTTCCCGCGACAGCGGCGTGCCCGGGGCGGCCTCGACATATTTCGCGAGCGCCTTTCTCGGCGTGCCTCCCGCCTGCACGACGAGCACGGCGAGGTCGAGAAAGAACGGAAATTCCCGCTCGATTGCCTCGGAATTGCGCTTTGCCGCGCCGCTGACATCGATGACGAGGTAGACGAACACCACCCCGCCGCCGAAGACCCACCAGCGCAGGCCCGTCTCGAGGGGCGCGCCGCCGGAGGCGAGCGCATTGAGCGCAAAGAACACCCCGACGCCCGCGCCGATCAGCACACCGAGAACGATGGCCGCGGCGAGGTAGTGCCGCCCGCTGATCCCGCCATAGGGCCGGCCGGCGAACATGAGGTCCTGGTCGATGCGCGCGGCGATACCGGGAAACGGCGCGGCGAGCACCGCGAAGGCCGCGCCGAGGGCCCGGACCGTGCGCGCCGAGGCGTCCCGCCCCTCGGGTTCGGCGTCGAGCTCGTCGGCGAACCGGGCATGCGAGGCGCCCAGAAGGTCGGCCACGATCAGGCCGATCATGAGCGCGGCAAGGCCGAAGGCGGCCGGGACGATGTAGAGCTCCATCAGACCGCCACCTTCGTCAGCCGCTGGCCCAGGAAATGGGCGGCGAAGAAGCCCAGAACCGCTCCGCCGATCAGGAGTTGGCCGAAGGGGTCGGCCAGCACGCTCGTCTCGTGATCGACCACAAGCGCCGAGCCAATCGCCACCAGAGGGCCGACGAAGGACATCAGGTAGAGGTTGCGCCGGCCGTTCTCGGAGGCGGTGCGCAGCTTCTTGTTGAGCCGCTCGATCTCGATGAGGGTGCGCGAGAGGTTCTTCAGCGCCTCGATGAGCCGGCCGCCGCTCGACGTGCCCACCCGGACGACCGAGGCCGTCAGGGTGAAGCTCGGCGAATTGAGCTGGCGCGCCATCTCGGCGAAGGCCTCGTCGACGCCCATGATCTCGACCCGGCGCTGGAGCCGCCCGATCTCGACATCCGCAGGCGGCGGCGCGCTTTCGGTCACGCGTTTGAGGGCCATCTCCAGCGTGGCACCCGCGGCCATTTCATTGGCGACCTGCTGAAGCGCGAGCGGCAGGGCGAGTTCGAGTTCCTGCGACCGCTTGCTTGCCGCGCGCGAATAGAGAACGGCGGGAACGGCGAGGATGAGACCGAGGATCATCGCAATCATCGGGACGGTGGCTCCGGCGAAAAAGAGGCCGAATGACAGGGCGAGGGCTGCGAAGAGCCCGAGCGCGAGCGCTTCGACGGGGTCGGTCGGCTTGCCTGTCAGGAACGTCAGCACGTCCGCGAGCCGGGTGCGGCGGTCTTCCGACATCGCGGCCCAGCCGAGCCCGATTGCCGGCAGGGCGAGGGCCTGGGCGCCGAAGAGCCCGACCGCGAAGAGCGCGGCCATGGCCGGGTTGAGAAGGTCAGGCTGCATCGCGGGCCTCGCTGGTCTCTGTCTCGTCGAAGAAGGTCTCGATCTGCAGGAGGTCGCGCTCGGCCATCTCCTGAAAAAAGCTCGGGATGTAGCCCGACACGCTGTGACGCAGCCTGCCCCCGGCGCTCGAAAGCTCGAAGATCGGCATCACCGGAATCTCGCCGGTGTCGGGGTCGTAGTCGCCGAGTTCGGCGATCTCGACGATGGTGCGCTGGCGCGCGAGCGGCGGTGCATCCGGCGCGAGCGAAGGCGTTTTCCTCACCTGCACGACGAGGTCTATGGCGGCGCTGATCTGCTGGCGGATCGCGTGGATCGGCAGATCCTGGCCCGACTGGAGCACCATGGTCTCGAGCCTCAGGATGAGATCCTGCGGCGAGTTCGCGTGCGCGGTGGTCATCGAGCCGGAATGGCCGGTGTTCATCGCCTGCAGCATGTCGAGGGTCTCGCCGCTGCGGCATTCGCCGACGACGATCCGGTCGGGACGCATCCTCAGCGCGTTCTTGACGAGGTCCCGGATCGAGATTTCCCCGCGTCCGTCGACATTTGCGCGGCGGGCTTCAAGCGTGACGAGGTTGCGGTTCTTGAGCCTGAGTTCGGCTGTGTCCTCGATCGTGACGATGCGCTCGTCCCCGGGCACGAACATCGCCAGCGCGTTCAGGAGCGTCGTCTTGCCCGAGCCGGTGCCGCCGGAGATGATGACGTTCTTTCGCGCGAGCACCGAGGCCTCCAGAAACCGCTCCATCGGGAGCGACATCGCCCGGTTGCGGCGGAGGTCGGAGACGCGCCAGTGGGTCTTGCCGAATTTTCGGATCGTCAGCGACAGCCCGTTGAGCGCGGTGGGTGTCGCGACGATGTTGACGCGGCTGCCGTCCTCGAGGCGCGCGTCCGCGAGCGGCGCGCCCTCGGTGAGTTGCTTGCCGTCGCGCCCCGCGATGCGGGCGGCGACGGTGAACAGCTCGTTGTCCGAGGCGAAGGTCAGCCCCGTCTCGAACATCGCGTTGCCCTTCTCGACGAAGATCCGGTCCGGCCCGCAGACCATGATTTCCGAGATCGCGTCGATATCGAGCAGAAACTGGATCGGGCCGAGCCGGAAGAACAGCCCCAGCACCCGTTCGCGGATGGCGTCCCGGATGAGGGCGAGCTTGAAGGTGCCGTTGATCGAGCCCGAGATCGCGCGGTAGGCGTCGGCGAAGCCTTCATGCAGGCGCGCGAGGTCATCGGCGGTGCTGTCGCGGGTCATTTCGAGGTTGAGTTCGGAGGCGAGGTCTTCGCGCAGCTCGACGGCACGGGCGCGCTGGTCGCCATTGAGCTGCGAATAGGTCAGTTCGATGTCGCCACGGGTGCCGCTCATCAGGCAGGCCGAAATGAGTGGCCGGCGCAGCGCCTCGGCGCAGTACCGGTTCACGGTCGCGACCATGCCCGGCTTGCCGGCAAGGTCGAGTTCCTTTTCGATCAGCCGGTCGAGTTCGGCGGACAGAAGCGCCTCGCGCTGACCCGCGCTGCCATCGAAAAGGTCGCGCCGACGGTCCTCGAAATCGAGGAGCGCCTCGTTCATCATCAGCTCGATATCTGCGAGTTCGGAATTGGCGACCGCCGAAGTCACCGCGGCATTCGGCAGCATGAGCTGCAGCATCGTGTTGCCGAGCCAGAGTTCGGCTCCGGCGGGCAGCGGGACCTGTTCATCCTTGGCGAGTGTCCGCTTTCCGAGCCGCGCCCCGGCGGAGGTGAGCGGCATGACATGCCATGCGCCGCCCGCATTCACGAGGCGTGCATGGCGCGGGGTGGTGCCTGCCCCGGCGAGGAGAACGTAGTCGGGCGCCGCGGCGCGCGAGCGGTCGTTGCCGAGTTCGTAGAATGTCCCCTCCAGCGCAACCGCCGCCTTGCGGTTGCCGAAGGCGTCGCACACCCGGACATGGGCGCGCCCGACGCTCACTGGAGAAGTCCCACGCAGTCGGATCCCGCGGCGCCCTCGCAAGGGTTGCGCAGCACCAGAGTGAGGTCGCTCACGCTCAGCACCTCGAGCGCCAGGAACGCCTCTACCGCGGCCGTTGGCGCCTGCATGGTGACGTTCTTGTACTCCGGGCTTTCGGTTTCGCGCTGGATCGCCCCGTCGTCGAACTCGCCCACCGCCATCACCTCGGCGTTCTCCAGAAGCACACGGGTGACGATCTGCTCGTTCTCGTTGACGAAGGGACCGATCACGTCGACCCGCGAGCCGGGCACGAGAAACACGCCCACGCCCCGGTCGGGCTCGACGGGAATCGAGAAGGCCCGGTTACCCGGCTCGATCCGAAGGTCGAAGTCGAGCGCCGGTTCGGAGAAGAAATGCGCGCGCTGCAGGAAGCTGCCCGCGGGCACGTCCTGTCCGAACACCCGGCCCTTGAGGTTGATCCGGGTGACCGGGTCGTCGCTCAGGGCCCAGACGAAATCCTCCGACAGGGTGCGGGGCATCGGCTGGGAGACGACGAACTCCTCGACGAAGGCATCGTCGACGACCGTTCCGGCCTCGATCACGAGCCCGTCTTTCGCGACAAGACGCAACTTCGAGATGGTCGCGGTCTGCGCCGCGACGTCCTGGTAATAGACCCATCCCACGCCGAGGGCGAGCAGGGCGGCGAGAAGATAGAAAATGTTCCGCATCATTCCTCCAGGTATCTCGCGACGACGAGGGTGGCCTCACCGTCATGCTGAAAGTACAGGCCCAGGGTGCAGTCATCGGCGTATCCGACAAAAAACGACGTCGCCCGGGCATCCTCCTCGTCTGCGTCGAAGGCGAATCCCTCGCGCTCGAAATGCGCGCGATAGAGGGCTGCGACGTCGCCGCGCGCTCCCGGCTGTTTCACGACGACCTGGCCGGCACACGGCTCGGCGCCCGTCGCGTCGAGAAGCACCGCCGCCCCTTCGGGCAAGTCAAACTCAGGCGGCGGGAAACGGGCGAGCACCATCAGCGACATCGCGGTCCCCTGCCCCGCCGGTGTCAGCGAGGTCACGATGCTCATGACCCGCCCCGGAGCGAGAAGCTCGCTGTCGAGATCGGGAAAGGCCGACTTGAGAAACGATGCCAGCGCCGGCGGCAGCGTCGCGCCGGAATACGAGAGCAGGGTTTGCTCTCCGTTCGAGACGAGGTCGACCGGGGGCGGCATCCGGCGGGCAAGTTCGCCCGTCAGCGCCTCGAATTCCGTGGAGGTTTCGGCGAAATACTGGCGCATGGCCTCGCGGGCGCCAGCGGGAGCCGCGCAGATCAGGGCAAAGAGGAGAGCGAGGCGGATCAGCATTGCGGGCCGACATTCGGAAAGACATTGGGAAAGAGTTTCCAGGTTTCGCTTTCGCAAAGCTCGTCCCAGAGCACGTCGTCATGGCCTTCCTCGAAGCCGTCGTCGGCGTGGGTCCAGACGACTTTCTCGGGCCAGATGAACCGCTGGCGGGCATTGGCGGGGTCTTCTTCGGACAGAAAGGCCGGGCCATCGAAGGTCATGTCGGCGGTGGCGGTGCCCAGAATGTCGGATGGGCCGCCTCGGGGCCGGACATCGCGCAGGATCTCGTCCCAGGGGTCGGCTGCGGTTTCGAGGGCGTCCCAGACCGGCCGTTCACGGGAGAGGCCGCGCTCGCCGTCGCCCCGGCAACGGGCGATCTCGCCGGTCTGTTCGACGGTCTGACGGCCCGAGAAGTCGGGCGTGTCGCTGCTGCATCCCGACGTCGGGACCGAGCGGGCGCTCGCGGCCTCGACGGTGCTGAGGCGCGCGGATACCGCGGTTTCCTGGCGGTGCAGCGAGGCTTCGAGAAGATATTGCCCGAGCACGATCACGATGACCGCGATCGGCAGGACCATCACGCCCTCGATCGTGACGGAGCCGCGCCGGTCAGTGCGCATTGACCCGCTCCCAGCCGCTGCCCGACCCGACGGCGCCGAGGCTCTCGGCCAGTTCCTCGAAGCTCGCGGTCGCCTGCCGGCGCAGGTCGCCTGCCATGGCGCTCGGGTCGTCGAGCCGGGTGGCGGGCATCATGCGAGACTGCCAGTTCTGGGTGAAGAGCGTGGCGCCATCGGGGTTGTAGACGCCGACCTGCCCGTAGCCCGTGTGCGACTGCACGGGGCTGGAGAGGATCGCCGTGCCGCGCCGGGTGGAAAGCTCCATTTCCGAGAATGCGAGGACGTGGAACGATTCGGGCATGGTCGCCGGCTCGATGGGCGGCGCCGGGTCGACGGGACCGACGCCGTCGAGCTCCCAGATCTCGGGCACCGGGGCGGCGAAGACCGGCGTGAACCCGTCGAGCCCGACGGGAATGTTGTCGCGCAGATCGCCCGCCATGATCGCGAGGTGGAACATGTCGAACTTGCGGGTGAACTCGTTGTTGTCGCGCCGCCCCTGCGCCAGCGGGAAGTTGAACGGGTAGCCGCGGGGGTGGCGGTCGAAGGCGAAGGGAAGGTTGCGCAGCACGCGCAGGACTTCCTCCGTGATCTCGCCGATGTTCTCGAGCCCTTCGAGAAGTGCCGTCGTGTCGTCGTCGAACGGGGTTTCCTCATCCGGGCTCTCGGACGGTGGCCTGTTGCCGGGTCCGATGGCGTTGCCGGGGCCGGCAAGCGGGTGGCGCGGCAGGTCCGAAATACGGTCCTTGTAGAACTGGTCGAAGTCGTAGAGCGCGGTGCCGATCTCGGTGGCGTGGTTGATGTAGTCTTTCAATTGGGGCCGGCTGGACGAGCCTCCTGCGGAAATCGGCCCGGTGCCCATGTCGAAGCCCCGCGCGGCGAAGGTCGTGTCACGGACCGTGGTGCCCAGGGTGGTGAGTAAATAGAGCTGGCCACGGGCTTCGGCCGTGGCCTCGACAAGCGGCAGCGCCATGCCGTCGCGGGAGTTGCTGCGGTCGCAGTCCGCCACCCCGTCGCCGTTGCAGGGGTCGGCGAAATGGTGGTCGTCGATTTCGAGAACCTCGCGGTAATGCCCCGCGATCTCGGCCATGGCCCGCGGGTGGCGGGCGGCGAGCGCGCGGTTCATCCCGTCGATGGCCTCGAGTGCCTTGGTCGCGGTCTGCACCCCGTGGGCCGGGTCGAAATTGTCGCGGATCTCGATGGAGCGGCCGAGGGCCACGGCCGCCGGAAGGCCGACGGCCGTGTGCCAGGCGCCGCAGAACGGCACCCAGATGGCCAATTCGACCGCAATCGAGATCGGGTTGCTGGTGTAGGGACGGCACTGCGAAGCGGCATGGCCCGCGATATGTCCGGCAGCGGCGGTAGCAACGATGGTGAGTTCGGTCGTCGTCCAGAGAAGCGCTTCGGACCCCACGGCCACACCGAAAAGCTGGGCCGCCGTCACGTTGTTCATCGAGATGACGTTGAGCGCGCGGGCGGACCAGACCCCGTGCGCCTTCGCCAGCGCATCGGCCGCGTCCTGCGAATGGCGGCGGTCGTCGACCATCTGGCTCGTGTTGATGTTGGCCGACATCATGCCGGCGACGGGCACCATCGCGGCGACGGCGACAAGGGCGAGCGCGCCCCGGCGGCGGCGCTGGAGAAAGCCCCTCATAAGAGCGTCACCGAGGCTTCGGCGTATTTCCAGTAGGTGCCGTCGCCGCGCTCGCCATCGCGCACGAAGCGGCGGAACGGGGTCGAGAGCGGAAAGCGGAAGCCGACCGTGGCGCGGACCGGCACGTCGGTCTGCCCGCCCGCGAGCGAAAAGGCGCCCTGCTGCCATTCGAGCTCTACGGTGACGTTGCCGGGTTCGTAGACATAGCAGAGCGCGTTCTCGACCGCCTGCGTGCGGCCTGCGACCATGTCGGAGCCGGTGAGCGCCTCGACGGCCTCGCGCGGCACATCGGGGCAGCCGCGCCCGGCCGCGGCCCCGGTGGTGGGGGCCGCGGCGACGAGCGCCCAGCGCGCGGCATCCTCGGCCTTCTGTTGTGCGAGGGCATCGAGGCGGTTGCCGTCGAGGTCGCATTGCGTCGGGCGGAGGCCCACCAGCCCCGAGTTCAGCCGGTCGACGAAGTCGAACGGCGGGCAGAGATGCACCATCGCACTGCGCGCCGCCGCGTGCGCGGCCTGCTCGAGATGCACCCGCGACTGGGCAGTGATCATCACCTGCGAGACCGCGCCGAACAGTATGAGCATGATCGGCAGCGCGAGCGCGGCCTCGAGGCCGGCGCTCGCCCGTCGTCTGGTCCCGGCAAGCCTCATTGCGCCATGTCCACGACTTCGTCGACCTTGTCGCGGTAGCTGTCGCGCTGCTCGACGCGGCTGTCGGTAATTCCCGTCGCCATCGCGGTGAGAGCCGCGACGACCGCGAGGCCGAAGCCGAAGATCAGGAGCTTTTCGAGGGTCATGGGGCGATCCCGTGTCTACTGACCACCGGCGCCCGCGAGGTCGCCTAAACCATCCTGCAGCTCACTTTCGGTCTCGCCACGCGTGTTCATGACATTCGTTGCAAGCGTCGTGATCGCGAGAAGCGCGGCGAGCGCGAAGCCGAAGATCAGGAGTTTCTCGAGAGTCATGTTGGATTTCCTTTTCATGAAGGCGGGAGGAGGTTTCATCGTCCTGCCCGCCGCTATTCCATCAATTCGTTGATCGTCTCGATCACGTATTCGACGATGTCTCCGCCCATGGTCGCCAGCACCGTCGCAACCGCGAGGCCCAGGCCAAAAATCAGGAGGTATTCCAGGGACATGAGGGCGATCTCCGTTTCCCGTGTCTCAGCTTTGTGGTCCGACCTTAAGCCGCTCCCCGCTCAGGACGGGGACGTCGTTTCCGATGCGACGGACAGGAGCGGAGCGTCGGCATCGGCCCTGCTGAAGAGCGTCGTCACCGGGTAGGGCCCGGTGCCCGGGTCGAGCGCACCGACCTCGGCGATTTCCATCACCTGCCTCTTGCCGGCGGTGCGACGGACCTGCACCACGATGTCGATCGCCTCGATGATCTGGCGTCGCACGGCGACGAGCGGCACGTCGGCGTCCGACATCAGGCACATCGTCTCGAGCCGCGACAGCGCGCGGGCCGGGTCGTCGGCGTGGACGGTGGAGAGCGAGCCGGCGTGGCCGGAGTTCATCGCCTGGATCATGTCGAGCGCTTCGCCGCCCCGGCATTCGCCGACGAGAATGCGGTCGGGCCGCATCCGAAGGGCGGCGCGGAAAAGCTCGCGTATGGTGATGCCGCCGCGACCCTTGCCGTCGGGCATCTGGCTTTCGAGCTGGACGACATGGGGCATCCGGAGGTCGAGTTCGGCGACATCCTCGATCGTGAGAATGCGCTCGGCGGGCTCGATCATGCGGGCGAGAATGCCCAGAAGCGTCGTCTTGCCGGTGCCCGTGCCGCCCGAGATGATGATGTTGCGGTGGCCCCGCACCTGCTCGCGCAGATAGCGGGTCGCCTCTTGCGAGAGCGAGCCCGAGGCTTCGAGCTGCTCTATCGTCGGCGGGTCGGCGGCGAATTTCCTGATCGCGATGGTGATGCCCGCGCGCGCCGCCGGGTCCTGCACGATATGCACCCGCGCCCGGCTCGGCGTGCGCGCCTCGAGCGAGAGGGTATGCTGGTCGAGCCGCTTGCCGGAAAACTGCAGGATCACCCGCGCCATCGCCCTGAGGGCCGCGGGGTCGCGCATCGTCTCGGCCACGCGCACGACACCGCCCTTGCCGTCGATGAACACCTCTTCGGGACCGTTGATCATGATCTCGGTCACCGAAGGGTCATCGTAATAGGGCGTGAGTGGCCCCATCACGTGGCGCAGAAGCTGGTCGTATACCCCGTCGTCGACCATCGCGTCAGCCCAGCGGCAGCGAGAAGAGATAGGTCTTGATCGCCATCGAGCCGATGAGAGCCTCGCGCAGCAGCGTCATCAGCACCACGAAAGCGATGAGAAGGGCGCCGGTGGTCAGAAGATAGTCGAGGCTCATGTGCAGCACTCCAATGGCGAACCTGTCTCGCCTTGGTGCCACGGGCGCCGTGCCCGCCGCTGCCTGTCGTACCGAAAACGACGCCGCCTTCCCTCGGCGCCCTCCGCTTACCGTGGCGGCAAGCAAGTCAGCCATGACTGCAGGTTGCCGAAGAGGATGAAAGGTATGATGCGCGTTGCATCTCTCGTCGTTCTGGGACTGCTGCCGGGGGCGGCCCGGGCGGAGCCCTGCCCGAGCTTCGGACTGAGTTCGGAGTATCTGGCACAGTTTTTTTGCCAGCAACTCGATGACGTCGTCCCACCCGCCACGCGCTCGGCGCGCACCGGCGAGACGGCAACCGAGCAGCCCGACGCGCTGCCCGACGACGCCTGGCTCGATCTGTCACCGGTCGCCGACGCCTGGCGGTCGGACCCTGCCAAGACGCTGCGCCTGATCGAGAGGATCCGCGATGCGGGTGGCCTGCCGGTCAACTGATGCGACCCGTCAGAGCCATGAAAACATTTCGTAATTTCCCTGTGACGCCCGTCACAGAACCAAACGGCAGAGATGGAGGATCAAGGATGCAGGAAGGAGAACGGACATGGTTTCCACTCGACTTGCATCTCCCTCGGACCCCTGCGGTCTGCCTCGGATGGAGCGGCGCGGCCGGGTGGATCCGGTCAAGCTTCTCGACCTCATCGCGCGGATCAAATCCGCCAGTGGAGGCCAGCCGGCCCCCGTCGGCCGGGCGACCCCGAAACCGTCAGCCAGGACCGGCTGACCCCCAACCCCTTCAGGAAAGGAAATGGAAATGTTCGACAAGATGATCCGCCTCGGAGGCGCGAGCGTTCTGGCCGTGACGGTCAGCGGCTGCTCCGGCCTGCAAATACCCTCGTTCGCACCGCAGAGCCAGGCTGTCGCGCCGGCGCCGGTCGCCACGCAGGTCGCTCCCGCGCCGGTGCCCGCCGCCACCGCCCCGGCCCCGACGCCCGTCCGCGGAAACGACAACCCGTTCCACAGGGATGACGACGACGACGACGACAGCGGTGGCGGCGGCGGCGGCGGCGGGAACGACGACAACGATTCCGGCTGGGGCTGACGCAGGGAGGCGTTGAAATGAGACGAATCTCCACCATCGCCGCCCTTCTGGGCACCGCCGCATGTCTTGCCGGCGGTGCCACCGCACAGACCGGCTCATATCTCGACCAGCTCGTGTCGGGGTCTGCGAGCTTCGCGCCACTGAGAAGCATCGACACGTCGACGCGGGCGGAAAAGCGCTATGCGGTCGTCATCGGCAATTCGGACTATGGCGCGATTCCCGACCTGCCGAACGCACGTGCGGATGCAGAGGTGGTGGCGGAGTTCCTGCGCAGCCAGGATTACCTCGTCAACCTCCACCAGGACATCACCAAGCGCGGCTTCGAGGACGTTCTTCGCCGGATCCTGTTCGATGTCGACAAGGACACCGAGGTGGTGATCTTCTTCGCCGGACACGGCTTCCAGATCGGGGCGGAGAACTACCTCGTCCCCGTGGATGCCGACCTCGACACGGTCTATGACATTCCGTTCGAGGCGGTCTCGCTCGGCTCGCTGCTGAGCATCGTCGGCGCCCGGGCGCGGCTTCAGGTCGTCATTCTCGACAGCTGCCGCGACAACCCGTTCGCGGGCCGCACGGCCCTCGCCGATCTCGGCGCGAACCTGCGGGAGACGAAGACCGGTTTCAGCTCGGTCGCAGCACCGCTCAATTCGATGCTCGTCTATTCCACCGCCCCCGGGGCGCTCGCGTATGACGGCGAGGGGGAGAACAGCCCGTTCACCGCGGCCCTCGTCACCGAAGCGAGCGCACGCCCGGATGACGAGATCCAGGACGTCTTCGAGGATGTCCGCCGCGCGGTCTACGCGGAGACGCAGGGCCGTCAGGTGCCCTGGGACAGTTCCACCCTGATCGAACCCGCGAGCTTCGGCATAGGCGCCGCGCTGAGCCGCCCCCTGCCGGTCTCGAGTTTCGGCACCGGCCAGAGCCGGGGGCTTGCCCGGATCGCGGACACCGCACCCGAGGACCTCGTTTCGGCAAGCGACGTCACCGTGTCGGCAGTCATCGAGGCGGACTTCCAGCCCGAGATCGAGATCGGCCCGGCGTTGCTGAATGCGCTCGACCTCGCCCCGACCGATCGGGTGAAGATCATCAAGAACCCCGAAACCGGCCGTCTGGTGCTGCCGCAGGAGGACGGCCGCCGCCAGGAGGTCGGGGGACGCGACCTCGGTCCCGCCGAAATCGACCGGCTGCTTCTCGTCGATACCTCCGTGCAGACCCCGGCCCTCGCGCTAGAAAACGGGCGCATCGGCGACAGCCTGACACTTCAGGTGGATGGAACCGAGCGCACGGTCGCGCTCGAACTGCGCCCCGACGGATGTGACTTTCACGCCGGCGACCATCTCGACCCCGACGGGATGGGAATTACGCGCTATCCCAACGAAATCGAACCGGCGACCGCGCTCGCCGCCTGCGAGGCCGCCACGGAGGCCTCTCCCGAGGTCGGTCGCTTCCACTTTCAGAAGGGCCGCGCCCTTCTCGCGCTGCGCGATCTCGACGCCGCCGAGGCGGCGTTCGAAGAGGCGCGCGATCTCGGCCATGCAAGGGCCTGGTATTCCCTCGGCACCGTGGCGCTCGAACGCGCCCGGCAGGAGGACCGGGTGATCGACGGTGCCGCACCCGAAGACGTGCTCGAGCTCTACGCCCGGGGCGTCGATGCGGGCGACCCCTACGCCTTCTACGCCCTCGGCCGGCAGCTCATGCGCTTCGGCGGCACCGACGCGATCGAGGTCGAGGGCTACGACCTCGTGATGCGGTCTCTCGAAGTCGGCCACACCTTCGCGATGAACGATCTCGCCTCGTTCTACCTGGATACCGATTCGGAATATTTCGACGGCGAGCGCGGCCTTCGCTATCTGCGCGAAAGTGCCAGCCGGGGCGATATCTACGGCTACAACAGCCTCGGGATCGCCCATTACCGGGGCCGCGCAGGCCTCGACGTCGATGACGCCGAGGCGTACGACCTCTTCAACCGGGCCGCCGCCGAAGGTCATCCGACCGCGCCTTTCAACATCGGCCGGATGTACCGCGACGGGCGCGCGCCGGGCGGGGCGGACGCCGGGCGGGCGGTCGAATGGTTCGCGGAAGGACTGAGCCGGGGCGACACCCGTGCCGCCGTCAGCGCCGCCCTTCTGATCGGTCGGGAACGTCCCGGTGACTACGACCTCTTCGACGCGGCCGTCTTCGCCGCCAAGGGAGCGACCCTCCGCGGAAACCGGTACACCGCCGACGCCGAGGAACTGCTCGACTTTCTCTCCGAAAGCGACCTCGACGGGGCGGCGCAGAAGCTCATCAACGAACTCGGCGGATCGCTTGCCGTCGACGGCGCTTTCGGCGCTTCGAGCCAGGCCGCGCTCGAGGAGATCCTCGCCGCCCATGGCGGCGGCACCGCGGCGACAGACCCGCGCGAGCGGCTCCTGCAACTCGCGAGAATCTCGTGGTCGACCAACCCTTACCGAGTGGATCTTTTCTGATAATGGTGCGGAAGGGGGCGGGCTCGTTCCGCCCCCTCTCGTTTCAGGAAGCGCTTCGGCGTGCCGTTGTGCCGCGCAAGGAGCCCACCCCACTCCCTTCGCTGACCGGGACACGCGGTCTCAGTCGACGCTGCCCCGATATTCCCCGGCCGGTTTCTGCGTCCAGATGACCTCCATGTCGACCTGTGCCGCGGACAGCAGGTTCATGACCGGGCACCGGAACTCGACGTTCCTGCAAAGCTGCCGAAATCGCGCCTCGCTTTCATCGGTATAGACGGTGATCTCCAGCCGTCCGCTCTCGAAATAGGGACGCACCCCCGGCACCCCTTTCGGCCCGCGCACGTCGATCTGGCTCTCGCAGGCGAAATCGACGCCCGCGTAGGAAAAGCCCATCGCGGTGGCCACGCCGTTGATGATGACACCGTCGCAGCCGACGAGGGCGACGAGAACGGTCTCGAGCGGGCTCGGCGCCGAATTTGTGCCCCCGAGCGTGGAGGGTTCGTCGGTATACACCGCCGGAAAATCCCGGACCTGTATCTTCGTACGGGTCCCCGCGGCGTTCGTCGCCTTGACGTGGCGCACGCCGATCTTCTTCGTATGCGGGTCGATGCTCGGCTCGATGATGTCGGGGTCGATCATGTCAGACATCGGCAGATCCTTTCTCAACTGATCGGAAGGAAGACGCCCACCGGCGCGTCCCCGCGCAGGACGTCGAAAAGCAGGCGAACGATACCGAAGACGACAGCCCCGTAGACGAGGCTGGTCCAGAGGCGCATTTTCGCCCTCGCGAGAAGCATCCAGGCAATAAGCGCGACGGTCGGAATGCTGAGACCGATGGCCCAGACCGCGACGGCGTAGGTCACGAGAACGACGAGGACACTCAGTTCCCCGCCATCCCGGGCGAATTCGTTCTCGTATTCGCGTATCCCGCGCACGAAGAGCCAGAGGGCGAGAGGCAGGCCCGGAACGATCGCGAGTGCCGGCATGAGCCGGGACGTCGGATTGAACGTGAAGGTCTCCCAGAGCGCGTAGGCGAACATGACGAGAGCAAGCGCCGCGAGAACGAGCGCAATGCTGCGGTTCGAGTCAGGCGGCGGAGCGTCCTCGTCTCCGGGGCCTTCCTCGCCGGGCGTGTGCCGTGTCCGCAGCCAGCGGACCAGCGAAAGCAGGAGCGGGATGACGATCACCGAGGCGATCAGGAGCACCCCCGGCCGCCCGAGCCAGGACCAGCCGTGGATCTGGTTCGACAGCCAGAAATACTGCTCCATCGGCCCCGAGAGCACGAAGCCCACCAGCGCGGGCGCGCGCGGCCAGCCGCCGTGCTTCATGAGCCAGCCGAGCGCGCCGAGGCTGAACAGCATGAAGACGTCGCCGATCGTCGAGGTCGACTGGTAGGCGCCGATGACCATGATGAGCACCAGAGGCGCCGCGATGATGGCGAAGGGTATCCGGGTGAGCTTTGCGAGCGTGGGCGCGATGAGAAAGCAGAGTCCCGCGCCCACGACCGAGGTCAGCGCGACAGACCAGACGATGAGAAACATCAGGTCGGGGTTCTGCGTGATCATCCGCGGCCCGGGGTAGTAGCCGAACGAGAACAGCGCGCCGAGAAAGATCGCCGCCGCCGGCCCACCGGGAACGCTGAACAGAAGCGTCGGGACGAGGTCGGAGATGACCGTGGCGTTGTTGGCGCCTTCCGACGCCGCGACGCCCCGGATCTCGCCCTTGCCGAACTTCGACTTGTCCTTCGTGGAGCGGATCGCGTGACCGTAGGCCACCCATGTCGATGCCGACGCGCCCACCGCCGGCACGAAGCCCCCGAGCACCCCGATGAACGAGGCGCGCAGGACGAGCCACTTGCTTCGCCAGAAGTCGCGGAAGCCCTCGCCCCATTGCGCGACCTCCATGCGCTGATGGCTTATCCCGCCGCCCGCCGCGAGCATGGAAATGACCTCGGCGACACCGAAGAGGCCAAGCGCCACGATGGTCAGCGAGAAGCCGTCGAGAAGATAGACCTGTCCGAAGGTGAAGCGGAAGTCGGCCGCCGCCTGCGCCGGTCCCACGACACCGAGAAGCAGCCCCAGACAGGCCGCACCGAGCCCCTTGGCAAGATCCTTGCCGATCATCGAGGAGGCGAAGAAGAGCCCGACGAGGGAGAACATGAAGAGTTCCGGCGTCGAGAGCAGCAGCACGATCGGCCCGGCGATGGGGATCGCGAAGAAGAGGACCGCCGCGCCCACGAGACCGCCGACCATCGAGGCGAGAAATCCGACCCCGAGCGCCCGGGCCGCCTGGCCCTGCTTGGCGAGCGCGTGCCCCTCGATCGCCGTCGGGGCGGACGCGGGCGAGCCGGGCGCGCCGAGCAGCACCGAGGTGATGGTGTCGGAGGTGTAGACCACCGACACCGCGCCCAGAAGCATCGCGAGGCCCGAATAGTCATCCATGTAGTAGATGAAGGGCAAGAGGATGGAGACGGCGGCGACCCCACCAAGTCCCGGGAGCATCCCGAAGACCATGCCCACCATCATGCCCGCGAAAAGCGCCGCGAGCCGCATCGGATCGAAGAGGGCGTCGAGCGCGACGAGCGCGTTGTCGATCATGGGGATACCCTGGCCGGACGCGCCGGATTGCGGCGCGGAACCGTGCTTCGGCCCCGCGCCATGGCGATGATCAGAAGTTCACGCCGTACTTTTCGCTCAGAAGGTTGCGCAGGTAGTCGCGAACCTCCACCGACGGCATCAGCGCCGCCTTGACCGCGGCCTCGGTGTCGGGACCGGCGTTCAGCCGCGCCCCGTTGGTGACTTCCTGGCTCTCGGCCTGGAACTCGGGGTCGCTGTTGATCGCGGCGACCGTCTCGGCGAAGATGTCGAGCACCTCCTGCGGCGTGTCGGGGTGCATGTAGCCGGTCAGCCCGTACGCGTAGGTTACCGATGCGACGCCCTGGAACGCTTCCCACTCGATGCCCGAGGGCGCTTCGCCGGTCAGCATCTCGTGGACTTCGTAGACCGACGGCAGCTCGGGCGCGATCGGGTCGCGACCCTTGAGAACACCGTCCTCCATCGCCCCACCGGTCCAGAGCGGAACCGCGGTACCCGCCTCCACCGATGGCACCACCTGCGTCAGGTAGACCGGCGTGAACTGGTAGTCGAAATTGAGTTCGCCCTGCTCGAACGCGAGGCGCACCGGGCCGCGGCCGTTGAAGCCGAGAACGGTCCGAACGTCGAGGTCGAGCACCTCGAACGACAGGAGGCCCGGCAGATCCGAGGCCGCGGCGGCGATCCCGCCGTAGATCAGCGGCTCATCGGCCTCCCTGATGTTCTCCGCGCTCGTCACCCCGGTCGAGGGCGAGGTGTAGGCCACCGCGCTGAACGGATGCGAATAGGCGACCCGGTAGTCGGCCAGCCGGTATTCGACGCCCTCCTGACCCAGCACGAAGGGGTTGGCCGTCGAGGACGTGGTGAAAAGGATCGTCGTGCCGTCCGACTCGGCGTTCTGCTCGAACCAGTTGGCCCCGAGGATCGACCCGCCGCCGGGGCGGTCGATCACGTTGATCTCGGGATTGCCCGGCAGATGCTTCTCGAAATAGGGCTCGAGGAACTTCGCCGACACGAAGGTCGCGCCGCCCTGACCGAAGGGGACGATCACGTCGATCGTCTCTCCCGCGAAGTATCCGTCCTGTGCCTGGGCCGCTGTCGCGAGCCCCATGACAGCCGTGAGGGCCGCCGTTGTCGTCATGAATTTCCGCATGTCTTCCTCCCTGAA
The DNA here is from genome assembly GCA_964588375.1 of uncultured Rhodobacterales bacterium. Lineage (GTDB taxonomy): Bacteria > Pseudomonadota > Alphaproteobacteria > Rhodobacterales > Rhodobacteraceae > JASJAR01. Next base: position 5,193 of record CAZPPH010000016.1, on the reverse strand, counting down.
GTTGCAGGTCTCCGGCCGTTTCAGCCGATTTCGTTTTCCAGCACGCCGAGCTTCGATATGCTCACGCGCATCCTGTCGCCGCCCTTGAGGTATTTCGGAGGCTTGAAGCCGATGCCCACGCCCACGGGCGTTCCCGTCGCGATGATGTCTCCCGGCAGGAGCGTCATCGTCCGCGACATGGTCTCGATCAGCGTGGGAATGTCGAAGATGAGATCCGAGACCTTTGCGCGCTGCCGCTCCTCGCCGTTGATCTCGGTCACGAGTTCCAGCTCGGTCACGTCGCCGACCTCGTCGGCGGTGACGAGCCATGGGCCCATCGGGCAGAACGTGTCGATGCCCTTGCCGATGACCCACTGGTTGTGCTGCTTCTGAAGCTCGCGCGATGTCACGTCGTTCACAACGAGATAGCCGAACACATGGTTCCACGCGTCGGCCTTCGACACCCCGAAACAGCGCTTCGAGATCACGACGCCGAGTTCACCCTCGTAATCGACCGATCCGGTCGGATCCAGCGAGCCCTTCACGGTGTCGCCGGGCCCGCAAACGCTCGTCGTCGCCTTGGTGAAGACGACCGGGTGCGCCGGAACTTCCTCCTTGCCGCTCGAGTCGAACCCGCTCGAGTGGAATTCGGCGGCGTGGGCGTAGTAGTTCTTGCCGACGCAGAACACGTCGCGAACCGGATCGGGGATCGGCGACAGCAGCCGGATTTCGCCCAGAGGCACGCGGCGGCCGGAGGATTTCTGCCATGTTTCCAGCGCCGCCTCACCTTTGTCCGCGAGGTTTCGAACCGCTGTCCGCGCCGATTCTCCGGTGACACAGATCACCGCATCTTCGCCGTCGATGAAGCCTGCCGCCGTCTCGCCGCCCGTTTCGAAGGTGATCAGTTTCATTATCTCGACACTCAGCGTTTTTATCGATAGAACTACAAAACATAGGCAGACAGATCTGTCAAATCCCGGTTGAGAGGCGCCGCGAGGTAGGACATCACGAGCCATGCCGAACGAACCTATCCGAAACGCCGATGGCGAGACGCTGGTCGAAGCGGCCTACAAGCGGCTCCGGCACGATATCATCGCCGGCATCCGTAGCCCCGACGAGAGGCTTCGGATCGAGAAGCTCAAGACGATCTACGGAATCGGCCCCACTCCTCTCAGGGAAGCGCTGCAGAAACTCGCGCAGGATGGCCTTGTCGGAACCGAGGGCAACCGCGGCTTCACCGTGGCCTCGCTCGATCCTGCCGAGTTCGAGGATCTGAACCTTGCGCGAACCGCGATCGAGAAAGAGGCTCTCAGACTTTCCCTCGCAAGGGGAGATGACACCTGGGAAGCCCGCGTGGTCGCATCGAGCTACATCATGGCGAAGGCGGACGAAGCGCTGACCGTATCCGACAGCGTTCCCGATTCGTGGGAACGCTCCAATGCCGATTTTCACGCGGCCATCGTCTCCGCCTGCGGGTCGCGCTGGCTGCTGCGCGTCCGGGCGGGGCTGCACGACCTTTGCGAGAGATACCGCCGCGCCTCGGTCTACCAGAGGCTCGGCACCCGCGATCTGGGGGCCGAGCATGCCGAGATCTCGAGGGCCGCACTGGCCAGGGATGTCGAACTGACCTGTGAACTGACGGAGAGACATTTCGCTCTGACCGCTGCCGCCCTGAGCGACGGGGCCGGGTCCAAGGCGGCGCGGCAAACGGCATGACCGGCGAGATCCTGATCTTTCTGGCGGCGGGACTGATCGGCGGCACGGTCAACGCGATGGCCGGAGGCGCGAAGCTTTTCGTCTTTCCGCTCCTGCTGGCGACCGGCCTGCCGCCGATCGCGGCGAACGTCACCCAGGGCGTCGCCCTCTTTCCATCGCAGCTTCCCGCGATTTGGGTCTACAGGCGCGAGCTCCTCGCGGACGCGAGAACGCTTGCCTGGCAGATGCTTCCCGCACTCGTCGGCGCCTTCGCGGGCGCCGTCATCATGGTGAATTCGAGCGACGAGGCCTTCGTCAAGGTCGTGCCCGTGCTGCTCGGGATCTCGGTCGTCGCGATCGTGCTCGGCCCACGGACAACCGAGTTCATGCGGTGGGCCTTTCCGGGCGGTCGCCTCAAGGCCGCGACGGGCGTTCTTCTCGCCGCACTCGGTTTTTACGGAGGGTTCTTCGGTGCGGGCCTCGGCTTCATGCTTCTGGCCGTGCTCTCTGCGTCGGCCGGCGCGACCATAGGGCACGTGAACGGCGCGAAGAACCTCTTCGCCGGCGCGATCCAGACCGTGGCCGTCGGCCCCATGCTGGTCTCGGGTCTCGTCGACTGGGTGGCCGCGATCTGCGTCCTCGTCGGCGGACTCTTCGGCGGCTACATCGGCGCGAAGCTCGCGCGCAGGTTGCCCGACAAGCTCGCGAGGACCGGGGTCGCCGTGCTTGGGGTCGTCCTGACCATGTCGTTCCTGTTTTCCTGAATTCTCCTGAAGAGGCCGAGGATGAAACTTGCCACGTTCATTGAAGGGGGGCGGCGCCGCCTCGGCATGGTCACCGGGGATACCGTGGTCGATCTCGCGGCAGCCGGCGACGAAGAGGCGTTCGCGGACATGACGGCGTTCATCCGGGGCGGCAGCGCCGCGCTGGCCACCGCCGCCGATATCGCGAAAGCGCCCGCCGCCGCGCTCTGCCGTCCTCTCGGGGCGGTTCGCCTCGCCGCGCCGCTGCTGCCTTCGACGGTACTCTGCGCGGGCAGCAACTATCGAGCCCACAATGCCGAGAAGGCGAACGCCCCGCTGTCCGGGAAGGAACCGGAATTCTTTCTCAAGACGATGGATTGCGTGATCGGTCCGGACGACGGCATCGTCCACGACCCCGTCCTCACCGGCAAGCTCGACTGCGAGACCGAACTGGCCATCGTCATCGGCCGTGAGGGGCGTCACATCCCGGTCGAAGACGCCCTGTCGCATGTCTTCGGCTACACGGTGGCCAACGACGTGACGGCGCGCGACCGGCAGGTCCGGCGCACACCGGACGGCACGGTCTTCTATGAACTCGGCCGCGGCAAGGCGTTCGACACCAGCCTGCCTCTCGGGCCGGTAATCACCACCGCCGGCGAAATCACCGATCCGCAGCGACTTTCGCTCAGCACCCGTATCAACGGGGAATTGCGCCAGTGGGCGAGCACATCGGACATGATCTGGAGTTGCGCCGAACTCATCCACGTCTTCTCCATCAATTTCACGCTGAAGCCGGGGATGGTGATCCTGACGGGGACACCGGCGGGCACTGCGTGGTCGGTCGACAGGGACCTCGGCGGCACCTGGCAGCCCGCGGAAGGGCTCGTCGCCGCGACGCGCTACTGCCTTCCGGGCGACGAGGTGCTGAGCGAGATCGAGAGCATCGGCACCCTGCGCAATCCGGTCATCTCTGTCGGAGCCGGGCGATGACACGGCTTACCCTCGCAACCTGGGACCACGACCGGGCGATGCCGCTGCACGACGGGAAAGTCCTCATTCCTGAGGTCGACCTCGAGACCCATATTCTCCCGACAACGAGGCTTTCCCTGGTCGCCGCCCGGGAAGCGCGTTTCGATATCACCGAAATGTCGCTCTCGACCCACATCCTGCAGGTCTCGCAAGGTCCGACACCCTACACCGCGGTTCCGGCCTTCTTGTCCCGCGCCTTCCGTCACAACGGTTTCTTTGCCCGCGAGAACTCGGGCATCGGGACGCCGGCCGATCTTGCCGGAAAGTCGGTGGGCATCCCCGAATACCAGATGACGGCCGGTCTCTGGATGCGGGGCATCCTGCAGGACGAATACGGCGTCGACCTGTCCACGATCCGCTGGCGGACGGGAGCGCTCGACGCAGGAGTGCGGCGTGAAAGGCTCTCACTGACGCTCCCCGACGACATGGCCGTCGAGCCTGTGGCGGAGGGAGAGACCCTTCAGGACCTGCTTCTCGACGGGCGGATAGACGCCTTGCTTGCACCGAAGCCGCCCGCCGCGTTCCTTGCGGGCGACACGCGCATCCGCCGCCTCGTTCCCGACTTCGAGGCCGCGGAGGCCGAATATCACCGCCGCACAGGCTTCTTTCCGATCATGCATATCGTCGCGATCCGGGCTTCTCTTCTGGAGGAGCAACCGGGTCTCGCAAGGTCGGTCTACAACGCCTTCGTCGAAGCGAGGGCAATCGCCATCGCCCGCCTGAAGGATGTCTGGCTCGGCTCCGCGAACCGGCTCACCCTGCCGTGGCTCAACGCGTCGATGGAGCGGACCCTCGCCGCGATGGGTGATGATTTCTGGAGCTACGGGTTCGCCGCCAACCGGCGGGAAGTCGACACCATGTGCCGCTATTCTGTCGAGCAGTACCTCGCCGTCCGGCGTGTCGCACCCGAAGAGCTCTTTCATCCGTCGGTGTTCGAGACGTGATGCTCGCCGGACTGCTTCCCCCGGACATGACGCTTGCGGCAACCCTTGCGCTTCTCGCCGCGAGTTTCGGCACGTCGTTCGTCACAGCCGCCTTCGGCATCGGCGGCGGAGCTCTCCTGATCGCCATCCTGGCGTCCGTTCTCCCCCCGGCGGTTCTCATCCCGATCCACGGCGTCGTCCAGGTGGGCTCGAACCTCGGACGCGCGGCGATCATGCTCCGGCATGTCGAGTGGTCGATCGTTCCGGCCTTCGTCGGCGGATCGCTGATCGGCGTCGCCCTCGGCGGATCGATCGTGGTCAGCATTCCGGCGCAGGCGGTGCAGGTCGGGGTCGGGCTGTTCATAATCTGGTCGGTGTTCACGCGGCCACCGGCGATCTTTCGCAAGTGGTCGGCGCTCACCGGCGCGTTCTCGAGCTTCCTGACGATGTTCTTCGGCGCGACGGGACCGTTCATCGCGTCTTACGTGAAAACGCTGATGCTCGGGCGTGAAGCCCATGTCGCCACCCACTCGGCGTTGATGACGATCCAGCACGTTCTGAAAACCATCGCCTTCGGGTTTCTCGGCTTCGCCTTCGGCCCATGGCTGCCGTTCGTCGTCGCCATGATCGTCTTCGGCTTCGCGGGGACCGTGGTCGGCCGTCAGCTACTCACCAGAACCACCGACGGCCGCTTCTTCTGGATCCTGAACGCAATCCTGCTCGCGCTCGCGGCACGGCTGATCTGGACCGGCGCGGCGGACTGGTTCGCCTAGATCATGATACGCTTCATACCCCCGGGCGGGTAGCGGTCACCGGCCGTCACT
>CAZPPH010000015.1:2924-33878 GCA_964588375.1 uncultured Rhodobacterales bacterium | reverse complement strand
ACGCTGCCCAAGGCCAAGGAGCTGAAGCGCGTCGTCGACAAGCTCGTAACCCTCGGAAAACGCGGCGATCTTCACGCCCGCCGGCAGGCGGCGTCGCGGCTGAAGCAGGAAGCCCATGTCGCGAAGCTCTTCGAGGTGCTGGGGCCCCGCTATGCCGAGCGTTCGGGCGGCTATGTCCGGGTGCTGAAGGCGGGCTTCCGCTACGGCGACATGGCGCCGATGGCGATCGTCGAACTCGTCGACCGCGACGAAAACGCCAAGGGCGCTTCAGACCGCGCCCGCCTCGAGTCGGAAGAGGCCATGGCGGAAGACTGATTCCCCGCACATGCGCAAGTGTCAGGGCCGGCCCATCGTGGCCGGCCTTTTCAATTCGGGGTTGATTTCAGCGAAGATTTCAATGCGACGGAGAGCGCCAGTTCTTCCATCGGCGTTTGGTCTCTTGCCGATGCCCTTTCGCTAAGTGCCAGAAAAGACAGAACGATCGAGCGTTCGCCGGATTTGAGATCTTGCAGCGGCGTTGGGGGGGCATGACTGTCCGGCATCGTACCTCTCGTTGTGCGGCTTTTGCAAAATACACTTTAAAGTTGACCACCTGAGGGACAACCTGTCTAAATGGACAGGTATCCAACAGAGGCCCTTCAGCTCGCCGGAAGGGCGTCTCACCGGACCGAAATGCCGTTTAAGACCCCCCGGGCTGAGAGGCTGTGATGTGGCGCGACACGACGAAGACACTGGGCAAGACGAAGGCCAGGAGTGCGGCGACGGGCCCTCTGGCGGATCATTCGGTCGACCGTCTTCTCGTCACCCTCGGAGAGCTTGCGCCAAAGGGTTTTTCGGCCGGGCTGCACATCCGCTTCGCGGCGCCGCTCGTCTATGTTCGCACCTACGACGATGACTGGTGCAGGGTCTACGACAACAACGCCTTTGCCCTGCGTGACCCCCTTGTATTCTGGGGGCTCGGCGGTCGGGGCCAGACCAAGTGGAGCGAGATCAAGCTCCCGGATCCGTTCAATATTCTCGGTCAGGCCCGCTCGTATGGGCTCAACTACGGGGCTGTCATCTCTCGCGGTCCGATCTCGTCACGCTCGATCGTGGGAATCGCGCGAGCGGATCGCGAATTCACGGATGAGGAGATCGAGACAGCGGCGTTGATCGTCGATGTTCTGCATGAAGCCGCCGAGCCCCCGACCGAGCTGACCGAAGCGCAAATCGAGGCGCTCCGTCTACTCGCCGAGGGGGACAGGCACACTGCGGCGGCTGCGAAACTTGGGATCTCCGAAAGCGCCTTCAAGGCGCGGCTCCAGTCGGCAAGGGCGCGGCTTCGCGCCCGGACGACTGCGCAGGCGCTGAAGAAAGCACGGGAATACGGACTCTTGTAACGCGCTAGTCCCCTTCGGTCACCGGTTTCCCAACCCTGGCTGGAGGCTAGACCTATGCAAGTGACGACTCTCTCTTTCGGAAATATGCACAACCATGGCGAGCTTTTCGTGAACATGCTTCGTGCAAGGCATGAGACGTTCGTGGAACGGAACAACTGGGATCTGCCCACCGCCGATGGCATGGAGTTCGACCAGTACGATACACCGGCGAGCCGCTGGGTCTGCGTGCACGAGTTCGGCCAGGTCCTTGCGGGTGTGCGACTCACGCCCACCACCGCAAAGGTGGGCATCTATTCCTACATGATCCGCGATGCCCAGAGGGGGCTCATGCCGACCATTCCGGATAGTCTCCTGTTCGAGGAGGCGCCGGTCGCGAGCCACATCTGGGAGAGTTCCCGCGTCTTCGTGACGGAAGCCGTGCCCGCAAAGCTGCGCATGCGGGTGCAGATGTCGCTGATCGGGGAGATGGTGCGGGCAGCCCGCGAACTCGGGGCGACCTCGGTTCTCGGTCTCGTGCCGGAGAACTCGCGCCGCCTCGCCCGGCGCACGGGCATCGAGTGCGTGCCCGCGGGCCCGGTTCTCGATTTCGACGATGCGAACCCCTCGGTCTGCGTCAACATCTCGATGGCGGCGAAACTGCACTAGCCCTGTCCCTCGGCGGCCCGGGGCGTTAACCTCGGGCCGTCATGGCCGATCTATTCGACACCGCGCCCATCGCAGCCGGGGCCGAAACGGCGCCCCGACCCCTGGCCGACAGGCTGCGGCCTAAGGCGCTTTCTGACGTGATCGGGCAGGATCATCTGCTTGGCCCCGACGGCCCTCTCGGATCGATGCTTGCTGCGGGCCAGCTCACGTCACTCGTATTCTGGGGGCCACCCGGCACCGGAAAGACCACCATCGCGCGGCTCCTCGCGGCCGAAACCGACCTCGCCTTCGTCCAGATCAGTGCGATCTTCACCGGGGTTTCCGAGCTCCGGAAGGTCTTCGAGGCGGCAAAGCACCGGCGCGTGAACGGGCAGGGCACTCTGCTTTTCGTCGACGAGATTCACCGTTTCAACAAGGCCCAGCAGGACGGATTTCTGCCGCACATGGAAGACGGCACGCTCCTCCTCGTCGGGGCGACCACCGAGAACCCGTCTTTCGAACTCAATCGCGCGCTGCTCTCCCGCGCACAGGTCCTCGTGCTCGAACGGCTCGACCTCGCCGCTCTGGAGCGCCTCGCGCAGCGCGCCGAGGCCGAGGTCGGGCCGCTGCCGCTCGACGGCCCCGCGCGCGAGGCGCTTCTCGAAATGGCCGACGGTGACGGTCGCGCCCTTCTGAACCTCGTCGAGCAGGTCGCGTCCTGGGGCGCGAAGGACAAGCTCACGACCGACGCGCTCACGGCCCGGCTCCAGCGCCGCGCGGCGCAGTACGACAAGAGCGGCGACGCGCATTACAACCTCATTTCCGCGCTCCACAAATCCGTCCGCGGCTCCGACCCCGACGCGGCGCTCTACTGGTTCGCGCGCATGCTCGAAGGCGGCGAGGACCCGCGCTACCTCGCCCGGCGCATCACCCGCATGGCCATCGAAGACATCGGGCTCGCTGACCCGCAGGCGAACGCGATCTGCGTGAGCGCGTGGGAAACCTATGAGCGCCTCGGCTCTCCCGAAGGCGAACTCGCAATCGCCGAGGCGCTGGTCTATCTCGCCCTCGCGCCGAAATCGAACGGCGTCTACGCGGGCTACAAGGCCGCACGGCGGCTGGCGAAGGAAAGCGGGTCGGAACCGCCGCCGAAACACATCCTCAACGCGCCGACGCAGATGATGAAAGAGCAGGGCTTCGGTGCCGGCTATGAATACGACCACGATGCCGCAGACGGATTTTCGGGGCAGAACTACTTCCCCGACGCGATGAAGCGCCCCGTTCTCTATCAGCCTCCCGAGCGCGGCTTCGAGCGCGAGCTGAAAAAGCGGCTCGATTATTTCGCCAGGCTCCGCGCGAAGCGGCACGGCGGTTGACAAGCGCACCCCTTGCGCCGAAGCACCCGCCCATGCTCGGAAACGTTCTCATGGTGGCAATCGGTGGCGCGCTCGGTGCCGTGGCACGCTACGGCCTCGGCATCGCCATGTTCCGGCTGACAGGCCCGGGCTTCCCCCTTGGTGTCATGACCGCCAACGTCGTCGGCTCGTTCTTCATGGGCGTTTTCGTCGTTTTCGCCGCACAGCGTGGTCTGACCCATCTTTCACCCTTCGTGATGACGGGGCTTCTCGGGGGTTTCACCACGTTCTCGGCATTTTCACTCGAAACGATGACCTTGTTCGAACGGGGCGACTGGGGGCAGGCGGCCGCCTATGTCGTGATGTCGGTGGGGCTCTCTGTGGGTGCGCTTGCCCTTGGCCTCGTCATGGCGAGGACCCTGGCGTGATGACTTCGTCGTGGTCGAAATACCCCGGGCTCCGGGCCCGGGCCCCGGTCTCGCACCCATGAGCGGCGTGCAGACTGTGGTCGTCGCGGAAGGCGAAGGCGACCAGCGGCTCGACCGCTGGCTGCGCCGCCGTTTCCCGCATGTCTCCCAGGGGCGGATCGAGAAGATGTGCCGCAAGGGCGAGATCCGCGTCGATGGAGGCCGGGTGAAGGCATCGACCCGCGTGGAGCATGGCCAGGCGGTGCGCCTGCCGCCTCTTCCGGACTCTGCTGCGCCCGTCTCTCCCGGGCCCGCCTCAGCGGTCGACGAGGCCGATGCCGAAATGATCCGGGCCGCCGTGATCTGGCGCGACGACCATATCATCGCGCTCAACAAGCCACCCGGCCTCGCCACGCAAGGCGGCTCGAAGCAGCAGCGGCATGTCGACGGGCTTGCGGAGGCGCTGAAGTTCGGCCTCGACGAAAAGCCGCGCCTCGTTCACCGCCTCGACAAGGACACCTCCGGAGTGCTTCTGCTGGCCCGCACGCGGGCGGTGGCGGCGAAGCTCGCAGAAGCCTTCCAGTCCCGCGAGGCACGCAAGATCTACTGGGCGGCCGTGGCCGGCACTCCGAAGCCCGTCATGGGCACGATCCGCTACGGTCTCGTCAAGGCCGGCGGACAGGGCGAGAAGATGCATGCCGTCCAGCCCGACGCGGTGGCCGACACGGCGGGCGCCCGGCGGGCGACGACCGACTACGCCGTCATCTCCAACCTCGGCGGGCGGCTCTCCTGGGTTGCGCTCGTGCCGGTCACGGGCCGCACGCACCAGCTCAGGGCGCACATGGCCGAGATCGGCCATCCGATCGTCGGCGACGGAAAATACGGCGGGTCGGGGCAGGAGAACCTCGGCGATGGCTGGGGCGCGGGGCTCGGCGGGGCGATCTCGAGGAAGCTCCATCTGCACGCCCGATCGCTTGCGCTAACCCACCCGGTAACGAGACAGCGGCTCACGCTCGTCGCTCCGCTGCCCGAGCACATGATGCGCACCTGGGAGATGCTGGGCTGGCGCCCCGAAGACGCGCCGGCCGACCCGTTCGAGGAGATTTCGTGACCGGTCCCTCGCTCGTTCTCTTCGATGTCGACGGCACGCTGGTCGACGGCACCGCGCAGGTTGTCGCCGCCTTTGCGGCGATGGCTGGCGGGCGATCCGCGCGCGACCGGTCCGAGTGCCGCTCCATTGTCGGTCGCCCGCCGCGGTTTGCCATCGCAAGGTTCGAGCCCGATCTCGACATGGACGATATCCAAAACCGGGCGGATGCCTGTCGCGGCGCCCTCCTCCCGATCGAGGCGGGCCTTGTGGAGGTCGGCGCGGAATTCGCGGACGATGCGGTGATTGATATCGGTAGAGGTCGCGCGGCTGGAGTGGCCAACGGGCGCGTCGCGGGCCATCAACCTTCAGGGTTCCTGGCCGAGACGGGGCCAGGCGCCGTCATCAAGGATTTCGGTGCGCTCGGCACCGCGATCCGGGAGGTATCGGAGGTCTTCGCATGAACGACTGGGCGCCCCGGAGATTCTGGACCGAGGTCCACGTTCGGCCGGACGAGGGCGGTCACGCGATCTGGCTCGATACGCGGCCGATCCGTACCCCGCACCGCGCGCCACTTCTCGCTCCGACCGTGGGTCTCGCGGAAGCGGTCGCCGGAGAATGGCGTGCGCAGGGGGAAAGGCTCTTGCCCGAGACGATGCCGTTCACACGCGCGCTGAATTCGGCCATCGACAAGGTGGCGCCCGACCCTGCGCCGGTGGCCGGCATGCTCGCCGCCTATGCGGCGACCGACCTGGTCTGCTACCGGGCCACGCAGCCGGTAGAACTCATCGCTCGCCAGGCGGAGGTCTGGGACCCCTATCTCGCATGGGTCGCAGAGACCTACGGCGCCAGGCTGCGCCCCGTTTTCGGCGTCATGCCCGAAGATCAGGACCCGGCTGCTCTGGCTGCGCTGTCGGAAGCCGTGCACCGGTTCGACCCCTGCGGCCTGACCGCGCTTCACGAAGTTGTCACGCTGACAGGGTCGCTGGTGCTCGGGCTTGCCGGCCTTTCCGGGCACGCGGATGCCGACACGCTCTGGCAGGCGGCGCGGCTCGACGAGCTCTGGCAGATCGAGCAATGGGGGCCGGACGAGGAGGCCGAAGCCATGGCCGAGACACGTCATGCGGCGATAAATCAGGCGCTGCGATTCTATGCACTCTCCCGGCCAGACGCCTGAGCTTTGGGCGATAACGGTCTTTTTCCCTTACATTCCAATAGTCGAAGCGCTTAGAATTTTCGCCCCCCGCACTTGACCGGATAGCCTTCATCCGAGCACACTATTACCCGGCGAGAAGAGTTTCTTGCAAAAAAATGCATCTCCTGAAGGGAGGGCGACAACCGCCCACAACGGGCGGAAAACCAGGATGAGGATACACATGAAAAACACTTTTGTGCTTGGCGCGCTGACCGTGGCCGCATTCGGCGCTGGCTCTGCGTCTGCCCAGACACTTGACGATGTCCGCGAGCGCGGGTCTCTCAATTGCGGCGTTTCGACCGGCCTGACCGGTTTCGCCGAACTCAATCAGGAAACCAATCGCTGGGAAGGCTTCGACGTTGCGGTCTGCCGGGCTGTGGCCGCCGCCGTCCTGGGCGACCCCGAGGCGGTGACGTTCGTGCCGACCACAAACAAGGTTCGCTTCACGGCCCTGAACTCGGGCGAGATCGACATGCTCGCTCGCAATACCACGTGGACATACTCGCGTGACACCGATCTCAACCTCGAGTTCACCGGCATCAACTACTACGACGGTCAGGGCTTCATGGTGCCCTCGGCCCTCGGCGTCTCTTCGGCGAAGGACCTCGACGGCGCGACCGTCTGCATCCAGACCGGCACCACGACCGAGCTGAACCTCGCGGACTTCTTCCGCATCAACAACATCAGCTACGAGCCCGTGCCGATCGAAACCGCAGCCGAAGCCCGGCAGCAGTTCATCGACGGGGCCTGCGACGTCTACACCACCGACGCCTCGGGTCTCGCCGCCCAGCGGTCGTCCTTCCCGAACCCGGGCGACTACACGATCCTTCCCGAGATCATCTCGAAGGAGCCGCTCGGGCCCCTCGTCCGTCACGGCGACAGCGAGTGGGGTGATGTCGTGCGCTGGACGCTGAACGCGCTCATCGCGGCCGAAGAGCTTGGCGTTACCTCGGCCAACATCGACGAGCTGGCGTCGGCGCCGACCGACAACCCGGAGATCAACCGGATGCTCGGCACCGCCGGCAACCTGGGCGAGATGATGGGCCTCGACAACGAGTGGGCCGTCCGCGCCATCAAGGCCAACGGCAATTATGGCGAGATCTTCGCCAAGAACATCGGCGAAGCGACCCCGATCGGTCTGGCGCGCGGCCTCAACGCGCAGTGGACCAACGGCGGCCTGCTCTACTCGCCGCCGTTCCGGTAAACGCAACGCAGAAGGGCGCGGTCATTCCGCGCCCTTCTCGTATCCGGCCGCCGGGGTGGGGACCCCGGCCCGGTGCGCCTGAGGCGCCTTCGGAAAAAAATCAGCAGGGACAGTCCGGATGACGACACTGACCGATCCGCCGCAGGAGTCGTTTCGCCTGTCGATGCTCGTCAACGACACGCGGTACCGCAGTCTCACCTTTCAATTCATCGCGCTCGTGCTGCTGATCCTGTTCATGAGCTGGCTGGCATCGAACGCGGTCCGGAACCTCGAAAGCCTCGGCCAGGACATTTCCTACCAGTTTCTCGGCGAGACCGCCGGCTACGACATCAACCAGCAGCCGATCCCGTTCACGAGCCAGGATACCCATTTGCGGGCCTCGATGGTGGGGCTGATGAATACCCTCATCGTGGCGTTTCTGGGCTGCGTGACCGCCACGATTCTCGGCGTCGTGGCCGGGGTGCTTCGGCTGTCGAAAAACTGGATCGTCGCCAGATTGATGTCGGCCTATGTCGAGCTTTTCCGCAACGTTCCGGTGCTGATCTGGATCCTGATCATCTTCTCGATCATGAGTTTCGGCCTGCCTCAGCCAAGCGCCTTTCGCGGCGACGACCCCGCCGCCTCGATGTGGCTCGACGCGGTGGCCCTGACGAACCGTGGCATCTACGTTCCGAAACCGCTCTGGGGCGACGGTTCGATCGTCGTGGTCGCGACCTTCATCCTGTCGATCTTCGCGATCTTCTTCTACCGACGCTTCGCCAAGAAGCTGCTGTTCGACACCGGTCGTCTCCTGCCGATGGGCTGGCCGAGCGTTGCGATCTTCATCGTCCCGACGCTTCTGATGTACTTCATCATGGGCCGACCCATCACGTTGGAATACCCCGAACTCGGTGGCTTCAACTTTTCCGGCGGCATCCAGGTGCGGGGCTCGCTCATCGCGCTCTGGTTCGCGCTGGCACTCTACACCGGCGCCTTCATTGCCGAGAACGTGCGCGCCGGCATCCAGGCCATCTCCACGGGGCAGACCGAGGCGGCGGCTTCGCTCGGCCTCCGGCCGAGGCGCATCATGTCGCTTGTCATCCTGCCACAGGCGCTCAGGGTCATCATCCCGCCGCTGATCTCGCAATATCTCAATCTCACCAAGAACAGCTCGCTCGCGATCGCGGTGGGGTACATGGACATCACCGGGACACTGGGGGGCATCACGCTGAACCAGACCGGACGCGCGATCGAGGCAATTCTCTTGCTGATGTTGTTCTACCTGCTCATTTCGCTCGGTATTTCGGCGGTGATGAACCTCTACAACAACGCCATGAAGCTGAAGGAGCGTTGATATGAGCCGGCCCGAAGGAGCGCACGAATGACCACATCTGCTCCCCGCTCACCCGCCTTCGTCCGGCACGAACCGCTTCCGCCCCAGGCCCCGCCGGTGGCGGAGACCGGAATGATAAAGTGGGTGCGTGAGAACCTCTTCTCCTCGATCCCCAACGGAATTCTCACGGTTGCGGCGATCTGGGCGATCTACTCGCTTCTATCGGTGCTCTTGCCGTGGATCTTCAATGGCGTCTGGAGTGCTGAGTCGGTGCGCGACTGCAACGAGCAGCTTGCCGGTGCGTCGGGCGGCTGCTTCGCTGCCATCGGCGCGACCTGGAGGCAGATGGTTTTCGGGATTTATCCCAACGACATCTACTGGCGTCCCGTGACGGCCTTCGTTCTGCTCGGGGTCGCCTTCGCGCCGGTGCTGTTTCAGAACGTGCCCCGGAAGCTCCTCTATTTCACGCTGCTTTATCCCTTTGTCGCCTACTGGCTGGTCTGGGGCGGCTCCCTCCTCGTGCCCGTCACAGCCCTGTTGGGGGTCGTGCTCGGCTACGTCGTCTATTCCCGCCTCGTCGAGCAATCCTTTGCGATGGGCTTCTTCGGCGGCATTGTGTCGGCCCTCGTGTTCTGGTGGCTCTCGGGCTTCGTCGTGGGCGAGGAGACGAACGTGCTTGCCCTCAGCCAGGTCGAGACGCGCAACATCGGAGGTTTCATGCTCAACATGATCCTCGGGGTTGTCTGCGTGTCGCTCTCGCTGCCCCTCGGGATCGTTCTCGCGCTCGGCCGGCAATCGTCGATGCCGATCATCAAGTGGATCTGCGTTGTCTTCATCGAGTTCGTGCGCGGCGTGCCGCTGATCACGCTTCTTTTCGTCGCCAACGTGGTGCTCGCGTATTTCCTCCCGCCGGGGACGAACTTCGACCTGATCCTGCGCGTGATCATCATGATCACCATGTTCGCCGGCGCCTATATCGCCGAGGTGATCCGGGGCGGGCTCGCAGCACTGCCGCGGGGCCAGTACGAGGCCGCTGACAGCCTCGGGCTCGACTACGCACAGGCCATGCGGCTCATCATCCTGCCCCAGGCGCTGAAGATCTCCATCCCCGGCATCGTCAACGTCGCGGTGGGGCTCTTCAAGGATACGACTCTCGTCTCGGTGATATCGATGTTCGACCTCGTCGGAATCATCCGGGGACCGATCCTGTCTTCGACCGAATGGAGTGGCGTCTACTGGGAAGTCTTCGGCTTCGCGGCGCTCCTGTTCTTCATCGTCTGCTACGGCATTTCGCAATATTCGCAGTGGCTCGAGCGTCAGCTTGCCACCGATCGGCAATAGGAGAGACGACCCATGGCCATGACAGACCAGGCTCCCGACCAGACGGAAGCGCCCAAGGTGTCCGACGAAGTCGCCATCGACATCCGGAACATGAACAAGTGGTACGGCGCGTTCCACGTTTTGCGCGACATCGACCTCACGGTCTACCGTGGCGAGCGCATCGTCATCTGCGGCCCCTCCGGGTCGGGGAAATCGACGCTCATCCGCTGCATCAACGCGCTCGAGGAGCACCAGAAGGGCACGATCGAGGTCGACGGGACGACGCTTTCGTCGGATATCAAGAACATCGACAAGATCCGCTCGGAAGTCGGGATGGTGTTCCAGCACTTCAACCTTTTCCCGCATCTGAGCATTCTCGAAAACTGCACTCTCGCGCCCATCTGGGTCCGCAAGACACCGAAGCGTGAGGCCGAAGAGACCGCGATGCACTTTCTCGAGAAGGTCAAGATACCCGAGCAGGCCGACAAGTACCCCGGCCAGCTCTCCGGCGGTCAGCAGCAGCGCGTCGCCATCGCGCGCAGCCTGTGCATGCGGCCGCGCATAATGCTCTTCGACGAGCCGACCTCGGCTCTCGACCCCGAGATGATCTCCGAGGTGCTCGATACGATGATCGGACTCGCCGAGGAAGGCATGACGATGCTTTGCGTGACCCATGAGATGGGATTCGCGCGAAAGGTCGCAAACCGGGTGATCTTCATGGATGCCGGCCAGATCGTCGAACAGAACGAGCCCGAGGAATTCTTCGGCAACCCTCAATCGGACCGGACGAAGCTGTTCCTGAGCCAGATTCTCGGCCATTGAGAAGGAGCTTCCGGCCTGAAGGCGGGACCCGTGCAAGGGTCGAGGCGCGCCCGGGTTCTTCACCCTGTCCGGCTCACTCCATAAGCTCGCGCGGCACGGCGAAATCGACGACCTCGGCGGTGCCCCAGTCGACCCTGCCCCATGACGCGGCGTCGAAATTCATGACTGCCACGGCCCCGGTCGGAAAATCCTCGAACCGGTCGTGGGGGTAGGGTGCGCGAGCCAGCCTGCCGGCGAACTCGGCAAGACCGGGATTGTGGCCGATGAACATTGTCGTCGGCGAGGCCGCGCCCTTCATCAGCCCGAGCATCGTCTCGGGGCTTGCGTGATAGAGCACCGGATCGGAGCGCATCGTCGCCGTTGCAGGCAGGTTGCCAGCCATGCGCGACCATGTCTCCACCGTGCGTCTTGCACCCGAAACGACCACTTCGTCGGGCAGATGGCCGCGTTCGCTGAGCCAGCGGCCGATCACCGGGGCCGATGCCCGCCCGCGGCCGTTCAGCGGACGGTCGAAATCGTCCAGCGCCGGATCGTCCCAGGCTGACTTGGCATGGCGCATCAGGATAAGCGTCAGGCTCACCGGCAGGAATATCTCAAGATTACGATCACTTGCTGCGGGGACAGTGCCGCAAGTCGCACCCGGTCGGCAAGTGCGCCTCATGTCACGGGAGCGTGACACCCTCGAGGCCCGTGCGAGCTACCGGGGCTGACGAATGAGGCTGCCGGCGCCGTGCTCGGTGTAGAGCTCCAGAAGACAGGCGTTGGGTGCCCGCCCGTCAAGAATGACCACGGCCCGCACGCCACCCGCGATCGCGTCGAGCGCTGTCTCGACCTTGGGGATCATACCCCCGGCGATGGTTCCGTCGCCGATCATGTCGCGGATCTGATCGGGGCTGAGTTCGGTGACGACCTCGCCCGCGCTGCCCTTCACCCCGGCGACGTCCGTGAGCAGCAAGAGCCTGTCGGCCTTGAGGCTGGCCGCGATGGCGCCCGCGGCGGTGTCGCCGTTGACGTTGAAGGTCTCTCCGCCCCTGCCCATGCCGATGGGGGCTATGACGGGAATGATCTCGGCCTCCGCGAGGCTTTGAAGATACGCCGGGTTCATCTCGTCTGGGTGGCCGACATACCCGAGAGAGGGATCGGCCTGGGTGCAGATCATGAGGTTGGCATCCTTGCCCGAAACCCCGACCGCGCGGCCGCCCTGACCGTTGATCGCCTGGACGATCCGCTTGTTGATGAGGCCCGACAAGACCATTTCGACGACTTCGACAGTCGCTTCGTCGGTCACCCGTCTGCCGTTCACGAATTCGGACCTGATCCCGAGTTTGCCCAGAAGATCGTTGATCATCGGCCCGCCGCCATGGACGACGACGGGGTTCACGCCCACCTGTCGCATCAGCACGATGTCGCGCGCGAACCCCGCCATCGCCTCGGCATCGCCCATCGCGTTGCCGCCGAACTTGATGACCACCGTCGCGCCGTCGTAGCGCTGGAGGTAGGGCAGGGCCTCGGACAGGGTCCGGGCAGTGGCGATCCAGTCGCGGTTCATGTCTCTGGGCTTCATGCGTGGCCTCTGGCGTCGCCCTCTCCTAGACGGCGGGGGCGCGGCGCTCAAGGGCCGGTCAGGCCTGCGCGGCGATGATCGCGCGGAGGGTGTCGATGCCCTCGCCGGTTTCGGAGGATGTCACGACGATCTCGGGAAACGCCGCCGGATGGGTGCGAAGGCGGTCGCGCACCTGGCGCAGCACCGCGTCGAGCGCGCCCGCCTTTGGCTTGTCGGCCTTGGTCAGCACCGCCTGGAAGGTCACCGCGGCAGAGTCGAGCAAGGCCATTATCTCTTCGTCGACCGGCTTCACTCCGTGCCGTGCATCGATCAGCACGAAGGCGCGCCGGAGCGTCGCGCGCCCCGAGAGGTAATCCTTCAGAAGCCGTTGCCAGCGCGCGACCACATCGACCGGCGCTTCGGCGAAGCCGTAACCGGGCAGATCGACGAGGTAATGGCTGTCGCCCAACGTGAAATAGTTGATCTCCTGGGTGCGCCCCGGGGTGTTCGACGCCCGGGCCAGCGCTTTCCGGCCGGTGAGCGCGTTGATCAGCGTCGATTTTCCGACATTGGAGCGGCCCGCGAAGCAGACCTCGACACGGTCCGCCGGCGGAAGTCCGTCCATCGCGACGACCCCCTTCAGAAATGCCGTTTGCCCGGCAAAGAGGAGCCGGCCCGCCTCGCGCCCGGCCTCGCTCACCTCGGTGACGGGGAAGGACAACTCCATCAAGCCACGCGCACCGGGTCGCCCGGGGCAATATGGCCGCCCTCGATCACCTCGGCATAGACCCCGAAATCCTGGTGGTCCCATGTCCTCAGCGTTGCCAGCGTGTCGGCGTCGCGTTCGCCCGTCTCGGGGTTGGCCATGGTCGCCTTGCAGCGCGTAATGCGCTCCCGCACCTCGAGGACCGCCGTGCCGATGGCGATGTGCCTGCCGACCCAGTCAAACTCTGCCCAGGGCTCGGCTCCCTCGATCCAGAGGTTCCCCCGCCAGCGGTGGATGGAGAGGTCGCGGTCAAGCCGCTCTTCCACCGCGCGGTGGGTGGCGTGGCAATGGAGCGAAAGCCAGGCGCCTGGCACGTCGGTAAGATGCGCGTCGGCGGCGCGGTAGATCCCCGTCGGCGCGGGGAGGGCGGCCGGCCAGATCCGGGAGAGCCAGTCGAGGACGGCAGGGGTCGCGCTCGGGTCGTCGGGATGGAAGGCGAGGGTTCCCGCCTCCGGATGTTCGAGCGTCAGGACGTCGCCGGCCTCGTTCATCCTCGCCGTCGCGGCCATCAGCTTCGGTTCGGTCACCCCACGCAGAAAGTTCGCCTTCATCGCCCAGCCGCCGCCTTCGAGCTTCGCCGCATCATGGGCGACCGCCCAGACCCGGTCGAAGGGAAGCCATGCTCCCGCAGTGAGCTCGGCTCCGGCGACCTCCTCCCGGCCGATGGCCTTGAGGGGATGCCGCCAGATATGGGTCAGAGACAGGCTCACTTCTTCGCCGGAGGCTCTCCGCCTTCCGCCGCCTTCCTTCGGAAGGTCGACAGGATGTTGCTGAACACGTTCGGTTTGTAGCCATGACTGCGCATGATGACGTACTGCTGGGTGAAGGTGATGACATTGTTCGCGATCCAGTAGATCACGAGTCCCGAAGCGAACGAGCCGAGCATGAACATGAACACCCAGGGCAGCCAGGCGAAGATCGCCGCCTGGGTCGGGTCGGTCGGCGCGGGATTCAGTTTCTGCTGGAGCCACATCGAGACACCGAGGCCGAGCGGCAGGATGCCGATGAAGATAAGCGCGAGAATCGACCCCGGCTCGGGAGTGCCCCACGGCGCGATGCCCCAGAAGTTGTAGATCGACGAGGGGTCGGGAGCGGAAAGGTCGCGAATCCAGCCGATCCAGGGCGCGTGCCGAAGTTCGATGGTGACGAAGATCACCTTGTAGAGCGAGAAGAAGATCGGGATCTGCAGAAGGATCGGCAGGCAGCCGGAGGCCGGATTCACCTTCTCCTTCTTGTAAAGCTCCATCATCTCGGTCTGGAGCTTCTGGCGGTCGTCGCCCGTCCGTTCCTTGATCTTTTCCATCTCGGGCTGAAGTTCGCGCATCTTCGCCATCGAGGCGTAGGATTTGTAGGCGAGGGGGAACAGGACCATCTTGATGATCACCGTCAGCCCGATGATCGACCAGCCCATGTTGCCGATCACCCCGTTGAGCCAGTGCAGCAACTGGAAGATCGGCTTCGTCAGGAAATAGAACCAGCCCCAGTCGATGGAATCGACAAAACGCTCGACCCCGAGTTCGCGCTCGTAGCCGCGGATTGCCTCCCATTCCTTGGCGCCGGCGAAGAGATGGGTGGTCGTCGACTGTGTCTGTCCCGCAGCGACCTCCATCGTCGGCAGGCGGATCTCGGTGCGATAAGTGTCCTCGGCGGCGAAATAGCGCGCGACCGAGGTGAAGGGGGTGCCGGGATCGGGGATGAGCGTGGTCATCCAGTAATGGTCGGTGATGCCGATCCAGCCGTTCTCCTCGACCTGGACGACCTCCGCGGACGGCCCCCAGAGCGGGTCGGCGCCGAGATCGGTCATGCCGTCGTAGCTCGTCTCGGAAAGCTCGCCGTCGGACATGCGGACAGCACCCTCGTGGAGAATGAAGAAGCCCTTCAGGTCATCCGGCACCCCATGGCGGGCGATGGCGCCGTAGGGCGCCATGCGCACCGTGCTGCCCGTGGTGTTGGTGACCGACTGGGTGACCGTGAAGAGGTAGTCGTCATCCACCGCGATCTGGCGTTGGAAGGTAAGGCCCTCGCCGTTCGACCACTGGAGGGTCAGCGGAGCGCCCGGGGCCAGCGTGTCGCCGTCGACCACCTGCCAGTCGGTATCCGCGCCCGGCACGTCCTCAAAGTCAAGGTTGCCACCGGGAACCCAGCCATAGAGCGCGTAATAGGCATTCTCCGTGCCCGACGGGTTCAGGAGGTGGACGATATCCGCACCCGGTTCGAGCGACTCGCGATAGTCCTTCAGCGAAAGGTCGTCGATCCGTCCGCCCTGGAGCGAAACGGAACCCTGCAGCCGCGGCGTCACGATGTCCGCGCGCGGGGCCTCCTCCGGCAGTTCGCCGGCGGCCGTTTCGCCGCCAGCCGCCCCCCTGTCCGCCGGCGGCTGGGCCCCGCCGGGGACCGTGGCGGGCGGTTGGGCCGGCAGACTGTCGGTCGCCGCCGCAGGCTCGGGCGGAGGAGCGGGTTCCTCCGGCGGAAACAGCAGGAACCAGATAACGATGACCAGGAAACTCAGCGCCGTCGCAAGCAGAAGATTCCGGTTTTGATCGTCCATGACGCAACCACCTTGCCGGTCTGGGAGTTCCGGGCAGGTTCAACCGGCCAGGGGGCCAAACGTCAAGCGGTTTTCCCGTCGCGCCCCTGCCCGGTCACGCCCCGGTCGCCCCCGATGATTTCGGGCAGGGCATGTTGGGCGGTGCGGCGCTCGAGCCAGCCTGGTACCTCGGCTGCCGGCATCGGCGCCGACACGGCGTAGCCTTGCACATGCCGACAGCCGAGTTGCGCGAGCATGGCGTGTTCACCGAGCGTCTCGACCCCTTCAGCCAGGGTGTCGATCTCCAGCCGCTCGGCCATTGTGACAATCGCGGAGACCATGCGCTGCTGGTCCGGGTCCCTGTCCACCCGGGCGACAAAGCTGCGGTCGATCTTGATCCGGCGGACCGCGAAGCGGGAAAGGTCGCCGAGCGGGGCGGATCCGGTGCCGAAATCGTCGAGATCGATCCGGCAGCCGAGGGTGGAAAGAGCCCGGAGATTGCGCAGGCTCATGTCCTCGGGCCCATCCCCGGCGGAGATCTCGCGGAGTTCCAGGGTGAGTCGGCCGGGGTCGATGTCGAACCGGTCGAGTTCCCAGCGCACCTGATCGACATAGCGCGGATTTCGCAGGTCGTGGCGGCAGACGTTCACCGCGACCCCCGGCACGCCCAGCCCCGCCGCGTCCCAGTCCGAAAGCGCGGCGAGGGCATGGGTGAGGATCATTTCGTTGAGCCGCCCGGTCATCCCCGCCGCCTCGAGAGCCGGCAGGAAATCCCCCGGTATGACCACCTCCCCCGCCCCGCGCTCCCAGCGGGCGAGCGCCTCGAAGCCGGTGACCCGGCCGGTATCTGTCGAGACCTGCGGCTGGAACCAGGGCCGGATCTCGCCCCGCGCAATCGCCTCCGCGGCGCTCGCGGAGAGTTCCGAGGCGCGCCGGTCGCGATCGACCAGATCGGCCGAATATGCGCGGATGGCGCCACCGGTTTCCGCCCGCGCCGCCGCAAGCGCGCGCTCGGCCCCGGCAAGGAGCTCCGCGCCGGTAAACCCGGGAGCCCGGTTGGGAAGACAGAGCCCCACGCTCACCGTCGCATGGACCTTCGCGCCCGCGGCATGGAACGGCTCGGAGAGGTCGCGCTGCACCCGCGCGGCGATCTGGATGAGCATCTCGAGGTCTGCGCGCCGGAGGTGCGAGAGCACGATTCCGAAGGCGACACCGTCCAGCCGGACGACAAGGTCGTCGCCGCGGACCGCACTGCCGATCCGGGTGGCCGCCTCGGCGAGGAGGGCACTCAGCGAGGCGTCTCCGAGCTGGCGGCGAAGGTCCTCGACCCTGTCGAGGCCAACGGCAATTACCGCCACCTGCCTGCCGGCGATTTCTCCGCGCGCCTCGAGCTCACCGAGCTCGGCAACGGCGGCGGCCCTGTTCGGCAGGCCCGTCTCGCCATCGATGCCCCCTGCACGACGCCCCGGGAGAATCAGAAACCAGGCGAGAAGTCCCGCAACGGAGCATGCGACCGCCGATCCGACGAGCCCCGCTTCCCCGCCCGCCCAATACGCGGCGAGAAGGAGCGGCGGAAGCCCGGCCAGGATGCCGGGGTGCGCAAGAAGCCGCGTGTACGCCGGCCCGCGCCAGACACTCATTTCGCGCATGTCCGCCTCCGCAGTCATCCCGTGAGCCTTAGCCCGGGCGAAGTCATTGCCGGGTTAACGCGGGCGGCGAGGTCGGTCGAATTGTCAGGACTTGCGGGTGAGCGCGGCAAAGTCGAAGAGCCCGGGGTCGAGCAGGTGCGAGGGCTTCGCGTTCATCAGGGCCCGGAACATCACCTGTCGGCGGCCGGGGCTGCTGGCTTCCCAGCCGTCGAGCAACGCCTTGACCTGCTGGCGCTGGAGCCCGTCCTGACTGCCGCAGAGATCGCAGGGGATCACGGGGTAGCCCATGGCGCGCGTGAACCGCTCGCAATCGGCCTCCGCGACGTGGGCGAGCGGGCGGTAGACGAAGAGGTCGCCTTCCTCGTTGACGAGTTTCGGCGGCATGGTCGCGAGACGTCCACCGTGAAAGAGGTTCATGAAGAATGTCTCGAGTATGTCGTCTCTGTGATGCCCGAGCACGACCGCCGAACAGCCCTCCTCGCGGGCGACCCGGTAGAGATGCCCGCGCCTGAGCCGTGAGCAGAGCGCGCAGTAGGTCCGCCCGGCCGGCACCTTGTCGGTGACGATGGAATAGGTATCCCGGTATTCGATTCGGTGGGGCACGCCCATGCGTTCGAGAAACTCCGGCAGGACGGTGGCGGGAAAGCCCGGCTGGCCCTGGTCGAGGTTGCAGGCAAGTATCTCCACCGGAAGGAGGCCGCGCCATTTCAGTTCGTGAAGCACGGCGAGAAGCGTGTAGCTGTCCTTGCCGCCCGAAAGGCAGACGAGCCACCTCGATCCCGGCTCGACCATGCCGTATTGCTCTATGGCTTCGCGGACGTTCTGGACGATCCGCTTGCGGAGCTTCTTGAACTCCGTGGTTTTCGGAGCACCGTGAAACAGCGGATGGATGTCGTCTGTATCGTCGAGCATGGGGCATGGTATGCCAGAGCGGGCGGCGGCTGCCTAGACGGCGCGGCGAAGGCGGTCGAGACCCGGGAAGGCCCGGGGCGCCCCCCGGGGCCCGAGATAGGGACAAGCGCGATCAGGACTCATCCGCATCCCTATGCCGCGCGTATCCCCTCGACAAACAGGAAGACACCCATGCGCCTTCTCGCCGCCTTCTCTCTTCTCGCCCTCACGGCCTGCGGCACGCCCTCGCTCGACGACGAGAAGCTTTCCGACCGGAAGCTCGACCTCGAGGAATTCTTCGACGGGCGTCTCGTCGCCCATGGCCAGTTCCAGGACCTCTTCGGCACGGTCCGTCGCCGGTTCGAGGTCGAGGTGCGCGGTGACTGGGACGGCGAAAGGCTGCGGCTCGTGGAGGATTTCGTCTACGAGGACGGCTCCACCGAGCGCCGCGTCTGGACGCTCAAGAAGACCGGCGCCGACACGTGGGAAGGTACCGCACCGGGGGTGATCGGACTGGCGACCGGCGAGGAACGCGGCGACACGTTCAACTGGAATTACACCATCGACCTGCCGATCCCGGCGGCAGACGGCGGCGTCGAAACGCTGCGCGCGAGCTTTGACGACTGGATGTGGCTCCTGAGCGACGACCGGTTGCTCAACCGGGCCTACATGAGCCGCTACGGCGTTCGGATCGGCGAGGTCATCATCACCTTCGAGAAGCTCTGACCGGCTCGGCGTCTCCCCAACGCCCGCTTCGGTGCCGGGAGAGCCCGCTCGACGCGCAGCAGGCTTCGCGGTCGTCGGCGGATGCGGCGGCGACTGCAAGCGGACGGAACGGTCTGCTTCCCCGTCGTCAGCCGGGCGTCGAAGAATGCAATGCGTTTGGTGAGATCCTGAGACCAGCCTTCGACAGGCCCTCTGCCATGCAGGTCCTGATGCAGAGAATTCCGGGCACGCGCCCGGCCTGACGGTGCCATGAGCGGCCACAGCCGGGACCGTCGTGGGTTTCCGCGTTCAGCGTACGATGCGACGCGCGCAGGAACCCTCAGCGCTTCCGCGGCACGTTGTCGACACCAGATCCGCCCAGTGGGTGGCACCGCGCGATCCGGCGCAGCGTGAGCCAGCCGCCTTTCAGCCCCCCATGTGTCTCGAGCGCTTCGAGAGCATAGGCAGAACAAGTCGGGTGGAACCGGCAGGACCGGCCGACCCAGGGGCTCAGCACCAGCCGGTAGGCCCGGACGGGCAGCGAGAACGTCCAGGCGAGAGGCGTCATGGGGCGTCTCCGTGAAGCTTCGCAAGCGCTCTGGCAAGGTCGGCGGAGAGGTCGGCGTAGGACCGTGAAACGGTGGCGTCACGCCGACCGATGAAGATGTAGTCCCAGCCGGCCCGGGCCAGCGGTGCGAGCGTTTCGCGCGCCAGCGCGCGCAGGCGGCGCTTGGCGCGGTTGCGGGTGACTGCGTTCCCGACCTTCTTCGAGCAGGTGAAGCCGACCCGGGGGTCGTCACCGTCACCCCGGTCGCGCCCGAGCAGCACGAAACCCGGCGTGACCGCTCGCCGTCCCGAGTTGGCCGCGAGAAAGTCCGCTCGTTTGCGTAGGGTCTCCATGGAACGCGAAACCGCCAGGTCCCCCTCGCCCGGCGCTCGTCCGGTCACGGGGGACACCGGCGGTGTCATGGCATACCTGTCTGCCGCGCTCAGGCCGAGAGAGACTTCCGGCCCTGCGCCCGGCGGGCGTTCAGGATCTTCCGTCCGGCTTTCGTCGCCATGCGCGCGCGGAACCCGTGGCGCCGCTTGCGCACAAGATTCGAGGGCTGAAACGTCCGTTTCATGGGCTGGCTCCGTACTGTCGGCACCGGAGAATACACCGGCGCATGTTCGAAGTCAGCCTGATATGGGAGGCTTACGGGCCTGTCAACGGCGAGGCACGTCGATTCCTGCAACAATACCGTTCGCAGGGGCAGCGAAATGTTACAACAGGCGGAAGCCCCGCCCGAAACGCCTGACGGAGGCGTCACGGGCCATCAAGCACCCGTGATCTGGCTCGTTTGCCTGTCGCGCACGCCCGATGTTCTGGCAAGACACTCAGAACGGGCCCAAGGGACGAAAGATGACCGACATGACCGAGACCGGCCGAGACAGGTCAGAGACGAAAGGCGGATTGGCACGGCGGCTGCCACTGATCACGATTCTGGTGGTCGCCGCCATCGGAGCGTTCACCCTGCGCGACCAGCTGACATTCGAGGCATTGGCGGAGAACCGCGAGGCGCTCATCGCTTTCCGTGACGCCAACTACGGGCTGACCGTCGTGGCATTTGTCGCGGCTTACGTCGCCATCGTCGCGTTCTCGCTGCCGGGGGCGACTATCGCGACGCTGACGGGAGGTTTTCTGTTCTCGACGTTTCCGGGTGCGCTTTTCAACATCACGGGAGCCACTTTCGGCGCGACGTTGATCTTCCTCGCCGCGCGATGGGGGTTCGGCGAACGGCTGGCCGCGAAGATGGACGCCTCCGAAGGCACGGTCAAACGCATCAAGACGGCGATCGACGACACCCAGTGGGAGGCCTTGTTCCTGATCCGACTCGTGCCGGCGGTGCCGTTCTTCGTGGCCAATGTGGTGCCCGCACTCGTGGGCGTGCCGCTCTTTCGCTATGTCGTGACGACGTTTCTCGGCATCATCCCGGGCGCGGTGGTCTACACCTCCGTCGGCGCCGGGCTCGGCGAGGTCTTCGCCCGGGGCGAGACGCCGGACCTCGGTATCATCTTCGAGCCGCATATCCTTCTGCCGATCCTCGGGCTCTGCGCGCTCGCGGCCCTGCCCATCGCCCTAAAGGCCCTCCGCGGCAAGAAAGGTCTCTGACATGAAACAGAGCGAAGTGACCACCGACACGGCCACGTCGGTCGAGCGCATCGAGACCGACCTGTGCGTCATCGGCGCGGGCTCGGGCGGTCTCTCGGTGGCCTCCGGAGCGGTGCAGATGGGGGCACGGGTCGTCCTGATCGAGGGCCACAAGATGGGCGGCGATTGCCTCAACTACGGCTGCGTGCCCTCCAAGGCGCTCATCGCCGCCGCGAAACAGGCGCACGCGATGGAAACCGGCCGGCCCTACGGCGTGACGCCAGTGAGCCCCGAAGTCGACTACGCCGCCGCGAAGGACCACGTCGCCTCCGCCATCGCGACCATCGCGCCCCACGACAGCGAGGAGCGGTTCGAGGGGCTCGGCGTGCGCGTGATCCGCGACTACGCCAGGTTCGTCTCCAGGACCGAGGTACAGGCGGGACGTGCCGTTATCACCGCGCGCCGCTTCGTCGTCGCCGCCGGATCCTCGCCTTTCGTCCCGCCCATCCCCGGCATCGAAGAAACGCCGCACCATACCAACGAGACGATCTTCGATCTGCGCGAGCGCCCCGACCACCTCGTCATCATTGGCGGCGGCCCGATCGGGCTGGAGATGGCCCAGGCCCATGTGCGCCTCGGTTCGGACGTCACCGTGGTCGAAGCCGCGAAGGCCATGGGCAAGGACGACCCCGAGCTTGCCGCAATCGTCCTCGAAAGCCTCCGCGCAGAGGGCGTGGAGATCATCGAGGGGCAGGGCGCCGCGAAGGTCTCGGGCTCGGAGGGCGCGATATCGGTCGAACTCGCCGATGGGCGGACGGTCGAGGGTACGCACCTTCTGATAGCCGTTGGCCGCAAGGTGAACATCGAGCGGCTCGACCTCGACGCGGCGGGCGTCGCCCATGACCGGGCGGTGAAGGTCGGCGCGGACCTGCGCTCGGTCAGCAATCGCCGTGTCTATGCCGTGGGCGACGCCGCGGGCGGGCTGCAGTTCACCCATGTCGCGGGCTACCATGCCGGCGTCGTCATCCGCTCGGCCATCCTGGGGCTGCCGGCGAAACAGCGCACCGACCACATTCCCTGGGTCACCTACACCGACCCCGAACTCGCGCAGGTGGGCCTCACCGAGGCGGAGGCGAAGAAGAAGTTCGGCGGCGGCCTCGACGTCGTCCGCGCGGAATTCTCCGGCAACGACCGCGCCATCGCCGAGGGCAGGACCACGGGGTTCGTCAAGGTCATGGTGGTGAAGGGCCGCCCGGTCGGCGCCTCGATCGTCGGACCCCAGGCCGGTGAACTGATCCAGATCTGGGCGCTCGCCATCGCCAACAGGCTGAAGATGACGGCGATCGCGAACATGGTCGCGCCCTATCCGACGCTGGGAGAGGTTAACAAACGCGCCGCCTCGGCGTATTTCTCTCCCAAGCTGTTCGAAAGTCCCATGGTGAAACGCGTGGTGGGCCTCGTGCAGCGCTGGCTGCCCTAGCAGCCGGTCCCGGGGAGGGAGAGCGATGGGCCTCAACACGCTATCGGGCCGGTTCCTGATCCTGACGGTCATCTTCGTGATGCTCGCCGAGGTCTTCATCTTCGTCCCCTCCGTGGCGCGCTACCGCGAAAGCTACATGATGAACCGGCTCGAGCGGGCGCAGATCGCGTCGCTGGCCCTGCTCGCTTCCGAGGAGATCGACCCGACGCTCGAGCGTGAACTGCTGGAGAATGCAGGTGTCCTCAACGTCGTGCTGCGCCGCGACGAGGTGCGCCAGCTCATGCTGTCGTCGCCGATTCCCACCCCTCTCACGGCGACCTACGACCTGCGCGACGCAGGCGCAGGCGAGCTCATCGTCGACGCGCTGTCGCGGCTGGTGAACCCCACGCCCGAAGTCGTCCGCGTCATCGGAAACCCGGTGCAGGACGCCGGCCTGCTGATCGAGGTGACGATGGAGACGGCGCCGCTTCGCGCGGCGATGCTCGACTACGGACTGCGCATCCTGATTCTCTCGGCGGTGATCTCGATCTTCACAGCCACGCTGCTCTTTCTCGCGGTGCGCGGGTTTCTCGTCAAACCGATCCGGGGCGTCGTCGGCGCGATGCAATCCTATGCCGCGTCGCCGGAGGACGCGCGGAGGATCATCCAGCCATCCGCCGGCATCCGGGAACTCCGCGAGGCCGAGGACGCGCTGCAGACACTCCAGTCCCAGCTCACCGCGAACCTCCGTCAGAAAGACAGGCTCGCCCAGCTCGGCGGCGCCGTCGCCAAGGTCAGCCACGATCTCAGGAACATCCTCACCTCCGCACAGCTTTTCGCCGACCGGCTGGAGACGAGCCAGGATCCGATGGTCGCGCGCATGGTGCCCAAGCTGCTCAACTCCGTGCGCCGCGCCGTGCATCTCTGCGAAGCCACGCTGACGTTCGGCAAGGCGGAAGAGGCACCGCCCCAACTCGACTACGTCAGGTTGTCGGAGATCGTCGACGACGTTTTCGAGGGCGAGCGGCTGGTCGAGGAATCGGGCGCCTGCGACTTCATCGACGACGTGCCCGCTGGCCTCACCCTGAGAGCCGACCGGGAACAGCTCTACAGGGTGTTGTCGAACCTCGTTCGAAACGCACGGCAGGCGATGGCGAGTGCCGGGGAGGGCGGCGCGGTCACCATCGATGCGGGCGAGACCGAGGCGGAGTGGTTCATCCGGGTCTCCGATAAAGGCCCCGGCTTGCCGCCCAAGGCGCGCGAGCACCTTTTCCAGCCGTTTTACGGCAATGCGCGCAAGGGTGGCTCCGGCCTTGGCCTCGCCATCGCGGCAGAGCTCGTAAGGGGGCACGGCGGCCAGCTGGCGCTCGAGACAACCGGGCCCGGGGGCACCACTTTCGCGATCACGCTGCCGAAAACGGTTGTCGATATGGAGGCGGCAGCGGAGTAACGCTGCCCCTTGCATCGCGCGGTCTTGAGGCGTAGACCCCGCATGCCCGCGCGCTGGTAGCTCAGTTGGATAGAGTACCTGACTACGAATCAGGGGGTCGGGGGTTCGAATCCTCCCCAGCGCGCCAACGGCATTTCCGAACATCTGCGAATGGCACCTTCTCCGGCCCGGTTACTGTCGTCCCGGGTCTGGCATCGGCGACCAGCAGCGATCTCACAGGCGGCGCGCCGCGAGCCGGGCTCGTCAAGCAGAACCGCATGGCGGCCGCGGCATCGAAGAGCCCCCCGCAAGCTTTGCGGGCGGCCTCAGCCGGCGGTGTCCGGCCCGTGCGGTCACTGGAGGCTCGCGCTGTTCAGCAGCGGGGTGATGCGGCGCACCGCGGCACGGCGATTCCGCGGTTCGGCCTGCGAAGTCGGTACCCGCAGGTTCGATTCACCGTAGCCCTGAACGACCATGTTCTCGGGCGGGACGCCGAAATACTCCGTCAATGCGAGCGCGACTGATTCCGCGCGCCGGTCGGACAGGGCGAGGTTGAATGCCGCCGAGCCCACCGCGTCGGTGTGCCCCTCGATCAGGAAGATTTCGGAGGGGTTTTCGTCGATCATCTGGCGCATGGCGTTGCCGATCGCGGTGAGTTCCTCGGCCTCCGAAGACCGGATCGCGGCTGAACCCGTCTCGAAGTTGATCGTTTCGAGCTGCAGCGTCGGTACGAGGTTTCGCACTGCGCGGAGGTCGCGCACCTGACGCAGGGAGAAACGCCGTCGGTCGGCGATATCCGCCTCTTCGGCCTCGAGCGCGCGGCGCAGTTGCCCGGCGTCCATGTCTTCGGAAAACTCCACGAATTCCGCGCGTGCAGGTGGCAGATCTTCGAGATCGACCGGCTCGATCCGGTCGGTGTCATCGAAGAGAACGATCCGGCGCCCGTCGGGCAGAACCCGGACGCGGCGCAGCGGCCGGCCGTCGGCCGCCCGGACGGTGATGACCTGGCTGCCATCCTCGCGTGTCACGACCTGGCGCGTCGAACCGTCCGAATAGCGGTAGGTCTCGATCTCGCTGCCCGGCTGGCGCAGGAGCGCGTTCTCGTCCTTCAGAACGTAGTAATCCCCGTCGCCGCGCTGCACGACGACCCGGTCTCCGGTATTCGCGACGACCTCCTCGTTCGCGCCGAGCAATTCGTTGAGGAGGATGCCCCCTATCACGCCGACGGCCACCTGACCGAGGTCAATCCCGCCGTCGTCGTCCGGCGTCGCCGTCGCCGCGAATTCCTCGCCCGAGCGCCGGGAGTCTTCCACCGTCACCACCGTGGTCTCGACGTCTTCAGCTTCCATGGTGTCTTCGGTTTCCGCGGCCGCAGCGGTGACGGGTTCGTTGGCTGCTTCGGTCAGGGCTTCGGTGTCTTCCTGCACGACCTCGGGGGCGGGCGGGGTCTCGTCTTCGGCCGGCGCGATTGTCTCTGCCGGTGCCGCCTCGTCTTCTGCCGCCGCATCTTCTGCCGCCTCGGTGCCGGCTGTCTCGGCGAGCGCCTCGGCAAGCATATCTTCCTCGGGCTGGACCTCCGCGTCCTCGACAATCTCCCCGGCTTCGTCCTCCGCAAGCTCCGGCATGGCGTCGGCAACCGTTTCCTGCCCGCCCTCCGCGGCTTCGGAAGGACCGCTCTCGGTCGTTTCCGGCTCCGCATCAGCGGGCATGTCGGTTTCGGATTCCGCTTCTGTCTCCGCCTCGGCCGGGGCTTCTGCCCCGGCGGAACCCGTGGCAGGCTCGGCCGGAGCTTCTGCCGACGGCGACGGCTCGGCGATTTCCGCTTCGGGTTCCGGCGGAGTAACCGGCTCCTCTGCCATGGGCGCAGCTTCAGCCGCTTCAGCCGCGTCCGGTTCGTCGCGATCTTCCACCGGTGCTTCGGTTTCGCCGGCATCGGATGCCACACGCAGGCAGCGCAGGAGGTCTTCCTCCGCATTCTCGACCGCTTCCGGAGCGATCTCGCCATCGATGACAGGTTCAAGCGCCCCACTGCCCGCGCGCGCTTCGTACTCCGCCAGAATGTTCAGACAGGATCGGTCCTCGATCGAGGAAAGGGCGGGATAGGTGTTCAGAAGCCCGGCCGGCGTGTCCGCCGGCTGGGCCTCAAGGGGCGCCGCGGCAAGACCCAGGGCAATTGAAAGGGCGCTGGCGGATCTGAGGTGGCTGCGGTCGGGCACGGGTTTTCTCCTGGACAGACAAGTGTCGCCGGGGAAAACGGTTCGCGCGGGCTGGGGGTTCCGCTGGCATGTTTGGCGGCCAGCCGGTTTGGAGTGCCGCGCAGGCGATCGGGAAGGTGCGCGAATCTGTAAGGGGCCGAGGCGTGAAGCGGGGACCGCCGGGTCGGCCGCATCGCAAGAAGTCGGGATCGGCGGCATGCAGCGGAGGTCCACGCGTCCGGGGAACGGCCCTGCCGTCCGCTTCAGATCGGCCAGTCGAAAGATGGCGCGGGAAGCTTTGACCGCCATAAGTCTCGTCCCGCCGCCGATGATTGCTCACGTGACCGGGTGTAGAGTGCCTGGCCGTTTTCCATCATCGTCTCGATGGCGGCCAGCCGCTCGGCGACCCACGCGCTCGCGCCGAGTATCGCCGCGACCTCGAAGACCGGCGTGAAATCGCGTTCGACGGTCCTGGCTCCGACAGCGGCGTGTTCGAGGCTGGCAGCCAAACAGGACCGGTCCGGCTCACGTGCGGCACCAGGCGATGCTGCATTTCCCACCGATGACGCCGAGGTGGCAAGCGCAACAACAGTCCGTTGCGCGAACGCGGACAATAGACCGTTTCAGGGTCACGTTCCTGCCGCACTGACCGGTGACAAGCCTCCTTGCAGTTAACTTTACCCGTGAGAACAGTCTTGAAAGCACTTGCACTGTCTTTCTTCCGCAAGACGCTCGGCGTCCCGATCCTCTGGCTCGGGCTGGGGGTGGTCGCGATCTGCGCGAGCCTCGGCCTGTCCTATCTGCGCGCGCAGGTGGAGGCGGACTACGCCCTCAAGATGCGGGTCGGTCCCCCTGAAGCGGTGGCGATCGCCGACGCGGAGCCGGGTGTCACCGGAGAGGGGCATGTCACCGCGAGATACGACCCCGAGCGGGCGGTGATTGTCAGGATAGGCCCGCCGGGCGAGCGGTTCGAATGGCTCGCTGTCCCTCTGTTTTCCGCCGATGCGGCGGTTTCGCCCGCAATCCCGGCCCCCCGGGCGAGGCCCGAGCCCGGTGACCGGGCGCTCGTCCGCGCGGCCGGGCTGGCCGTCTTCCGCCCCGGCAGCACCGGCCCCGAGGCGCTCATCGATGGCGGCGCGCGCTTTTTCGAGGGTGCCCTCAACGGCCCGATCGTGCCGCTCGAGGCCTTCGCCCTCGACACCGCCGCCGCATTCGCCGAGGCCGGCATCGCCCTGCCGGCGGAGTTCGTCGCCATCCGTCCCTGGATACAAGGCCGCGCAGCGGCCCTTGCGCCGCCGCCGGAGTCACCGCTATCGCGCTATCTTCTCTGGGCCGGCATTCTCTCCATTCTCGGCTCGCTCGCCCTGTCGCTGCGCACTTCCGAGGAAAGTGACCGGTACCTCACGGTCACGCCGTCTGAACCCGAGCGGAAAATCGTGACGAAGTCGCGCATTCTTGCCGACCAGAACCGGTTCAACCCGCTGATCGGACAGGACGACATCCGACGGGGGGCGATGGAGCGGCTGCACGCCAGCGAACGTGCCCAGGGACGGACGCCTTCGACTTTCTTCACCTCCGGTTCCGCGAAGGCCGGGACCGGCTGGGTCAGAAATCGACGCTGACGCCCGGAAGATTGAGGTTCACCATCAGGTCGCGCAACTCCTGGCGGGCGGCGACATTCGAGATGTTGAGGTTGCCCACACCGACCTCCTTGAGGTCGAGCAACGTCAGCCCGCGCGGAAACAATTCGCGGAAGATCACCCGCTCGGAGAAGCCCGGCGCCACACGAAAGCCGATGCGCCGCGAAAGCGCGCCCACCGCGTCGGCCATCTTCTTCTTGTTGTGCATCGCCTGGGCACCCACGCGGTTTCGGGTCACGATCCAGTCGATGGGCCGCAACCCCGCCTGAGCGCGAAGCTGGCGGGCGTTCCAGACCATTTCGGAATAGACCGAAGGCCCGAGGATGCGGTTGGTCTCGCCGTCGACCTTCGCCAGGAGGTCGAAATCGATGAAACTGTCGTTGAGCGGGGTGATGAGCGTGTCTGCGAGGGTATGGGCAACCTGAGAGAGCCGTGTGTGCGAGCCGGGGCAGTCGATCAGGATGAACTCCGTGCCGCGATCGAAACTCGAGATTGCCGCGGAGAGCCGCCTGTCGTGCAGGTTCTCGCCCGGGGCGAGGCTTGCATTGTCGACCTCCGGCAGCGGCTGGTAGTCCGGAACAGCGAGGTCGAGCCCCTTCTTTTCGGCGAAGCCGCGACGGTTCTCGATGTAGCGACCGAGAGATTTCTGTCTCAGGTCGAGGTCGATCAGCCCGACGGAATGGCCCAGCCGAACCAGAGCCGTGGCCACATGCATGGACGTGGTCGATTTCCCCGACCCGCCCTTTTCGTTTCCGACGACGATGATATGCGCCACTGCCCGGCACCCCTGCGTGTTGAGGGTTTTGTCGCACTATATGTTGTAGGGCGGCCGTTGGAAATATCCGAATGCGCCGAAACGGGAGCGCCGTCATCGGCCATTCGGACCGATCGCGCGCCGAAGCGGACGCCTTCCCGCTTTGTCGGCTGTTCCGGGATATTCGGGCACGGATGAAGCCGTTGGCGCGGCGCCGCCCTCAGACAGTCTCGAGATACGCGACGAGGATGTCGCGCGCCGCCTCGAGATCGGACTTGTGGATCATCTCGGTCACCGTGTGGATGTAGCGGGTGCCGACGACGATGCCGATCGCGCGGGCGCCGGCCGCGGACTGCTGCGCCGCCGCGCCGTCCTGCCCGCCGGCGCGAAGCATGGTGCGCTGGTAGGCGATCTTCTTCTTGTCCGCGAGGGCCGCGAATTCCGCCACGAGCCCCTTGTCGGCGATGAAGGAACTGTCACGCACATGCAGCCCGAAACCCTTGCCCTGCTCGGTCGTGCGGTCCTGCTCGGGCACGCCGGGCGTGTCGCAGGAGAGCGTCGTGTCGATGCCGATGCCGATGTCGGGCCGCACCCGGAACGCGGCGGTGCGGGCGCCGCGCAGGCCCACTTCCTCCTGGGAGGTGAAGGCGACGTGAACTTCGGCCTTTGTCTTCGACTTGCCCAGTCCCCTGATCGCCTCGATGCCGAGCCAGCAGGCGATACGGTTGTCGAGCGCCTTCGAGACGACCTTGTCGCCGATCTCGAGAAACGGCTCTTCCATGACCACCATGTCGCCGACGGCGACATGGTCCTTCGCCGCTTCGCCGAGGCCGAGGTCGACGAAGAACTCGTGTACCTCGGGAACCTTCTTGCGGTCCTCCGGAGAGGCGATGTGCACCGGACGTCCGCCGGCGTTCATCACCCCGATGAGGTCACCCTTCCCGGTGCAGACCCGAACCCGCCGGGAGAAGAGGTTGCGCGGGTCGAAGCCGCCGACGGGCAGGAGGCTCACGAAACCCTTGTCGGAGACGTGGCTGACGAGAAAGCCGATCTCGTCCATATGGCAGAGCAGCATGACCTTCTGGGGCGTCTTGTCCCTGCCGCCCCGGCGGCAGATGAGCGATCCCATGGCGTCGGTCTCGACCTCGTCGAAGAGGCCATCGATCTCGCCCGCGATGAGGTCACGCACCCGGTCCTCGTGCCCCGGAACGCCGGGTGTTTCGCAGAGCCGTTTCAGAAGGTCGATGTTCATGGAGGTCTCCGGTGGTTTTCACCGGACGTAGCGGGGCCCCGGGCCGGGGTAAACCCTAGCCGGGCGGATCGAGCGTGACGCTGACGTCGCGCCGCGTGCCGTCGCGCTCGAGGGTCACCGTCACCGTCTCGCCGGGCAACCGCAGATCGAGGGCGGCCCACAGGTCATCGGCGGTCTCGACCTTCTCGCCGTCGATCGCGACGATGGCGTCGCCCGGCGAGATCCGCCCGGCCGAGGTGGTGGCCGGCCTGATGCCCGCCCGGTCGGCGGCGGAGCCCGGTTCTACACCGAGGACGAGGACGCCCTGCAACCCGCTGCGCCGGGCGAGCCCGCCGATCCGCGGGTCGAACTCGACCCCGAGCCGGGGCGGGGCGTAGCGGCCCTGTTCGATGAGTTGCGGCACCACCCGGCGCACCGTGGAGACCGGGACCGCGAAGCCGATGCCGGCACTCGCGCCGGAAGGCGAGAAGATCGCCGTCGTCACGCCGATGAGCCGGCCCGTGCTGTCGAGCAGCGGGCCGCCGGAATTGCCGGGATTGATCGCCGCGTCGGTCTGCACGAGACCGGTCAGTCCGCGCCCCCGGGGGGTCGGCAGGTCGCGGTCGAGCGCCGAGACGATGCCGGTCGTCAGCGTCCAGTCGAGGCCGAAGGGGTTGCCGATGGCGAGTGCCGTCTGCCCCACCTCGATCTCGCCGGTCGCGAGCGGCACCGGTGCGGTGTCGAGGCCCGAAACCCGGAGGACGGCGAGGTCATGCGCCGGGCTCGCCCCCACGAGCCGGGCCGGTTCCACCGTGCCGTCGGCGAGGCGCACGAAGGCCCTGTCAGCCCCTTCGAGCACGTGCCAGTTGGTGATCACGTGGCCCCGGTCATCCCAGACGAAGCCAGAGCCGGTGCCTTGCTGCACCGTTTCGGCGCGACGGGTGAAGCGGTCGATGACATCGAGGGCGGTGGTGATGAAGACGACGCTTTCGCGCCTTGCCTCGAAGGTGTCGATCAGGGCCGTCTCCGCGCCGCCCCGGACAACGGGAACCGGGTCGGGAACCTCGGGCGCGAGGTAGGGAGGCACGACCTGCCAGGCGACGCCCACCAAAGCGAGAGCGGCAGCACCGGCCACAAGACGGGAGATGAAACGTCGGTCTTCCATGGAGCATCCGGCAGCCGGCGGGTCTTCGCTGTCACCTAGGGGCTGTTGGCCGCGCGGCAAAGACCCGGAGCCTTTTTCGGTCGTCGCCACGGGAGGCGCCAAGGCGAAAAGCCCGGAAAAATCATCGGCGTTACGCGCTGCGCGGGAGCTGTGACGACTATCCC
>CAZPPH010000015.1:0-2824 GCA_964588375.1 uncultured Rhodobacterales bacterium | reverse complement strand
CCGCTCCGCGGTGACGACATTTCGCGGCGCGATCACCGGTTTCCCCGTCCGTCACGATCGGTTTCACCGCCGCCGTGCCGCGCTTTCAATCAAGAACGCCGCCCGGTGGGGGCGGCGCTCGTCGTGTCCCGGAAGGATTCGGTTCAGAAACCGAGGCCCTCGTATTTCTTCTTGAACTTCGAAACCCGGCCGCCGGCGTCCATGAGCCGGGTGCTGCCGCCGGTCCAGGCCGGATGCACCGAAGGGTCGATGTCGAGCGAAAGCGTGTCGCCTTCGGCCCCCCAGGTCGATTTCATCTGCACCACGTCGCCATTCGTGAGTTTGACGTCGATGATGTGGTAATCGGGATGGGTTTCCTTTTTCATCTCGCGTCTCCTCAGGCGTTCGCGCCGGCTTTGGGTTTGTAATGGGCGTCTTCCACGATCCGCGCCGATTTCCCGCGGCGGCTCCGAAGGTAGTAGAGTTTCGCCCTGCGGACCCGGCCGCGGCGAACAACGGAGATGCTGTCGATGTTCGTCGAGTGCAGCGGGAAAACGCGCTCGACACCTTCCCCGAACGAGATCTTGCGCACCGTGAACGAGCCGGCGATGCCCGCGCCATTCTTGCGCGAAATGCATACGCCTTCGTAGTTCTGGACCCGGGTACGTGTCCCCTCGGTCACCTTGTAACCGACACGGATCGTGTCGCCGGCCTTGAAATCCGGGATGTTCTGGCCGAGCTGGGCGACCTGCTCGGCTTCGAGTTCTGCGATCAGATCCATCTGACCAACTCCTCATGCTGCCTGCGGTTTTCCCCGCAGAGGTGTCGTCGCCTCAGAGCTCCGTATCGTTCGGGTCGGCCGTGGCGCCCGCCGGAGAGTTCAGGTCGTCTTTGCTTGAGCCCGTGCGGCTGATCGCCTGCGGACCAGCGCCGTATAGGGATGGCCGGGGCGCCGATCAAGGAGAATCTCCGATCCGCGATGCAATGAAGAGGCTTTCTGCCCCCGCTCGCGCGTCGCGACCCCGCGAGGATACCCGGCGGCCGATGATGATCCCGCTTCCCGTCGATCGGCGGGGCTTCCGGCGCGTTGCAGGGACACTGCTCGCGGAGGAGCGCGAGGAACTTCCCGGCGCTTGCCGAACATCGGCGCTCAGGTGTCGCGCTTCTTTTCCCGCACGAGGTCGGGCCGTCGTTCGCGGGTGATCCGCAGGGCTTCCGCCCGCCGCCATTCGGCGACCTTCGCGTGGTCGCCCGAGGTCAGCACTTCCGGAATCGTGAGCCCTTCCCATTCGGCGGGTCGGGTGTATTGCGGGTGTTCGAGAAGGCCCGCCGAGAAACTCTCTTCCTCGGTCGAGGCAGCGTTGCCGAGCACTCCCGGAAGCAGCCGCACGGTGGCGTCGAGTATGGCCATCGCAGCGATCTCGCCCCCGGTCATCACGAAATCACCGAGCGAGACCTCTTCGACGCCGAAGCGTTCTATCACCCGCTCATCGAGCCCCTCGAAGCGGCCTGCGATCAGCGTCATGCCCTCCGTGGAGGCGAACCGGGCAGCCATGGCCTGGTGGAAGGGTCGGCCCCGGGGGGAGAGATAGACGAGCGGCCAGCGCTCCCGATCCTCCGGAACGCCGCGCATCGCAAACCGGATCGCCCGGCCCATGACGTCGGGCCTGAGCACCATGCCGGCACCCCCTCCCGAGGGCGTGTCGTCGACGTTGCGGTGGCGCCCCTCGCCGAAGCTTCTGAGATCGATGGGCGCGAGCCGCCAGAGCCCCTCGGAGAGCGCCTTTCCGGTAAGCGAGGCGCCGAGCACGCCGGGAAACACCTCGGGAAAAAGCGTCACGACCCGCGCCTCCCAGGCCCCGGCGAGGTCGGGCCGGTCGGTGATGAGTTCGGTCGGCAGCGCAGAGGGGCGCGCGGCGCGCCGGCCGTGGGAGCGGGAGGGGGTCTCGGCCATGCGGGTGCTATAGACC
The DNA here is from genome assembly GCA_964588375.1 of uncultured Rhodobacterales bacterium. Lineage (GTDB taxonomy): Bacteria > Pseudomonadota > Alphaproteobacteria > Rhodobacterales > Rhodobacteraceae > JASJAR01. The sequence continues at coordinate 875 of CAZPPH010000015.1, read as the reverse complement.
GCGTCAGCGCTCCGGGCAATCTGCCGACCCGGGCAAGAGCGTCGCGGCGGTTTCGCACAGACCGCCTGCGCCTGCGCAGATAGTGCCGGTATGGAACCGAGCTTAGGTCGGGGCGTCGAGCCAGACCAGGATACGGAAAACACCAGGACAAGGAGAGCCGCCATGGCCCCGAAGATACTCGTTGCGTTCTATTCGACGTACGGCACCAACCACCAGATGGCCCAGGCTGCCGCCGAGGGCGCGAAAGCCGCCGGCGCGGACGTGCGCCTTCGCCGCTTTGCCGAGACCGCCCCCGAAGAGGTGGTCAACAGCCAGGATGCCTGGAAGGCGCAGGCAGAGAAGCAGTCGGACCTCGAGACCGTGAGCCATGACGACATGGTCTGGGCGGACGGTTACTTCTTCTCGGTGCCCACGCGCTACGGTGCCGTGGCGAGCCAGGCGCGCGCCTTCATCGACACGCTCGGCCCGCTCTGGCTCGAGGGCAAGCTCATCAACAAGACGGTGACGGCCACCACCTCGGCACAGAATACGCATGGCGGACAGGAGACCACGCTGATGAACCTCTACACCAGCGTCCTGCATTGGGGCGCGCTGATCGTGGCGCCCGCATATACAGACGAGAGCATCTCGGCCGCCGGCGGCAACCCTTACGGCGTTTCGACGAACGCAGGCGAGGTCGGCGAGGAGATCAGGACCGCAATCGCCCATCAGGCGCGGCGTCTGGTGGATATCACCGCGAAAATCGCGGGCTGAGCACCGGTCATCGAAGACGCGGGTCGTCGACATCGTGTTGGCGTCCCGCGACGGCCGGGCTCGCCCACGGTCGGGATATGCCGGGGATCGCGTTTTCGCCCAGAGCGCATGGCCCGGCTTAT
>CAZPPH010000014.1:0-34669 GCA_964588375.1 uncultured Rhodobacterales bacterium | reverse complement strand
GCCCCTCCAGACCTGGTTCGCCGTGAAGGCGACATCGTAGAGCCGGTTCATGACCCCCGCTCGCGGGACCGCCACTGGGTCGGTCATCGGCAGCGGCAGCTCGCCGGGGTCGGTGCCCGTCAGAAGCTCCGCCATCGCCTGCCCGAAGAGCGTGCCGGTGATGATGCCACGGCCATTGTAGCCGATCGGCGTCCAGAGCCCCTCGGCGAGGCGGTGGATACGCGGCAGATGGTCGGGCGTCATGGCGATGCGCCCGTGCCAGGCGGCCTCGAACTCCACCGGCCCCAGTTCGGGAAAGACCCGCGCCAGCTGCCGGGCGGCCCACCGCCGGGTCAGGCCGCGCGTCTCGGTGCCGATGACCCGGCCCATGGTGCCGATCAGGAGCCGACCGGCAGCGTCGCGGCGGCAATTGAACATGATCCGCCCGGTGTCCCAGAGACCCTGCCGCCCGGGGAGGATGTGGTCGGCCTCCGCACCAAGCGGCGGGGTGGCGAACTGGAGATAGTGGATCACCGTGAAGCCGCCGCTCAGCCCCGGCCAGAGCTCGTCGGTATAGGCGTTGGTGCCGAGCACCACCTGAGTGGCGCGAACGGGCCCCCGGTCGGTCACGACCTCCCAGCCCCTGCCTCCGGGGGTGAGTTTCGTCGCGCGTACGCTGGTGCTGACCCGGGCGCCGGCCGATCGCGCCGCCCGTGCGAGCCCCCGGCAATAGCCCATCGGGTTGATGGTGCCGGCCCGGTGGTCGAGAAGCCCGCCGTGGAACACCTTCGAGCCGACGATTTCGGCGACCTCGCCCGGCCCCAGCAGGTCGACCGGCTCGCCCATCCGCTGCCAGACGGCGTGGCGGCGCTTGATGTCACGCAGGCCCGAGGGCGCGTGGGCGGCATGAACCGTGCCGCTGCGCGTCGCTTCGCAGCGGATCTGGTGCTTCTCTATGAGGTCGAACACCGTCTCCGGCCCGTCGCAGAAGCGCCTCAGAAAGCGGGGACCGTAGGTTGCGCCGAGGGTCTTCTCGACCTCGTCGGGCGGCATCCAGACCCCCGCATTGACGAGACCGACATTCCGCCCCGACCCGCCGTTGCCGATGTCTCCCGCCTCGATGACCTGCACCGAAAGGCCCTTCGACGCGCAATGCAGCGCGGTGGAAAGCCCGGTGTAACCGCCGCCGACGACTGCAACATCCACCTCGCCGTCCGGCTCGAACGGGTCGGTGCGGGCGGTTTCCTCCGCCGTGCGCTCCCAGAGCGGAACCTGAATGCTTTCAGCCATCGGCCGGCGGACGGAAAAGACGGGGCATACCCATGGGCCATGCTTGTCGCGGCTTCCAGGAGGGGTCAATATGACAGCGCTTCATTCATCTCCGAAACCCGACCGAAAGCCCCCCATGGCCCGTCTCAGGAAATCATCCGCCGACATGGTCGCCGAGGCGCGGACACGCATCCGCGAGATCGAGACCGACGATCTCATCGGCATGCTCGACGACCCCGACGTGGTCGTCGTCGACATCCGCGATATCCGCGAGCGCATGCGGACGGGATTCATCCCCGGCAGCGTTCACGCGCCACGGGGCATGATCGAGTTCTGGGTCGACCCCGAAAGCCCCTATTTCAAGGAGGTCTTCGGCCAGGATGACAAGACTTACGTGTTGCACTGCGCAAGCGGCTGGCGCTCCGCGCTCACCGTGGCGACCCTGCAGGACATGGGGTTCGATGCCGCCCATCTCCGCGAGGGGTTTTCGACCTGGGAAGACCATGGCGGCCCGGTGGAGCGGCCCGAACCGAAAACCGACTGAGGGAGCGACCCGCGCGGCGTCCGGGGCGGCTGTCCGGCTCCTCCGCCGCGTCAAAGCGACATCAACTCCGCGCGCCATGCCATATTAAGTAAAAGAAAAACCGCTCCCGGAGAAAGCTCCGGAAGCGGCATCATGTCGGTGTCGCCGCGCGCTTACGCGAGGTCGAAGCGGTCGGCCTCCATGACCTTGGTCCATGCCGCGACGAAGGTGTCGACAAAACGCTTTTCGCCGTCCGAGCTGCCGTAGACCTCGGCGAGCGCGCGAAGCTGCGAGTTGGAGCCGAAGACGAGGTCGACCCGCGTGCCCGTCCACTTCACGTCGCCGCTCTTGCGGTCGCGGCCCTCGAAGACGTCCTCCGCCTCCGACATCGGCGCCCATTCCGTGCCCATGTCGAGGATGTTGACGAAGAAGTCGTTGGTGAGCTGTTCGACCCGGTCGGTCAGCACCCCGTGGGTCGCGCCGCCGTGGTTCGCGCCGAGCACCCGCATCCCGCCGACGAGAGCGGTCATCTCGGGCGCCGTCAGCGTCAGAAGCTGCGCACGGTCGAGAAGAAGCTCCTCGGCCGAAACCGAATACTCGCGCTTGAGGTAGTTGCGGAACCCGTCGGCATAGGGCTCGAGCACGTCGAAGGAGGCGACGTCGGTCTGCTCGTCCGTCGCGTCCGCCCGGCCCGGGCTGAAGGGCACGCTCACGTCATGGCCCGCCGCCCTGGCCGCCTTCTCGACCCCGGCCACGCCGCCGAGCACGATGATATCGGCGAGCGAGACCCGCTTGCCGCCGCTCTGGGCGTCGTTGAACGAGGTCTGGATGCCTTCCAGCACCGACAGCGTCTTCTGCAGCCGCGCGGGTTCGTTGACGTCCCAGTCCTTTTGAGGCGCGAGGCGGATGCGCGCGCCGTTGGCCCCGCCGCGCTTGTCGGATCCCCTGAAGGTCGAGGCCGAGGCCCACGCGGTGGTGACGAGATCGGAGATCGAAAGCCCCGACGCCAGAAGCTTCTCCTTCAGCGCCGCGATGTCGGCATCGTCGATCAGCGCATGGTCGACCGCGGGCAACGGATCCTGCCAGATCAGGTCTTCCGCGGGAACCTCCGGGCCGACGTACCGCGTCTTCGGGCCCATGTCGCGGTGCGTGAGCTTGAACCAGGCGCGGGCGAAGGCGTCGGCGAATTCTTCCGGGTTTTCATGGAAGTGCCGCGAGACCTTCTCGTAATCGGGGTCCATGCGCATCGCCATGTCGGCGGTCGTCATGAAGATCTTGCGGTTGCGCTCGCCGGTCTCCGGATCGGGCGCATGGTCCTCGGGCTTGAGGTCCTTCGGGGTCCACACCCAGGCACCGGCAGGGCTCTTCGTCAGCTCCCAGTCGTACCCGAGAAGCACGTCGAAATACGCCATGTCCCATTCCGTGGGGTTCGGCGTCCAGGCACCCTCGAGGCCGCTCGTGATCGCATCGCGGCCCTTGCCGGTGCCGTGGGTCGACAGCCAGCCGAAGCCCATCGCGTGGATCGGGGCGCCCTCGGGCTCGGGACCGACGTGGGCGGCGTCACCCGCGCCGTGCATCTTGCCGAAGGTGTGCCCCCCGGCGGTGAGCGCGACGGTCTCGTAATCGTTCATCGCCATCCGCGCGAAGGTCTCGCGGATGTCGCGGGCCGAGGCGAGCGGGTCGGGCTGGCCGTCCGGCCCTTCGGGATTGACGTAGATGAGGCCCATCTGGACCGCCGCCAGCGGGTCTTCCAGCTCGCGATCGCCCGAATAGCGGGCCTGCTCGTGGTCGGTCGTCGCCAGCCACTCGTCTTCGGAACCCCAGTAGATGTCTTCCTCGGGCTCCCAGATATCCTCGCGGCCGCCGCTGAACCCGAAGGTTTCGCCGCCCATCGATTCGATCGCGACATTGCCGGCGAGAATCATCAGGTCGGCCCAGCTGATCTTGTCGCCGTATTTCTGCTTGATCGGCCAGAGGAGGCGCCGCGCCTTGTCGAGGTTGCCGTTGTCGGGCCAGGAATTCAGCGGCGCGAACCGCTGGCTGCCGGAGCCCGCTCCGCCGCGGCCGTCCCCTGTCCGGTAGGTCCCCGCCGAGTGCCAGGCCATGCGGATGAAGAGCCCGCCGTAATGGCCGTAATCGGCCGGCCACCAGTCCTGGCTCTCGGTCATGAGCGCATGAAGATCGGACTTCAACGCCTTGTAATCGATCGACTTGAACGCTTCGGCGTAGTTGAAGTCGCCCCGCATCGGGTCGCCCGCCGGGGGGTTCTGGTGCAGGATCTTCAGGTTCAGCTGGTTCGGCCACCAGTCACGGTTCGACCGCACCCCGAAAGTGGCATGAATAACCGGGCATTTGCCTTTGGTTGGGGTATCGTTTCCGTCCATGGCTGGGATCTCCGCTGCTGTGGTGCCGGCCGCACCGGGCCAGTCGCTTCGCCTTGCGTCTAGCATTGCAAAGCCATTTGGAAAAGTTGTATTTCCTGATCGGCATGATAATTTCAGGTTATGAACAGCATCACCCTGAAACAGTTGAGATATGTCGACGCCCTTGCCCGTCACGGACATTTCGGACGTGCCGCCGAGGCCTGCTCGATCTCCCAGCCCGCGTTGTCGGTGCAGGTGCGCGACCTCGAATCGGCCCTTGGCCTGCCTCTGTTCGAGCGGGGCGCGCGCCATGTCCGGCTGACCGGCTTCGGGCAGGAGTTTCTCGCCCGCGCCCGGGTCATTCTCGAAATGGTCGACGATCTCGGCGACCTCGCCCGGGCCTCCCAGGATCTCTTCGTCGGACGGCTTCGCATCGGCGTCATCCCGACGATCGCGCCCTATCTCCTGCCCCGGGTGATCGCCCGGCTCTCGGCGGCACACCCCGAACTCGATATCCAGATCCGCGAAACCGTTACCCCGCGGCTCATCGACGAACTCGGCTCCGGCCGACTCGACACCGCGATCCTCGCCCTGCCCTCCGGTGAAAGCGGCCTCGAGGAAACGCCGCTCTTCACCGAGCCGATGGTTCTCGTCCGCGCGGGCGCCGAGGCCGGGGACCCGGTGCCCGGGGCCGACCGGCTCCGCGACATGCGCCTGCTGCTTCTCGAGGAGGGTCATTGCTTCCGCGACCAGGCGCTCGCGTTCTGCAAGATCCCCGCCGGCCCCCGCCGCGACGGGCTCGACGGCAGCTCGCTGTCGACGCTCGTCCAGATGGTGGGCTCCGGGATCGGCGTGACACTGATCCCGGAAATGGCCGTGCCCGTCGAGACCCGGTCGGCGGAGGTGAGCATTTCGCGGTTCCCCGACCCTCAGCCGAGCCGGACGGTCGGCATGGTCTGGCGCAAGTCGAGCTCGCTCGCCGAACCGCTCCGCGGCATCGCGGACCTGGTCCGGGACGCCGCGCGCGCTGCGTGACGGCAAATATTCGCTTTGGTTCGACAGTCGCGGCCACTAGACGGATAGCGATGGAAGGCAATGACAAGAGCGCGGTCCTCGCGATCGACGGCGGCGGCACCGGAAGCCGGCTGGCGATCGAGAATGCCGGTGACCGGGTTGCGGTCGAGGCCGGGCCGGCGAACGTCTTCACCGATTTCGACGCGGCCTGCGCGAGCCTCACGGACGGTCTTCGGCGCCTCGCAGGAGCCGCGGGGCTTCCCGTTGCGGAAGTGTCGTCGCTTCCCGCCTGCGTGGCCCTCGCCGGAGTGATCGACGAGGCAATCGCCCGGCGCGTCCGCGAGGCTGTCGGCTTTTCGAACGCGCGCGTAGAAGACGACCGGCCGGCATCCGTGGAGGGCGCACTCGGCGCCCGGGACGGGGCTCTCGCCGCTCTCGGCACGGGCTCCTTCTTTGCGCTGAAGACAGGTGGCGAAATCAAGTTCGCCGGAGGCTGGGGCGCGCAGGTCGATGACCGCGCTTCGGCCTTCTGGATCGGCCGGGAGGCGCTCGCGGCCACGCTCGAGGCCGCCGACGGGGTCGGCCCGCCCTCTCCGCTCACCGATAGGCTTCTGAGCCGGTTCGGCACACCGCCCGCCATCGCCGCCTTCGCGGCCCGCGCCGCCCAGCGCGAGGTGGCCCTGATCGCCCGCGAGGTCGACGCGGCGGCGCGTCAGGGCGACATCGTGGCCCACGACATTCTCTCCCGGGCCGCGGCGCATGTCCTCAGGACCGTCGCGGCCCTCGGCGCCCCGCCCGACATGGCGCTCTGTTTCACCGGCGGGGCGGCCGCGGCGGTCGCGGCCGTTCTGCCCGACGACACGAAGGCGCGCCTGATCCACCCCGAGGGCTCCGCACTCGACGGCGCACTCGCCCGGGCGCGGCGTCTCCGGGACGGGACGCTTCCGTGAGCCGGGCGACCCTCTGGCGGGGCGGACCGGTCTTCGACGGTGCCCGGCTTCTCCAGCGCCATGCCGTCCTCGTCGAGAACGGCCGCATCGCCGCCGTCGCGCCCGAAGACGCCCTCGAAGGCCGGGGCGAACCACGGGAAGCCGAAGGCGACATACTCGCACCGGGTTTCGTCGACCTCCAGGTCAATGGCGGCAACGGGATCATGCTGAACGACGCGGCCTCGCCCGAGGACGTCGCCGAGATCGCCCGGGCCCATCTCGCCCTTGGCACGGGGCACCTTCTGCCGACGCTCATCTCCGATACGCCAGAAGTGACCGAACGGGTTGTCGACGCCGTGGCACGCGCCATCGCGGCCGGTGCACCGGGCATCGCCGGCCTGCATCTCGAGGGGCCCCACCTCGCCCCGGCGCGTGCGGGGGCGCACGACCCGGCGCATCTGAGACCCATGACGCGGGCCGACCGCGAGGGGCTGATCGCCGCGAAGGACCGCCTGCCCGTCCTCATCGTCACCCTCGCCCCGGAAGCCGCGGGCCTCGACGATGTCGCCGCCCTCGCCGGGGCCGGCATCACGGTGGCCCTCGGGCATACCGAGGCCGGCTACGAGACGGCGTTGGCGTATTTCGCCGCCGGAGCGCGGGTGGTCACCCATCTCTTCAACGCGATGCCGCCACTGCTGCACCGCGCCCCGGGGCTCGTCGGCGCCGCCCTCGACACGCCCGGCGTCGCGGCGGGGCTCATCGCTGACGGACATCATGTCCACCCCGCGGTCATGGGGACGGTCATCAGGGCTGCGCGGTGCGGAATGTTCCTCGTCAGCGACGCCATGGCGCCGGCCGGCACCGCGCTCGACCGGTTCGACCTCGGCGGGCGCGAAGTTTTCCGCCGCAACGGCAAGCTCGTGCTCGGTGATGGCACCCTCGCCGGAGCCGATCTCGACCCCGGCGGGGCGGTCCGGGTGCTGGTCGGGGGCATGGGCGTGACGCTCGAGACGGCGCTCGCCATGGCGACGGGCATCCCCGCCCGTGTCGCCGGCCTGGATGACACCGCGGGCCGCCTTTGCCCCGGCGCGGCAAGCCTCATCCGCTACGACCCCGCAACGGGAACGGCCGTTCCGCTGCTTCCGGAGCTTCAGACCGTATAGTTGAGCCCCAGCCGGCCACCATCGACATAGATCGTCTCGCCGGTGATGTAGCTCGCCTTCGGGCTTGCCAGAAACGCCACCACGTCGCCGATTTCGCGCGCCGTGCCGACCCGGCCGAGGGGCGTGCGCGACAGGACCCGGGCCATGGCCTCGGGGTTGGCATTCACGCCGGCCATCATATCGGTGTCGATCGAACCCGGCCCCACCGCGTTCACCCGGATGTTGTGCGGCGCCAGCGCGAGGGCCGCGACCTTCGTCAGCTGCGCCACGCCTCCCTTCGAGGCGCAATAGGCCGGGATCGCCGGGATCGCCACCTGCGCGTTGATCGACGACATGTTGACGACAGCGCCCTCTATCCCGTGGTCGATCATTGTTTTCGCCGCGCGCTGGGTGGCGAGGAAGACGCCGGTGAGATTGACCGAGATGACCCGCTGGAACGTTTCGAGATCGTAGCTCAGAAAGTCGCCGGGCATGGCGATGCCCGCGTTGTTGACCAGCACGGTCGCGGGACCGAACCTCTCCTCGACACGGTCGAACAGGGACGCCACCGCAGCGGGGTCTCCCATATCCGTCTCGAAGCCCGCGAGCGCCCCGACCCGCTCGGCAGCGTCCGCGACACCGGGACCGTCGATATCGGCGAGTACGGTACGAAAACCGTCTTCGGCGAGGGCTTCGGCGCAGGCCAGCCCTATGCCGCGAGCCGCCCCCGTAATGACCGCGATCGGTGCCTCTGCCATGACTTCCACTCCCTCGTTTGACCTCTCTTGGCCTTTCCTACCTCCGTTCGGCGCGCGCTGACCAGAGGCCCGGCGCGGCCGTTGCGCGACAGGACCTGTCGCCGGGGCTCGCGACCCTACCGCCCGGATGCCGACGGGGGGCCGAGGCGTTCGCTCCCGCAGGGTGGCGCGCAAGTCCCGGACCGGAAAGTTTTAGTCATCCCGTGGCCCGCCCTCCGCAGCGGTTAAGCCGGAGGAAAGGGTTGAGGGCTATCACCGGGGCCGATCGCCGCGCTGAAGTGGCTCAACGTCATCAAAAGAGGCTCCAGGATGCAGAAAACGACCGGAATAACCGCCATGTTCGGGGCAATTCTCTTCGCCACCGCCGCCACCGCCAATGACTTCCGGCCGGCGATGGAAGCCTTCTATTCCAGCGCCGTTCAGGACTGGGCGGACGCTGACGTGCTTGTCGAGGCAATCGCGGACCAGAATGCCGCCACCGCGGGCTACAGTGATGCCGAGATCGAGGCGCTCGATCAGGCATGGCGGGCCGAAGTCGGCGCCGGCTCGATGCCGACGATTTCGCCCGTGCTCGACAACATCGCGGCCGGCTTTCTGCGCGGGCAGGTCTCGGCGTCCGGCGGTCGTATCACCGAGATCTTCGTGATGGACGCACGCGGCCTCAACGTCGCGGCCTCCCACGTCACGTCCGATTACTGGCAGGGCGACGAAGCCAAGCATATCGAGACCTACGGATCAGGCGCTGGTGCTGTGCATTTCAGCGACGTCGAGCTCGACGAGTCGAGCCAGCGCTACCAGGGACAGATCTCCGTCACCATCACCGACCCCGCCAGCGGGAAGCCCATCGGCGCGATCACCGTCGGCGTCGATGCCGAAGCGCTGATGTAGGGGGATGCAAACCGCGACAAACTCACCGGGATACGAGGCTGTGACAATGTCAGAAATCGAAGAACGCCGTCATCCGACGCGGCCCCTCGGCTCGGTATTTGTCCGGTGCCTGGTGCTGATCGCCTTCACGGCGACAACCGTGGCGGCCGTTATCGCCTATCTCGGCATCGCCAGTGCCACACGCGTGGCCGAAAACGGTGTGCGGGACATGGGGCGGGAAGTCAGCCAGCTTGCCGCGGTGCAAGTGGCGCCGGCCATCCGCTTCGGTCTCGTCGACGATGTCGAGGAACGGCTCGGAAGGATGCTCGCAAACAGCGGTGGTGCGGCCGTCGGCGCCATTGCGCTGCGCGCCGACGGCGAGGTGCTGACCGCTGTCGGCACCGTGGAGGGTCCCACGCGCGACGCGCTGCTCGCGGCCGCACGCTCGGCTCTCGCCAGCGCGAGCATCGAAACCGGTATGGACGGCTTCATGATCGCCGCGCCAACGACGGTCAGCGAGACCGGGGACGCGGGCGGCGTGCTCGCCACCATCTGGTCCCCGCAAGCGGCTCTGGGAAGACTGAACGCCGATCTCAGGAGAGCACAGGCTGCCGGGATGGCCACCCTGCTGGTCCTGCTTGCGCTCGGCGCCGTGCTGCTGCGCCAGACCGTCTCGAAGCCACTGACCGCAGTGCGCGAGGCGACGGCGGAGATTGCCAAGGCAAACTACGCGGTCGAGGTCCCCAGCACCCGCAGGAAGGATGAGATCGGTGGCTTGGCACGCTCGTTGAGAGATTTGCTCGACACTCTCATCGCAGCCCGCGAAGCCACCCGCGACGGGCTTTTCAAGGGCGCTGGTTTCGAGGAGGCATCCGCTGCGATGCTGCTTGCCGACGCGGAATTCCGTATCATCGGCAAGAACGGCGCATTCGACGTACTGGCAGATCACCGGAAAGACGAGCTGTGCAAGGCCGCGCCCGGGTTCGACATCGACACCGTGATCGGGCGGCCGATGGACATTTTTCACAAGTCCCCCCAGCAAAATCGGGCCGCGCTCGACGCGGCGACCTTTCCGCATACCACCCTCATACAGATCGACGACGTATGCCTGCGGCTCACGATCGCGGCGATCCCTGGCGAGACCGGCGAGCGCGCCGGCTATGTCATGGAATGGGCCGACGTTACCGAGAGCCGCAAGGCGGACGCCGTGCTTGGGGCACTGGAAGCGGGTCAGCTGCGAGCTGAATTCGCTGCCGATGGGACATACCGGACCGGCAACAAGCGTTTCCAGGCGATGCTCGGTGATGGCGGGCCGCGAAAGTTCGAGGAAATGATCGCGCCCCTTTCCGCGAGCATGGCCGAGGTCCGGGAAGAAACGGGCGCGGGCCGTGCCTGGTTCGGCCAGGTAGAGCTTCGCCTCGCTTCCGACGGCTCGGCGCGTCTCGATGCGAGTCTTTGCCCGATCAATGATGCCAAGGGGCGTATAGAGGGGTTCATGCTACTGGGCACGGATATTACCGAGTCGCAGCGGCGCATGGCGACGGCCGAGGCGGAACAGGCCAGCATGGTCGAAAGTCAGAGAACCGTGGTCGAGGCCTTGCGCGTCGGGCTCGCCACCCTCTCGTCAGGCGAAATGACAACAACGATCGACGAGGCTTTTCCCGCAGACTACGAAGGCTTGCGCAAGGATTTCAACGACGCCGTCAGAAAGCTCGACGAGGCGATGGTCGCGGTGATCGAGAACACGAGCTCGATCCGCACCGAGGCCGGCGAGATATCCACGGCGGCGGACGATCTTTCGCGGCGCACAGAGCACCAGGCGGCGACCCTGGAAGAGACGGCTGCTGCGCTGACCGAAATCACCCGCTCGGTCGGATCCGCCGCCAAGGGCGCCGAGCAAGCCAATCGCGTGGTCGACGATGCGCGCGACAACGCCGAGAAATCCGGCGGCGTGGTCCGGGAGGCCGTGAGTGCGATGGGCGAGATCGAGACCTCGTCCGAGCAGATCTCGAAAATCATCAGCGTCATCGACGATATCGCCTTCCAGACCAACCTTCTTGCACTGAATGCGGGTGTCGAGGCGGCAAGGGCCGGCGACGCCGGACGCGGCTTCGCGGTCGTCGCTTCCGAGGTTCGCGCGCTCGCCCAGCGTTCGTCCGAAGCCGCGCGTGAGATCAACGATCTCATCTCGCGATCGGGCGCGCAGGTCAAACGCGGCGTCACGCTTGTGGGAGGTGCCGGCGAAGCGCTCGAACGCATCGTCGCCTCGGTCGGAGACATCGCCGAGCATGTCGCAGGCATCGCCGCTTCGGCGGCGGAACAATCCTCCGCGCTCGACGAGATCAACACCGCCATGAGCCAGCTCGACCAGGTCACGCAGCAGAACGCGGCAATGTTTGAACAGACCACGGCGGCAAGCCATGCGCTCACGAGCGAGGCCGAAACGCTTTCGGCGACGATGTCGCGGTTCAAGACATCAACGGCTATTTCGCCTGCGAAACGGGAAAGGCGGGCAGGTTCCGAAGACCGCGGTCACTCCGGAAAGGCCAATGTGGCGCATTTCGTCAGGGGCGGGCGCCCGGGCACCACAGCCGGACAAGGGGCCGCCTCGACGGGTCTGGCTCTCGCGGAACCGGCAAGTGAAGAGGAGGACTGGGAGGATTTCTGAGCCGCAGAGTTTGCAAAATCGCGGAAGCCCGCGACCGCGCATCGGACCCCGCGACAAGTCTCGGGAAAATTGCGCTGGCTCCACTGGCCTTACATCATATGAAAACCGGCGTCTCTTCCGCCCCGTCTCAGTTCCCGCCGAGTGAAAGCGAAGGGTGGCGGTTCACGTCCTTGTAGAGAAGGTAGCGGAAGCGGCCGGGACCGCCCGCGTAGCAGGCTTGCGGACAAAATGCGCGAAGCCACATGAAGTCACCGGCCTCGACCTCGACCCAGTCGGCGTTGAGGCGGTAGACGCCCTTGCCTTCCAGCACGTAGAGTCCGTGCTCCATGACATGGGTCTCGGGGAAGGGAATGACGCCACCCGGTTCGAAGGTGACGATGTTGACATGCATGTCGTGGGAGAGATCGTCGGGCGCCACGAAGCTCTGCGTGCCCCATGTCCCGTTCGACGCCTCCATGAGGGAGATGGGCACATCCTGTTCGCGGGTCACGAAGCTTTCGGGTGCCGGAAGACCCTCCGCCGCCCGGTAGAGCTTTCTTATCCAGACGAAGCGCGCCTTGGCGTCGGATGTGTTCCGGATGCTCCATTCTGCTCCCGGAGCAATGTAGACATAGGCGCCCGGTGCAAGGCTGTGCGTCGCCTCCTCCAGGTCCAGCGAGAGCCGGCCATTGGTGACAAACAGCACCGCCTCGGCACCGGGCTCGGGCTCGGGCCGGTCACTGCCGCCTCCCGGAGCAAGCTCGACGATCTGTTCGGCGAACGTCTCCGCGAACCCGGTGAGCGGCCGGGCCAGCACCCACGCCCGCTGTCCCGTCCAACCTGGAAACCGGGTGACGACGATGTCTGTCATCACGCTTTTCGGAATGACGGCATAGGCCGTGGTGAAGACCGCACGCCCGGACAGGAGCTGCGTCTGGGGCGGCACGCCGCCCTCGGGAAAGGCATAATCCGACATGCGGGCGAGATGGCCCGGAAATCCGCGCCGGCGCAAGGGGCCGCAAGACCCGTTGTGACCGGGCCCGTCGCGGCGGGGCGCCCCCGGCAGGCTTCAGTCGTGCCGGCCCGCCGCGCGAAGCCGGCCGGCGAAACCCTCGGCCTCGGGCACCCCCGCTTCGAGCGCGAAGACGAGTGCGTGGCTCAGAAAGAAGGCTTCGCGCTCGGCGTCGCCCTCACGTGCGAAGGCCTCGGCCGCCACGGCATAGAGCCGCGCGAGGGAAACGCTGTCACCGCACACATGCGCGGAGAGAATCCCGGCCTCGAGATCTTCCCGGCCGCCGGGGCTCATGACAGGGCGGTGCCAGCCCCGCCGACCCCGGCCATGCGGCCGGCGACCCAGCGGTGGAAGAGATGGGTCGGCCCGTCCATCACCGGCGAGAACCTGCCGCCGTCGAACAGCCGGGCCGCCCGGCCCTTCTGCATGCCCTCGACGACCGAAATGTCCTCGGCGAAGACGGCGTGCCAAAGGTCGCGGTTGCGCGCGCGAAGCGCCGCGAAAGTCTCCCCGGCGGCGGCCTCTTCGGACGCATAGTATATCGCCAGGCGCTCCAGCGTCCGCCCCGGCCCCCGGGGCTCGAGGATGATCGCGAAGGCGTGGTCGCGGTGAACGCCGAGCAGCAGGTTTGGAAACGCGGCGACATATTCGGCCTGCGCGTCCCAGGCCGGGCCGAGACCGGGGAAATCCGGAAACCGCGCAGCGTCGAGTTCGAGCTGGCGGTAGACGACGGTGCCCTGCCCCGAAAAGAGGCCATCGGCCTCGATGTTGTAGTGGTCCTCGAGGCGGGAATAGCTGTTGAGGCCGGGATGCACCCACGGAAGGTGGTAGCTTTCGCAGTAATTCTCGACAGCGAGCTTCCAGTTGCAGGCCACCTCGAAGCCGATCCGGCAGTCCTCACCACCGGTGAAGAGAGGTGCGTCGAAGGCGGCCCAACGCTCGATGAGCGGCGCCATCGCCTCCTCGAACGGTGGCGCGGTGCCGGAGACGTTGACGAAGACCACATCGCGCCAGACGTGGGAGCGGATCGCGACGAGCGAAAGTTCGGATTTCCGCACCGCAGGGTGCGCGTTCTGGCCCGGACCACCGACATGGGGCGTCGCAACGAGTTCTCCCGTCAGCGCGTAGCACCACGAGTGATAGGGGCAGCGGATCGCGCCGCCGATGCGGCGCTTTTCGGAGACGAGGATCATCCCGCGGTGCCGGCAGGTGTTCTGGTAGACCCTCACCAGGCCATCCCGGTCGCGCACGGCGAGCAGCGGCTGGCCCATGAAATCCACCGGCAGAGCCTCGCCCGGTTCGGTGACGTCATGGCCGAAGCAGAGCGCCGCCCAGCCTTCGAAAACCACCTCGTCGCGTTCAGCTACATAGGTCTCGGGACACGTGTAGTGGACGTTCGGAAGCCCCGCGGCCTCACCGGTGGGTTTCAATACCGCTGACAGGTCGATCGGGCTCATGGCAGACACCTCCATCCGGGGAAGTGTTCCCGCTCAGGATATGCGGCGCCTTGCCGGATGCGACATCGCCGGTCGCAAACCGTCCTTCACTCACCCGCGACGGCGACCTTGCCGGCCGGCGCGACGGAGGCGGGCAACGGAACCACCACACCCAGTCGCGCGGCCTCCTGGGCGGCGAGCCCCATCGCCACGGCGCGTGCGCCGTCGTCCAGCGTGACCTCCGGTGCTCCGCCGCCCCGGACGAGGTCGAGGAACCGGACATGCTGATAGAACGTCGAGCCGTTGTGATCGCCCGCCTCGAGAAGCGTCGGATCGACCGGAATCTCGACCGCGAGCGGCCCTTTCGGACGGCGCGGCGAGGCGATGACCCGGGCCACCGGCGGCGCGCCGAGATGGCTGGGCCAGAACCGGCCCGGTCCCGGCACGAAAGCCTCGATCTTGCCGTCGGGGCCGACGGCGGAAATCTCCTCCTGAAACGTCGAGCCCTCGGCGAACATGCAGAGTTCGAGCATGGCGCGGGAGCCTCGCGCGAAATCGACGATGACATAGGCCGAATCCCAGACGTCGGGCACCTCGCCGTCATAGCTCTCGTCGAGATGGTTCACCGCCTGCCCCGCAGAAGCCGTCACCCGCACCGGCTCGTCGGCCATGATGAGCCGCATCAGGTCGAAGAAATGGCAGCATTTCTCCACGAGCGTGCCGCCCGTCGTCCGGTTGAAGCGGTTCCAGTTGCCGACCTTTTCGAGAAACGGAAAGCGGTGTTCGCGAATCGTGAGCATCCTGACCCCGCCGGTCACCGCGCGGGCCTGCTCGATGAAGGTCTGGATCGGCGGCATGTAGCGGTATTCCATCGCCACCCAGACCGGGGCCGCGTAGCTCTCGCCGACGGCGGCGATGCGCACGGCATCCGCAGGGTCCGTATAAAGCGGCTTCTCGATGAGCAGAGGCAGCGGACGGCGCGCCGCGATCTCCTCGAACTGAGCGACGTGCAGATGGTTGGGGCTCACGACGAGCAGGCAGTCGAGCGGCTCGTGAGAAAGCAATCCGCCGAGCGAATCACAGAGCACGGCATTCGGCGCGATGGCCTTTGCGGCCGCCGCCTGAAGCTCGTTCGGCTCGTAGATCGCGGCGACCCTGGCACCGGGCAGGAGTGCTATGTTGCGCAGGTGCTCCTGCCCCATCATCCCGCAGCCGATTACGCCGTAATTCACTGTTTTCACTTATCTTCCCTCACCTCAACCGCGCGACGTAGCGCACCCTGCCGGGGTCGAACCACGTCCGCGAATATTCCACCGGCCGGCCGTCCTGGTCGGACCCGGTCCGCTCCACGAGCCCCACCACCTCCCCTTCGCGACGACGAAACTCGGGCACCGTCCAACCCGGCACGGGCGCAAGCCCGACCCTGTCCTCGGCCCGGCTGATCACGAGACCGAGCCGGTCGCGATAATAGAGATAGAGGCTTTCGGAAAGGTCGCTTGCGCGTATCTCTGCAGCTCGGTCGCCGTCGAGCCAGATTTCCTCGAGCGCAGCGGGCACCCCGTCCACCGAACGCACCCGCCTTATGCGGTGGGCCTCCGGGGATGGGCCGAAGCCCGGGGCGCACGCGGGCTTGGCGCACCGCTTCACCGAGAGAACTTCGGCGGTCGGCAACCCGCCTCCGCCCTCTGCGAGCTCGAGGCGAAAAAAGGCATAGACCCCGGCCGCTTCCGGTGCGTGGCGGATGTAGTTTCCCGACCCCTGGCGGCGCTCGAGAAACCCCCGTTCCTGCAGATCGGCAAGCGATTTTCGAAGCGTGCCCACGGAAATCCCGAGGTCTGCGGCCATGTCGCGCTCGGGCGGCAAGCGCTCGCCATCGAGGAGCCGCCCGGCGGCGATCTCGCGAATGAGCCGCTCGGCGGTGCGCTGATAGATCGGCAGGGCGTTCGGAATGGCCATGAGTCGCGCAACAGGATTGATACACTATTGATGCACATCATGGCGGATGCTACGCAAGGCAAAATCAACGGGGCGGAGGGAGAGAATCAATGACGATCGTGCCGGTGACATCCGCCGATCTCGACGCGGTCGAAGTGAGCTGGTTCGCGGCCCTCTGCTCGGACGACTACGAATACCTCGGCGTGCCCGACGGTGCTCTGCGGTCGAGCTGGGAGCATTGCCGCGACATACTCCTCGAAGCCGAAAACCAGGGGTTTCGCAACATCCTCTGCCCGTCGTCGTACCAGGTCGGCCAGGACACCCTCTCGTTCGTCGCCGGCTGCGCGCCCCTGACCGACAGGATCAACATGCTCGCCGCGGTGCGCTGCGGGGAAATGCAGCCGATCATGCTCGCCCGCACAATCGCCACGCTCGACCACATGCTCGAGGGCCGGCTGACGATCAACATCATTTCCTCGGACTTCCCCGGCGAGACCGCCGAGAGCGCCTACCGCTACCAGCGGTCGCGCGAGGTCGTCGAGATTCTCCGCCAGGCCTGGACGCAAGACGAAATCGACTACGACGGCGAGATATACCACTTCAAGGGGATCTCGACCGATCCCGCCAAACCCTACCAGCAAAACGGCGGCCCGCTGATGTATTTCGGCGGCTACTCGCCCGCCGCCCTCGAGCTCTGCGGCCAGCATTGCGATGTCTACCTGATGTGGCCGGAGCCGAAGGACCAGATCGCCGAGCGGATGAAGGCGGCCAATGAAGCGGCGGCGAAATACGGGCGGACCCTCGACTACGGACTGCGCGTGCACATGATCGTGCGCGACACCGAGGCGGAGGCGAAGGAGTACGCCGAGCATCTCGTCTCGAGACTCGACGACGAATACGGAAAGCTCATCCGTGACCGGGCGCACGATTCGATTTCGCTCGGCGTGTCGCACCAGGCCAAGGCACGCGAACTGGCCGACAAGTTCGGCTACGTCGAGCCGCATCTCTGGACGGGCGTGGGCCGAGCGCGCTCGGGCTGCGGCGCGGCGCTCGTCGGCTCGACGGACCAGGTGCTTTCCGAAATCGAAGAGTACCGAAAGATGGGCATTCGCGCCTTCATCTTCTCGGGCTACCCCCATCTCGACGAATGCAAGTCCTTCGGCAGCCGCGTGTTGCCGCAGCTCAAGACCTGCTCGCTTCCCCAAGCCTACGGCCGGGTTCCCGCCGAGACGCCGGCGACGCCCCTCGGCGTCGGAGAACGTGCCTGATGAAACGGATCGACATCACCGAAGACCTCAGCTTCAGCCAGATCGCCTACGGGATGTGGCGGCTCGACG
This sequence comes from uncultured Rhodobacterales bacterium, assembly GCA_964588375.1. Classification (GTDB taxonomy): domain Bacteria; phylum Pseudomonadota; class Alphaproteobacteria; order Rhodobacterales; family Rhodobacteraceae; genus JASJAR01. Next base: position 17,458 of record CAZPPH010000014.1, on the reverse strand, counting down.
AAGCCGACGACACCTCGCCGAAGGCCGTGCAGGCGAAGATCGAAGCCTGCCTCGAACAGAGCATCACCACGATCGATCAGGCCGACATCTACGGCGGCTACGTCGCCGAGGGCATCCTCGGCGCGGCGCTGAAGGGCACCGGGCTTCGCGACCGGATCGAACTCGTCACCAAATGCGATATCGTCATCCCGTCGGGCCGGTTCCCGGACGTGCGGGTCAAGCACTACGACACGAGCCCCGAATACATCACCGCCTCGCTCGAGCGGTCCCTGGCGGAGATGGGTGTCGACCATGTCGATCTCCTGCTCATCCACCGCCCCGACCCGCTGATGGACCACGAGGCGACGGGCCGCGCGCTCGACGACCTCGTCGCCGCCGGCAAGACCCGCACGGTGGGCGTGTCGAACTTCCGGCCCTGGGACTTCTCGCTTCTGCAATCGGCGATGGAGAGCGACCTCGTCGTCAACCAGATCGAACTGTCGCTGAAGGAACACGCCGCCTTCGTGAACGGCGATCTCGCCTTCTGCCAGGAAAACGAGATCGTGCCCATGGCATGGTCGCCCCTCGGCGGCGGCGACCTGATGACCGGCACAGGAGCGGTCCAGAAGGCGCTGGCCGCCGTCGCGGCGCGCAACGGCTCCTACTCCGCGGCGGTCGCGATCGCCTGGCTTCTCGCACACCCCGCCGGGATCATCCCCGTTCTGGGCACGAATAACATCAGCCGGGTCAAGGGCTTCTCGGATGCTCTGAAAGTCGACATGGACCGGCAGACCTGGTTTGAACTCTACACCGCCGCTCTAGGTCGTGAGGTTGACTGACATGCCCGATGGAGGTGCAGCGGCCATGACACGCTTCAAGCCGGGCCCGGAGTCCGCCCGCGCCTTCCGCGACGCGCTCGGGGCGTTTCCCACCGGCGTGACGATCGTCACCACCCGAACCGAGCATGGCCCTCTCGGGATCACCGCGAATTCCTTCTCGTCGGTCTCGATCGACCCGCCGCTCGTGCTCTGGTCGCCGGCGAAATCCTCGCGCCGGTACGCGCCGTTCGCCGCGGCCGAGCATTTCGCGATCCACGTCCTCGGCGCCGAGCAGGCGGATATCTGCGAAGCCTTCGTGAAGGACGGCAATGCTTTCGCCGGTTTCGAGACCTTGAATCTCGTGACCGGCGTCCCCCTCATCGAGAACTGCCTCGCCCGGTTCGAATGCACGCTCTTTGCGCGGCACGACGGTGGCGATCATACAGTCATCATCGGCGAGGTCGTCGCCGCCGAGACACGCCCCGGCGAGCCGCTGGTCTTTGCCCGGGGCCGATACGGACGCTTTACAGGCGCTTATTGAGCGCCGAAGGTAACCAACGAGGTCCGGCCAACGGGCCCATTCAGGGAGGAGATGCGCCATGGCGCTGCTGAAGGCCCTTTTATGGCCAATTCAGCTCTGGAACGACTTTGTTCTGGGGATCGGACGCTGGATCGCGATCGTCTGTATCGCGCTCATGGTGGTGTGCATCCTGTTGCAGGTGTTCTTCCGCTACGTCCTGAACAACGCCCTGCCCTGGCCCGACGAGGCGGCGCGTTTCTTCATGCTCTGGATGACAGGCGTCATCGCTCCGCTGGCCTACCGACAGGGCGGTTTCGTCTCCATCGACCTCGTCCTGCAGGTGATAAACGAGCGGCTCGCAGCGGTGATCTCCCTGATCCTGCTCGCCGTCGCCGGAACCGTTCTCTACTGGGCGATGACGATCGGCTATTCGGAAGTGACGGGCTTCGGAGGGCAGTTCAACACGGCCTCGCTGTTCATCCCCGTGAGCCTCGATTTCTCGGAGTGGTTCCGGGTGCCGCGGTCCTGGGCCTTCATGTCGCTCTTCGTGGGCGTCGTCCTGCTCTTCATTGTCAATCTCGAGCTTATCCTCCGCTCTCTCATCACGCTGCTGGGAGAGGCCGGGACGCTCCGGCCGATCGCCCCGCAGGGCGACGACATCATCGTGGAGTAGCGCAATGCTGATCTGGTTCCTCCCCGTCTTCCTCGTCTTCCTGATGATCGGCCTGCCGGTGTTCTTCGGGCTCCTGTTCGCCCCGGGGGTGCTTCTCTGGCTCAACGGCCAGGAGCGCGACATCACGCTTCTCTACCGCAACGTCTACAACGGGATGGACAGCTTCCCGCTCATGGCCATTCCGTTCTTCATGCTGGCGGGGGAGTTGATGAACCGGGGCGGCATCACCACCCGGCTCGTCGAGTTCTCGCAGGCGCTGATGGGCCATCTCCGGGGCGGGCTCGCCCATGTCAACATCCTGTCGTCGATGCTGTTCGCCGGCCTCTCGGGCTCCGCGGTGGCCGATACCTCCGCCCTCGGTTCCATGCTCATCCCGGCGATGGAGAAGCAGGGCTATACCCGCCGCTTCGCCGCCGCGGTGACCGCCGCCTCCAGCGTCATAGGCCCGATCATTCCGCCCTCGGGCATCATGATCATCTACGCCTATGTCATGGGCGAGAGCGTGGCAGCCCTTTTCCTCGCGGGCATCGTGCCGGGCGTCATGGTGGGCGCGGGCCTCATGCTCGTCGTGAGGCTTCTGGCCAACCGCTACGATCTGCCGAAGGCCGAGCGGATCGTGAAGAAGGACCAGACGCTGTCGCTGCGCGAATACTGGTTCTCGTTCGCGCTTCTGAGGCTCAACATCGCGTGGCTTCTCTTTGCCCTCTTTCGCGGCATCACCGGTATCGCCGGCGAGCGGGTGGCCGAGGACGGTGCGGTCATAGGCCCGGCTCCGATCGAGGTCTGGGGCACCTTCGCGGTCTGCGTGATCGCCGTGCATTTCCTGCTCATGAGCCTGCGCAGCCGGGTCGACCCCGACTTCCGCACGGTCACCAAGCGCGCCGTCGTGCCGCTCCAGACGCCGATCCTCATTCTCGGTGGAATCCTTATCGGCGTATTCACCCCCACCGAGGCGGCGACGGTCGCCGTGGGCTACGCGCTCGTCGTCGGCTTCTTCGTCCTCGGCACGATGCGGCTGAAGGACATGCCCGACGTTCTCTCGCGCTCCGCGATGACCAGCGCCGTCGTACTGCTTCTCGTCGGGGCCGCGATGGCCTTCAAGACCGTCGTCTCGCTGTCCTACGCCCCGCAAATCCTGGCCGACTTCATCCTCGCGCTTTCGGAGAACCCCTACATTCTCCTCTTTCTCATAAACATTCTGCTCTTCATCGTCGGCATGTTCCTCGACGCCGGCCCCGCGATCATCATTCTCGGGCCGATCCTCGCCCCGATCTTCGCCGATCTCGGCGTCCACCCGGTGCACTTCGCGATCATCATGAGCGTGAACCTCACCGTGGGGCTCGCGACGCCGCCCATGGGGCTCGTGCTGTTCGTGGCCTCGTCGGTATCCGGAGAACGGGTCGAGACCATCGCGAAGGCGATCCTGCCGTTCCTCGCCGTGGAGATCCTGGTGATCTTCCTCATCACCTACTTCCCGGCGATTTCGATGACGATTCCGCGCCTGACGGGATTCGTCCAATAACCCCGAACCACAGACACCATAAGGGAGACCACAGATGCTGAAGGGTACACTCAAGACGCTCATGGCCGCGTCGCTGCTGGCGGCGGTGCCGCTGGCGGCGGTCGCACAGGAATACACGCTGCGCGCCACGGCCAACTCGAACGAGAACGACGAGGATTACGACGGTCTCGTCGTCTTCAAGAACCACGTCGAACTCGCCTCCAACGGCCGGATCGGCGTCGAGATCTTCATGGGCACCCAGCTCTGCTCGAACGGCACCGAGTGCCTGCAGGGCGTCGGCGACGGCACCATCGACATCTACATCTCGACCTCCGGAGGGGTGGCCGGCATCTTCCCCTACGTGCAGGTGTTCGACCTGCCCTATCTCATGGCCGACGACCGGGTCGCCGAGGCGGTGCTCAGGGGCGACACGCCGTTCGTCGATCTCCTCCAGGAGAAGGTTCTGGCGGATTCGGGCGGCACCGTGCGGCTGATGACCATCGGCAACACCGGCGGCTGGCGCAACTTCGCCAACACCGAGCGCCGGGTTGAGGGACCAGACGATCTTGCGGGGCTGAAGATCCGCACGGTCGTGGCGGACATTCCGCAGGAACTCGTCAAGGCCCTCGGCGCCTCGCCCACCCCGATCCCGTGGCCCGAGCTCTTCACCTCGCTGCAGACCGGCGTCGTCGAGGGCTCGAAGAACGGCATCACCGACATCATGGGCATGAAGTTTCCCGAAGCCGGGCTTCAGAACCTCACGCTGGACGGTCATGCCTACATGGCGGCGCTGTGGTTCATGAACAACGAACGGCTCATGTCCATGCCCGAAGAGCTGCGCGCGGTCGTGGTCGACGGTTTCTACCAGCTTCAGCAGGCCACCTTCGCCTCGCCGAAGCGCAAGTCGATCCAGGCCTACCAGGACTTCATCGCCGGCGGCGGTGACATCTACGTGCCGACGCCCGAGGACAAGGCCGCCTTCACCCTGGCCGCGGCGCCTGTCTACGACTGGTTCAAGGCCAACGTCGATGGCGGCGAAGAGGTGTTCGACGCGCTGACGGCGACCGTCGATGCCGTCGAGACCGAGCTCGACGCCTCGCGGATGGCCGACATTCAGTAACCGGCACGCCAGACGGCCGGCTGACGGGCGCCCTCCGGGGCGCCCGTTTTCGTTCACGCCGCCCGAAACACTCGGGGCCGCCCGAAGGCGGCCCCTTGCTGCACAACCCTCGCGGCCCTTTTCAGACAGGGGCGATCGGGAACCAGTTCCTGACGCGCGCGGCGAGCGTCATCCGCTCGCCCGCGTCGAAATCGCGGGAGGCGATCGGCATCTCGATCGTGATGTCGCGCTGCGCCGGGACGCGGCGGATGATGAAGATGGTCGCGGCCGCGCGTATGCCCCGGTACGCGGCGAGCGACGGCACGTCGTCCCAGGGGGCGGAATTCGTGTTGTCGCAGAACAGGGAGACCCATTCCTCGTTCGTGGCGAAGGGCTCATCGAAAACATTCGCGAAGATATTGTCGCGCATCTTACACACTCACATGCCAGCGGCGCAGAAGCCCGCCTTACCGTTTACATTTGACGGATGCGCCGGGCCGGACCCCGGCCCGACGCACCACCAACTCACTCTCTACACGAGGCCTTCGACCACTCGAAGTCTCGCCACTACGAGAACTATCGAGGTCGCGAGTGACGGTTTCCGGGCGCGATTTTGCGCAAGGCGTCGTGCAGGGGTCAGAAATATGTCAGCCCCGATATCGACGACGCTGGCGATTTCCCGACCGACTGTCAAAATCCCGAACAATCGGACCCGGGTTTGGGACAACTCTAAGCAAATCAAGCCTCACCGGGGGCCGATTGTCCCGGCACCGGGAACAAATAGCGCTTCGCCCGCACCCGACCGAACCGGGAATTTGCGTCAAATTCGACCTGTTTCTGAAACGAGAACGAACTGTCACCCTCCGTTTTTCGGACTCCGGGGAGGGCCTGCGAAGCGCATTGAAAGCGAATCGGGCTCCCTGCTCGCGGAACTGCCCAACAATCGACATCGGTCGCAATGTGCCGTGGGGGAAAACCGGCCCGGTTTTCAGCGAAACGGGTACATCCAGTCCTTGTAGTCGTTGATGAGCACGTTGCCGCGGTCGATCTGGTCGGGGGTCATCTTCTTGACCACCTCCTCGATCGAGATCGCGGCGTCGGGGTCACCGCCGATCATCGAGAGGCCGTACCACAGGTAGGCCCGCACGAGGTCGGGCGCGGGCATCCCCAGACCGAGCTCGTAATACCACCCCACGCCGGATTGCGCACCCGGATGGCCCTTCATCGCCGAGCGCAGATACCACTCGAACGCCCGCTCCGGGTCGCGCTCCACTCCGAGGCCCAGGGCGTACATCACCCCGATGAGCTCTTCCGCATCGGCATTGCCCGAGCGCGCCAGCGGTTCGAACGCCTCCATCGCCGCCTCGAACGCGCCGGCCTCCATCAGATCGCGCGCCTCCTCCAGCGTGGCGGCTTCAAGGCTTGCAACCCGTCCCGCGAGGGTGATCATGAGCACCGCGAGGCCGAGGCCGGCCCGCCGCACGAAAGTCGGGTTCTGACGATGACGAAACATGTTCTTTCAGCCCTTGCCCTCTTTCTGAGCACCGCCCTGTCGGCCGCCGGTGCGGAAAACCTGCCGCCCCCGGTCAGCGCGAACGACTTTCCGCAGGTCGACCCCGCGAAAGCGAAACTCGGCCAGTTGCTGTTCTATGACAAGATCCTCTCGGGCAACCGAAACATCGCCTGCGGCACCTGCCACCACCACGATTTCGCCGGCGGCGACGGGCTGTCGCTCGGCATCGGCGAAGGCGGCGAGGGCCTCGGCCCCGAGCGCACTCCCGGCAGCGGGCCCGACCGGATCATCAAGCGCATCCCCCGAAACGCGCCGGCGCTGTGGAACCTCGGCCACCGCTCGGTGCGGCTTCTGTTCCATGACGGCCGGCTCTCGGTCTCCGACCTCTACGGCAACGGCTTCGACAGCCCCGCCGAGGAATGGCTGCCGACGGGCCTCGACAGCCTCCTCGCGGCCCAGGCGCTGCTGCCGCTGACATCTCTGGCCGAGATGGCCGGACGCGCGGAGGAGAACGAGGTGGCCGGCGCGGTCAACGACCGGATCGACGCGGCCTGGCCCATCGTCGCCAAGCGCGTCCGCACGATCCCCGAATACGGGGAGATGTTCGTCGCGGCCTTCGAGCATGTCGATGCCCCCCAGAAGGTCAGCATCGTCGAGATCGGCAATGCCATCGGCGCCTTCATCGCCTCGGAATGGCAGAGCCACGACAGCCCCTTCGACCGCTTTCTCACCGGCGACACCGCCGCCCTCGGCGCCGCCCAGAGGCGGGGCATGGATCTATTCTTCGGCAAGGCCGACTGCGCGAGCTGCCATTCCGGCCCGCTTCTGTCGGATCAGAAGTTTCACGCGCTCGGCCTGCCGCAGTTCGGCCCGGGCCGCACCCGGCGGTTCGACCCGATGCCGCGCGACCCCGGGCGGATGGGCGAAAGCGACCGGCTTGCCGATGCCTACCGCTTCCGCACACCGCAACTGAGGAATGTCGCGCTGACCGGGCCGTGGGGGCACAACGGCGCCTACCCGACGCTGGAGGGAATCGTCCGCCACCACCTCGACCCGGAGGCCGCCCGCAAAGCCTGGCGGCCCGAAAACGCCAAGCTGCCCGAAATCCCGTGGCTCGCGGCCGGCGATTTCGCGATCGCCGAAGACCGGCTGGAATCCGTGCGCCACGCGGCGGCCCTCGACATCGAACCCATATCGCTCGGCGATGCGGAGGTCGCCGACATCGTCGCCTTCCTGCATGCCCTGACAGGCGAGACCGCCGAAACCCGGCCCCTCGGCCGGCCCGACGCCGTGCCGAGCGGTCTTCCGGTCGATTAGAGACAGGGTGCCGCGCCCCCTGTCCCTTTGCCGCCCGCCTGCTATCTAGGCTTGCGTGACAGATACACCGCCGCCCCTCGCGCTTGACCGCCTGACAAAGACCTTTCCCGGCCCCGACGGGCCGGTGTCCGTGCTCGCGGGCGTCTCGCTCAAGCTCGGGGCCGGCGAGACCCTCGCGCTCACCGGCGAGAGCGGGTCAGGCAAGAGCACGCTCCTGCATTGCGCGGCGGGGCTCGAAACGCCCGACGGCGGCGCAGTGAAGATCGACGGGGTCGACATCGCCGGGCTCGACGACGCGGGCCGCGCCCGCATCCGCCGCGAACGGCTCGCGGTGGTGTTCCAGCAGTTCAACCTCATCCCCTCGCTCGACGTGGCCGCCAACATCGCGTTCCAGGCGAGGCTCGCCGGGCGCTTCGAGCCCGATTGGACGACGACCCTGACCGAGCGGCTGGGGCTCGCGGAGCACGCCGCGAAATATCCCGAAGAGCTCTCTGGCGGTCAGCAGCAGCGGGTCGCCATCGCCCGCGCGCTGGCCCCGCGCCCCTCGCTGGTGCTCGCCGACGAGCCCACCGGCAATCTCGACGAAGCCACGGGCGACCGGGTGCTCGACCTCATGCTCGAGCTGGTCGCCGAGACCCGTGCGGCCCTCCTCCTCGTCACCCATTCGCGCCGGCTCGCCGCGCGGGCGGGCGCCGAGGCGCATCTTTCGCACGGGGCGCTGGCGTGATCCGCGCCGCCTTCGCCGCCCTCGTCTCGCACTGGCGCCGTCACCCCGGCCAGTTCGCGACTCTGGTCCTCGGCCTCGCCCTCGCCACCGCCCTCTGGACGGGCGTTCAGGCGATCAACGCCGAAGCGCGGTCGTCCTACGCCGCCGCAGCGGGCGCGCTCGGCGACGGGGCGGAGGAGTTCGTCCGCGAGGGCCGGCCCTTCACCACCGACGAGTTCGTCACCCTGCGCCGCGCCGGCTGGCGGGTCTCCCCGGTGCTCGACGGCTGGCTCACGGCCGAACGCGGACGGGTGCGCCTCATCGGCCTCGACCCGCTCACGGCACCGCCGGGAACCGCGGCTGCCGAGGTCGCCATCGACGAGCCGCTCGACTTTCTCACCGGGTCGGGCCAGATCCTCGCCGCCCCCGCCACCGCCGACCGGCTTGGCGACCGGGAGACACCGGTCGTCGCCACCGAGGGCCTCGCCCCGGGCCTCGCCTTCGCCGATATCGGCGTCGCCCAGCGCCTCACGGGCCGGGCGGGCGAAATCGACCGCATGGTCCTCCACCCGGTCCAGCCGATGGGCCTGCCCGACCCCGCAAGTCTCGTCCCGGGCCTCGAACGGCGCACACCCGCGACGGCCGAGGACCTCGCCCGGCTGACCGACAGCTTTCACCTCAACCTCACCGCCTTCGGGTTTCTCTCCTTCGCGGTGGGCCTCTTCATCGTCCACGGCGCGATCGGGCTCGCCTTCGAACAGCGCCGGTCCGCCTTCCGCACCCTGCGCACGCTCGGCCTGCCGATGCGCGCGCTCATCGGGCTTCTCGTCGCCGAACTTCTCGCCATAGCACTCGTCGCGGGTGTGCTGGGCGTCGCCCTCGGCTACGTCATCGCCGCGGCCCTCCTGCCGGATGTCGCCGCCACCCTGCGGGGGCTTTATGGCGCGACCGTCGAGGGCACGCTTTCGATCGCGCCCGTCTGGTGGGCGCTGGGGCTCGTCATCGCAATGCTCGGCACCGCGCTCGCGGCCACCGGCGCGCTCTGGAAGGTCGCCCGCCTTCCGCTTCTCGCCCCCGCCCGCCCCCGCGCCTGGGCCCGGGCGTCAAGCGCCACGACGCGGGTGCAACTCGGCGGCGCGGGCGCGCTCGCCCTCATCGCCCTCGGTGCGGGGCTCGCGGGCGGCGGGCTGGTTGCGGGCTTCATTCTGCTCGGCGCGCTTCTGCTCGCCGCCGCCCTCGCGCTGCCCGCCGTGCTGTCGGTCTCCCTCGCCCTCGGTGCCGCCCTCGCGCGCCGGCCTGTCGCGCAGTGGTTCTGGGCCGACACCCGCCAGCAGCTTCCCGGCCTTTCGCTCGCGCTCATGGCGCTTCTTCTGGCCCTGTCGGCGAACATCGGCGTCGGCACCATGGTCTCGTCGTTCCGGCTGACGTTTCTCGGCTGGCTCGACCAGCGCCTCGCCTCGGAACTCTACGTCTCCGCAGAAGACGAGGCGCAGGCCGCCGAGCTGGCGCGCTTTCTCGAAGGCCGCGCGACGCTTCTGCCCATCTGGGGGGCCGACACCGAAATCGCCGGCGCGCCGGGCGAGGTCTATTCCGTGGCCGATCACGCCACATACCGCGAAAACTGGCCCCTGCTCGCGGGCCTGCCGGATGCATGGGACAGGGTCGCCGACGGCGAGGCGGCGATGATCAACGAGCAACTCGCCCGCCGCGAGAGCCTCTCCCCAGGCGACACCATCGCCCTGCCCGGCGGTGCGCTGGAGGTCGCGGGGGTTTATTCCGACTACGGCAACCCCCTCGGCCAGGCCCTCGTCGCGCCGGAGGTCTTCACCGCCCGCTTCCCCGCCGCCGAGCGCACCGATTTCGGGTTGCGCGTTCCCCCCGACGAAGTCGAGGCCCTCCGCGAGGCGCTGACCGGCGAGTTCGGACTCGACCCCTCCCGCATCGTCGACCAGGGCGCGCTGAAGGAGGTCTCGCGGCAGGTCTTCGAGCGCACCTTCGCGGTCACCGGCGCGCTCAACGTGCTGACCCTCGCGGTGGCGGGCTTCGCGATCCTGACGAGCCTTCTGACACTGGCGAACATGCGCCTTCCCGGCCTCGCGCCGGTCTGGGCGCTTGGCCTCACGCGGGGCGCGCTGGCTCGGATCGAGCTTCTGCGCGCGCTGCTCCTCGCCGCACTCACCGCTTTGGTCGCCCTGCCGGTGGGGCTTCTGCTGGCGTGGGTGCTACTCGCCGTCATCAACGTCGAAGCCTTCGGCTGGCGGCTGCCCATGCATGTCTTTCCCGGGCAATGGGCGCTTCTTCTCGGCCTGTCGCTTCTGGCCGCGGCGCTCGCCGGCCTCTGGCCCGCCCGCAGGCTCGCGACCCGACCGCCGGCCGATCTCATCAAGGTCTTCGCCCATGAGCGCTGACCTGTCTCGCGCGCTTTTGGTGCTCCTTCTGTCGCTCCTCGCCGCCCCGGCGAGCGCGCAGGGTTTCGCGGGCCTCGGGCAGAGTACCGAAGGCTTCACCCTGCCCGCCCCCGGCCCGGAGTTCACCTTCCCCGAGGATCACGGACCCCACCCCGATTTCCGCATCGAGTGGTGGTATCTCACCGCGAACCTCACCGGGGCGGACGGGGCCACCTACGGCGCGCAATGGACGCTCTTTCGCAACGCTCTCGCGCCCGAAGACGGCGAGGGCTGGGCCACGCCGCAGGTCTGGATGGGCCATGCCGGGCTGACGACGGAAACCGCACACTACTCCGCCGAACGCTATGCGCGCGGGGGCATCGGCACCGCGGGCGTCACCGCCGACCCCTTCGAGGCGTGGATCGACGACTGGGCGATGGAAGGCCCGTCCCTCTCAGACGTCACCGTCACCGCCCGGGGGGCGGACTTCGCCTACCGCCTCGAGGCGCGCGCCACGGGCCCATTCGTGCCACAGGGCGAGGGCGGCTACTCGGTGAAATCCCCCGAGGGTCAGGCGAGCTACTATTACTCCCAACCGTTCTACGAGGTCACCGGCACGCTCACCCTGCCCGCGGGCGAGGTCGCCGTCACCGGCACGGCATGGCTCGACCGGGAGTGGTCCTCACAGCCGCTCTCGGAAGACCAGACCGGCTGGGACTGGTTCGCGCTCAATTTCCCCTCGGGCGAGAAGCTCATGGCCTACCGGTTGCGCCACGAGGCGGGCGACGATTACATCGTCGGCACCTGGATCGCAGCCGACGGCACGCCGGACCCGCTCGAACCGGGAGAGATCGACGGGACACCGCTTGAGACGACGCAAGTCGGCGGCGGCGACGTGCCGACGACCTGGCGGCTCGAACTGCCCGCCCGCGACCTCGACATCACCGTGAGCGCCGTGAACCCGCGCGCCTGGATGGAGACGGCGATTTCCTACTGGGAAGGCCCCGTCACATTCGAGGGCACGCACGAAGGCTACGGCTACCTCGAGATGACCGGCCATGACTGATCTCTTCGCCAGCCTCGACAGCACGCTCGATCAGGTCTGGCAGCGCCTCGGCCGGGGCGTCGCCGACCGGCGCGCACCCGCCCGCCACCCGGTCCTCGCCACGGTGGGGGCGGACGGCGCGGAGGCCCGCGTCGTCGTCCTGCGCGCCGCCGACCGGGAGGCCGGCACGCTCACGATCCATACCGACAGCGCATCGGGCAAGGTCGCGCAACTGCGCGAGACGTCTGGGGCGACGCTTCTTGTGTGGGATGAAAAAGCGAAGCTCCAGATCCGGCTCCGCGCAAATGTCGACATCATCGCAGGCGACACCGACGCCTTCGCGCGCCTGCCGGACGCCGCGCAGATGAACTACGGCGGCACCCCGGCGCCCGGCACGCCGATTTCCGAACCCGGCGCCCACGACCCCGCACCCGATGCCCGCCGGTTCACCGTCCTTCTCGCCCATGTCCGCGAGATCGAGACCCTTCATCTCGGCACCCCCCACCGCCGTGCGCGGTTTCGTGATGGCGCGGCGACGTGGCTTGCGCCCTGAGTCCATGGTCTCCGCGCCCGATCCGGGCTAACGAGCAGCCATGACACCGATCCCCTACACCCGCGATCTCGTGCTCGTCGGCGGTGGCCATGCCCACGCCCTCGTCCTGAAGCACTTCGGCATGAACCCGGTGCCGGGCCTGAGGCTGACGGTCATAAACCCCGGCCCGACCGCGCCCTATACCGGCATGCTGCCGGGGCATGTCGCGGGCCATTACGACCGCGACGCGCTGGAGATCGATCTCTACCGGCTCGCCCGCTTCGCCGGCGCGCGGCTTCTCGTCGACACTGCCAGGGGCCTCGATCTTGCCGCGCGTGAAATCCATCTCGCCTCGGGCCGGCGCATCGCCTACGACGCCGCCTCCCTCGACATCGGGGTCACGTCGGCCCTGCCGGAGCTTCCCGGCTTCTCCGACCACGGCGTGCCCGCAAAGCCCCTGGGCCCGCTCGCCGCGCGCTGGCGGGCGTTTCTCGACGACGGCGGCGGGCCGGCGGCGGCGGTGATCGGCGGCGGCGTCGCCGGTGTCGAGCTGTCCCTCGCCATGGCCCACAGGCTGCGCCGCGTCCGGGGCGACGCGACAGTCACCGTCCTCGAACGCGACCGCGCGCTCGCCGACCTCGCCCCCGGCGCCGCGCGACGCCTGCGCGAGCGGCTCCGCAGCGAGGGCATCGCGCTGCGCGAAGGCGTCGAGGTGGCGCGGCTCACCGCCGACGCGGTCGAGCTCGAGGGCGGCGAGACGGTCGCCTCCGCCTTCACCGTCTCGGCCGCAGGCGCGCGCCCGCATCCCTGGCTCGCCGAAACCGGCCTCGACCTTCAGGGCGGATACATCACCGTCGACCGCTACCTCGCAAGCTCCGACGCGGCCGTCTTCGCCGCCGGCGATTGCGCCCACCTCGCCTTCGCCCCCCGCCCCAAGGCCGGGGTCTACGCCGTCCGCGCCGCCCCGGTTCTCGCGGCCAACCTCACCGCGGCGCTGGCCGGCGGGCCGCGCCGCGTCTTCCGCCCTCAGCGCGACTACCTCAAGCTCATCTCGCTCGGGAAAAAGGACGCCATCGCCGAAAAGGCCGGGGTCGCGCTCTCGGCGCCGTGGGTCTGGCGACTGAAGGATCGCATCGACCGCAAGTTCATGGACAAACTCAACCGTCTGGAGCCCATGCGCGCACCGCCGCTGCCGCCCCGCGTGGCGAAGGGCGTGCGCGACGAGATCGCCGGCAAGCCCATGCTCTGCGCCGGCTGCGGCGCGAAGGTCGGCCCCGCAGCGCTCACCGAAGCGCTCGCCCGGCTGCCCGACCCGCCCGAGGGCCTCAGCCGCGCCCCGGGCGACGACGCCGCGCTCCTCGCCATCGGTGGCGAGATCCAGGTTCTCACCACCGACCACCTCTCCGCGGTCACGGGCGACCCCGCCCTCATGGCCCGCATCGCCGCCCTGCACGCGATGGGCGACATCTGGGCAATGGGGGCGACTGCGGAAGCGGCTCTCGCCCAGATCACCCTGCCGCGCATGTCGGAAGCCCTTCAGGCGCGCACATTGTCGGAGATCATGGAAGCGGCCGCCGGGGCCTTCGCCGAAGCGGGTGCGGCCATCGCTGGCGGGCACACCACGCAAGGTGCCGAGCTTTCCATCGGCTTCACCGTCACCGGCCGCGCTCAGGCCCGGCCCATCGGGCTCGACGGCGCGCGGCCGGGAGACGCGCTCATCCTCACCCGCCCCCTCGGCAGCGGCGTTCTGCTCGCGGCCGACATGGACCTGAAGGCGCAGGGCGACGACCTCGCGGCTCTTTTCGGAACGATGAAGCGGTCGCAGGCCGATGCGGCCGCCTGTCTCGCAAGCGCCCGCGCGATGACCGACATCACCGGCTTCGGCCTCGCCGGGCATCTTCTGGGCATCGCCCGGGCTTCCGGGGTCTCCGCCGGGATCGACCTCGACACCGTCCCTCTCTACCGGGGTGCTGCGGAACTTGCCGCGCGCGGCATCCGCTCGTCGATCTGGCACGCGAACCGGGAGGCCGCCGGGGACATCGCCCTGCCCGACCGCCCCGGGGCCGACCTTCTCTTCGACCCGCAGACCGCCGGCGGCCTTCTCGCGGCCGTTCCGCCGGAGGGGGCGGACGACCTCGTCGCGGGGCTGAGAGAGCTTGGACACGACGCCGCACGGATCGGGACACTTGCCGAGGGCCCGGCCGCGATCAGAGTGCGCTGATCGCTTCGCCGACCCGGTCGGCCAGCCCCTCGAGATCGGCCGCGCCGAGGCTCCCGGCCTCGATCACCGCCGCCGGCCGCCCGTCACGGCGCGCGCGCGACTTCGCGTAGGCCGGGTCGTAATGCTCGGCCATGAGCTCCGCCGCCGCCGCCTCGACCTCACCGGCCATGACCATGCCCGCCCAGCGCTCGACACGCGCCCCGCCCCGCAGGCGCCTGAGGCGTCGGATCCGGTCCGCGAGCACCTGCGGGTCCTCGAGGGCGTCGGCATAGGCGCGCACCAGATATGCGGCGCGGGCCGAGAGAGGGGCCGTGATCTCGACCCTTGGCGCGGCCCGCATCGCGGCGACGACACCGGGGGGCAGGCTCAACTCGCCGATCTTCGTCGATTCCGCCTCGATTATCACGGGCCGCGCCGGGTCGAGCCGTGCGCTCGCCACCGCAAGCGCGCTCTCGAAGCCCTTCTGCGCGGGCTGGGGACCTGTCGCTCCCAGAAGCGAGCCGCGGTGGTTCGCGAGCCCCTCGAGGTCGATCACCTGGTGGCCGCGGCTGGCCAGAAGCGCCAGAAGGTCGGTCTTGGCCGTGCCGGTATTGCCGTCGAGCAGCACCACGCGGGCGGGAAAGGCGCGATCGTAGAGGTCGGCGACCACCAGCCGCCGCCAGCTTCGGTAGCCTCCCTCGACAGTCTCGACCCGCCAGCCGATCTCGCGGAGGATCGACGCGAAAGACCCGGAGCGCTGGCCGCCCCGCCAGCAATAGACGAGGGGCCGCCAGCCCCCGTCATGATGCCTCAGCGGCCCCTCGATATGGGCCGCGGCGTTCCGCGCCACGAGCGCGGCACCGAGCTTGCGGGCCAGAAACGGGCTTTCCTGCTTGTAGATCGTGCCGACGCGGGCGCGCTCGGCATCGTCCAGCACCGGCAGGCTGATTGCGCCGGGCAGACGGTCCTCGGCGAACTCGGCGGGTGACCGGACGTCGATAACCTCGTCGAACCCGTGCGAGAGAGCTTCCAGAACCGTGTCGAAACGCAGTGCCATGAGCCTGTCTAGCCCGCATCCCCGCCAGCCGGAAGGCTTGCAGCGCGCGCAATGCCGCAATGCAGCGTTAGCGCTTTTCATACGCCCGCGATCGCATAGGTCTTGGTCAACGCAAACGCATGACAAACGGAGCCCAGACATGGCCCTTTTCACCGACATCCACGGCAACGGCACCGGCCTCACCGCAACTCTCGACCGTGCCCGCGCCGCGCTTTCCGACTACCGGGTGCGCCGCGCCGCGATCCGCCGGACCTTCAACGAGCTTCACGAACTCAACGACCGCGAACTCGCCGATCTCGGCATTTCGCGGGCCGATATCCCGCAGATCGCGCGGCAGGCGGCCCGCTGACGGCGAAAACCACGGGCACGGCTGCGCCTCCGGCGCCGTTGTCGCTGCAGATGCCCGGCACCACCTGACCCTGTCACGCCCTCGCGGTCATCCGCGAGGGCGCAAACATGTCCGGCCCGCCGGGTCGGGCCGCGCAAACCTGCCCGCCCTTCGCAGCCCCGACTGCGGGGCGACGCGGCCCACTCCACCGGAAACCCGCCCGCGTCGATGCCGGCAATCCGAAAACGGCCGTGCTTCAAGGGCTGCGCCCGGGCCGGTCCGCTCCTCCGCGCCGCTGGACGTCCTCCCGATCCGGCAGGGAACGAGACGATCAAACCGGCAAACCGGCCGGAACCCCGGCTGCCCGCCCGGGTTGGGCCCGAGCAGAATGCTCAATCAAGGAGGACAGAACATGCGTGCCCTGATCTACGCGACCTGTCTCTGCGCCGTTTCGACAGCGACCGTCGCGCAAGACGACGTCTCCGGTGCCGTCAGCGGCACGCTTCAGCCGCTCAATGCCTTCGGAGAGGGCATCGCCGGCGATGTCACGGTGATGCCCGGTGACGGCACCGTCACGATCCGTCTCGAGGCAGAAGGGGTTTCACCGGGGATGCACCTTGCGCATATCCACGGCTTCGCCGTCGCCGAACCGCAGAATGCGGCCTGTCCGGGCCCGGGGGCGGACACCAACGATGACGGCGTTGTCGATCTGATCGAGACGCGAGAGGTGGCCGGGGTGACGATGATCCCCTTCACCGACGCCCCCGCGAGCCTCTCGATCCAGTCCGAGAACTACCCGACAGCCAGCGAGGACGGGCGCCTGAGATACGACCAATCGGTCGACGTGTCGGAGTTGCGCGATGCGGTTCAGGCCGCGTTCGGAACACCTCTCGCCCTTCCGCAGCGCGTCGTCTTCCTCCATGGCGCGCCAGAGGGTGCGGAACTGCCCGACAGCGCCCGATCGCTCGAGGGGGTGCCGGCCGCCGTGACAATTCCCATTGCCTGCGCGGAACTCGACGCGGCGCCGGAGTAGAGTGCAAACCGGGTGATCGCGGCCGATGCGGTATGGTCGGCGTCTGAATCAAAAGGGGACGGCTGCGCGCCGTCCCCCGGAAATCCACGGATATCCCTTTGCTCAGGCCGCCAGCGCGAACTCTTCGTCGCGGGAGAAGAAGCTTTCCAGCCACTCGATGCAGCGGGACTTTTCGCCGGTCTCCTCCATGTGCAGGAGGTCGGCTTCGAGAGCGTCGAACTCCTCCGCGCTCATGTTGGCCAGAAGGTCCTTGAACCTCCGTGTCTCGGGGTCGGACCATTCCGTCGCAGAGAGAAGGACATGAAACTCGGTCGGGGCTTTTTCGATGTCGTTCAGCATGGGGGTGCCTCACTCGTTAATGTTCAACTGTCTGCATGGGTAGAGAACCCATCCGGCCCGAATAGGGCTCGGGCGAGGAAAATTTCGGACGAATTGAGAGATCGGTCAAATTGCCGACAGGAAGGGGGCTCAAACGGCGAACAATCGATCGTTCAGCGGCAGGACCGTTTCCGGGCCGTCTTCGATATGGTCGATTTTGCATGAAGTTTACGGCGGTCCGGCCGGTGATCCCCTGTCCGCGCAGCGCGACTCGACACACCGCTGAGGGTAAATGGGACGAATCGCGTTTTCCGTGGTGCTCTCGGAGTTCGGAAGGGTTTTCCCGGGGCCCGCTCAGAAGGCCGACAAACTCCGGTTTCAGGCGGGCGGGGATTTCGGAACCCTGCCGACCGCGCCGGAACGTCTCGTCAT
>CAZPPH010000013.1:0-35268 GCA_964588375.1 uncultured Rhodobacterales bacterium | reverse complement strand
AGCCATGGGCCGACGCCGCCGGAGGACATTCCCTACAAGCCCGGCCCCTGCATCACGGGAATGGTCACGCTGACCGATCCGGTGGACGTCACGAAATCGGTGCTCGTCGAGGAAGGCGTGATGCCCGGCGCGCTCGCGCCGATCTATGCCGCCGCTTTCCCGGCGATGGATGCGCTCATGGGCGACCCGTTCCGCTTCGGCGACACGGCGCTTCGGCTGGAGGACGCCCGGCAACTCGGCGAGGACATGGCGAAAAATCCGTTCGGCCTTACCGACACTGCCTACACGGGTCCCGTGAGCCGGACGATGCCGTTTCTCGTCATGAGCCACGACGCTTCCGACGGCCATCTCGTGCTCGAAAACGGGCGGGTCGCGGTGGACTGGCCGCAGGCGGGCGGCGACCCCGCGCTCCTGAACGACGAAGCGGTGATCCGCCGGGCCTGCGACGCGATCCAGGCGGAGTATCTGCCGAACCCGCTCTGGCAGGACGCTCTGGGCCGCCGGATCGTCACGGTGCATCCCCTGGGCGGCTGCGCGATGGCCGACAGCCCCGAAGAGGGCGTGGTCAACGACCGCTGCGAGGTGTTCGATACCGAAGGCGGCGTACACCCCGGCCTCTACGTCTGCGATGGCGCGGTGCTGCCGCGGGCCGTGGGCGTCAATCCGCACCTCACGATCACGGCGGTCGCCGAGCGTGCCGTCGAGCTTCTGGCCGAGAAGCGCGGCTGGGAGATCGACTGGAGCCCGGCCCCGGAGACGGACAGGTTTCCGCCCCTCGAAGACGTCCTTCCCAATGTTGTCGAGAAACTGAAACAGGCCATCGCCGCGCTCGAACAGATCGAGGCTGCGATAAACGGCAAGGCCTGGGAGCTGGCCCTGATGCTGCTCAGTGGCGTCTGGCGGACGTTTCGCGAGGCGGTTCCGAAGTTCGTGCGCGGGAAGATCCCCGACACCGAGACCTTCATCGACGCCCTCGGGCAGCCCGAGGATTTGCGGGAGGTGATCGCCCCGATCGTGGGGCAGTTTCTCGACGTGCTGCGTGCCCTCGAAGCCGAACTGGCCAAGGGCGACGCACCCGCGGCCTGGAAGGTCGCGGAGGAAAAGCTGGGGGACTTCTCGCCGGCGGTGTCGTTCAAAGAGACAATGGTGGGCCGTATCTCGACCATCGGCCTCGACGACACCTCCGAGCCCTTCGACCCTTATCGGGCCGCCGGTGCCGGCGTGGCCGACTGCACCTTCTCGGCAGACATCCACGCCGATGCGGTGCTGGCCGCGATCACTCCGCCTGACGGGAACGGGACGATCTCGAACGGCACCCTGACCTCGGAGAGCTTCGGCACCTTCCGCATGGATAAGGGGACGTTCCGGTTTCTCATGCCCGACCCCGACCGTATCGAATGCTGGGAGATGGTCTACGAGGGCATGCTCGAAGAGCAGGGCGGTGACGGCCGGGTGCTCCGGTTCGAGGGCCGCAAGCGCCTGCAGTTCCGCGCAGGGTCGCACTGGTGGACCGACCTCACGGAGCTTTCCGTCGATATCACCAACCCTCTGGGCGGCAAGCCTGTCGCACGGGGGCTCTTGCGGGTGACGTTGCAGGAAACGCTCCGGCAGGCGCAGGGGCTCGAGATCGAATACACCGACCTGTTCCAGGCCGCGGAAGCCGCCTACGACCATCTCGCCGATGCATGGGGCGACGGCAAGGCGAGCCTGCCGAAGGCGTTCGAGGACAAGGGCTTCCGCGCCAACGCCGTCAAGACGGCCCTTCTGGCCGCCGACTCCAAGAGGTACAAGGCCTCCGAGACGATCGCGCTGGCCTACAAGGCGAAAGTGTTCTCGCGCATGGGCGGGTTGGTGCTGAGGGCCTACGGCGGGCTCTTTTCCTACATGACCAACTTTCCCGGCGAGACGGCGGACAGCCCGCCGCCGCCCGACAGGCGCCTGCCGAAGCCCGAGGTGTTCTTTCCCGAAGTGGACCCCGGCGTCTATCTCAAGCTCACCCGCTACCGTGACGGGAAGGTCTCACCGAAAGGGCCCGTGATCGTCGCGGGCGGCTTCGGCACCAGGGCGTCTTCCTTTGCGCTCTCGACCGCCGACAGCCTCGCCTTCGCGCTGGTCGACGAAGGCTACGACGTGTGGCTTTTCGACTATCGCGGCAGCGGGGATATCGAGGCGAGCCTTTCCCCCTTCACCCTCGACGACGTGGCAAGGAAGGACTGGCCCGCCGCGATCGACCTCGTGCTCCGACGCACCGGCGCGAAATCGGTGCAGGCGCTCGTCCATTGCATCGGGTCGATGACGCTCTTCATGGCGATCCTCGCAGGCGAGAAACGGGTGCGCTCGGTCGTCGCCTCGCAGCTTGCGGCCCACCCGATCACCAACTGGTTCAATTTCGCCAAGAGCGACGCGCGCACCGCCGGGTATCTCGCCCACGGGCTTCCCGAACCGCTC
Organism: uncultured Rhodobacterales bacterium; assembly: GCA_964588375.1. GTDB lineage: Bacteria > Pseudomonadota > Alphaproteobacteria > Rhodobacterales > Rhodobacteraceae > JASJAR01. The sequence goes on along the minus strand of CAZPPH010000013.1, from coordinate 32,820 downwards.
TGGGGCGTGCTCGACGCGCTGAACCTGCCGCCCGAGGCGATCCAGCTGGCGAAAGAGGGTCTCGCGGTCGTCGATCCACGCTCTCCGAGCGGGGCGGCAATGCGCGACGAAGACGGGGAAGCAGACCTCGATGCGGCCATCGACGCGATGCTCTGGAATGTGCCGAGCTTTGCGCCGGTGCCCTGCCTCAGCCCGACCTGCCACCGGATCAACTTCGTCTTCGGGCCAAGCTACCGCCACGACATGCTGAACCAGGCCACCCATGACGCGATTCGCCATTTCTTCGGTCCGGTCTCCACGACACCGTTCATCCATATCGCGAAGATCTTCGGGGAAGGCAGCCTCGTCAGCGCGGATGGCAAGTTCGACTACATGAAAAATGTCGCCGATCTCGCGATTCCGGTTCACTTCATCGCCGGGGGGCGCAATCAGGAGATGCTGCCCGAGGCGAGCCTGCGCACCCTCGACTGGCTCGTCGATGCCCATGGCGGCCTTGGCGACACCTACACCCGCACGGTGTTTCCCGAATACGGGCACATGGATTGCTTCATCGGTCAAGCTGCCCATAAAGACATCTTTCCCGATCTGCTGGCGGCGCTAAAACGCCATGGATGACAGGGAAAGGGGATCCGTGTCCGCAGGCCCATGGCGTCGGGGCCTGACGGTGACCGCCGGTGGACGGCGGTCCTGTCTCTCGACATGGTCGGCTTCACCGAACTGTCGAACCGGATCGGCCCCGAACGGGTTTTCGCGCTGATCGAGCACCTCCTCGGCCTCGCGAAGACCTGCGTGGAAAATCACGGCGGGCATGTGATCGACACCGCCGGCGACGGGATGCTGGCGGCCTTCGGCGCCCCGGTGGCGGTGGAAAAGGCATCGCTCGAGGCCTGCCGGGCCGCATTGGCATTCCGCAAGGCGCTCGAGGCGGCGGCGGACGAGCTCGAAGCGGGCTTCGGCGTCGCTCCCCGGTTCCGCGCGGGGGTCTCGGGCGGGAACGCGATGGTCGCGCGCACCGGAGGGGCGGGCCTGCGCCTCGTCGGCCCGCCGGTCAACGAGGCTTCCAGGCTCCAGGTGCTCGCCGCGCCGGGCGAGATCCTCGTCTCGGGCACGATCCGCCAGGAAACCGAAGGCTTCGTCGCGACCGAGATGCGCGGAACGGTGGAGATCCGCGGCTTCTCCGATCCCGTGGAAATCCACGCGTTGACGGGCCTGACCCGGGCGGTCACCACCTTCGAGGGCGCCCGCAGACGTGGCCTCGTCGACATGGTGAGCCGCGAACGCGACCTTGCCGCCGCGCTCGACGCGCTCCGACCGGGCCGCGCGAGCCGCACGGTCGTGATCTCCGGCGCACCCGGCATCGGCAAGTCGCGCCTCGCCCACGAGATCTCGCAGGCCCTTCCGCCCGACCGGCCGGTCCATGTCGGCCAGTGCGCACCGAACGCGACCGACTACGCGCCGATCACCGACATTCTCCGGCAGGTCGCCGGCGCGCCCTACGGGCTCGACAAGGCAGCCTGTCTCGCGGCGGTCTTCGCGCGATACCCCGATCTCGAGGATGCCGCTGCCGCCCGTGCCTTTCTCGAACCGGTCGCAGGTCAGCGCGACCCGTCCGAAAAAGCGCTGCGCGACCGCGACTTTCTCGGCGAACTGCTCGCGGGTCTGCAGCGCCGGTCCGGGGCCGTCTATCTTCTCGAGGACGCTCACTGGATCGACACCGCGACGGATGCGCTTGTCGCCGCGTCGAGCCGGACAGATCTTGCGATGGTCATCACGGCCCGGCCGGAATACGCCGCCAGCTGGGCCGCGCGCCCGGGTGTGACGAACATCGACCTCGGCCCGCTGGCGGACGAGGCCATTCGCAGGCTTGTCGAGTCAAACCTCGGCAAGCCGGTCTCCCAGTCTCTCGGCAACCTCATCGAGGAGAAATCCGAGGGCAATCCGCTCATGGCGGAGGAAATCACCCGGACACTCCGCCAGAGCGACCGGCTGACCGAGGAAAACGGAAAGGTGGGGCTCGCGCCGGGCGACGCCGGTCCGCTTCTCAGCGGCAACCTCGAGCAACTCGTGCTCAGCCGCGTCGACCGGCTCGAACCCGGGCAGAAGGCGGCGTTGCAGGTCGCCTCTGCCATCGGGCGGGATTTCCCGCGCGACATTCTGGCCAGCGCGCTCGGCGGGCAGGTGGATCTCGAGGCCATCGCGGCCACGCCGGGTCTCATAGAGGAGGGGCAGGGCGGTCAGTGGCGTTTCGCCCACGCGCTTATCCGCGACGCGGTCTATGCCGGCCTCCTTTCCGCCCAGCGGCAGGCCGCCCACCGCGCCATCGCCGGGGCGATAGAGGCCGGGCCGGGCGCCGGGCCGGACACGTTCGGCCTGCTCGCGAAGCATTTCGACGCGGCGGGGATGTCCGGGAAGGCCGTGCCCTATCTCGTCCGCTCCGCCGAGCAGCACCTCGGCGCCTATGCGCTGCGCGATGTCGACCGGGACCTCGCCCGCGTCCACGCCGCTCTTGCCGACGACCCTTGCCTGCTCGACGACGAGGAGTACCGCCTTTTCGTGCTCGTCTGGCTTCGCGCGCTCGACCAGATCGGCGATTTCGGCCGGTTGAAGACGGTCGGTGCGCAGATCCTGCCCCGCCTCGAGGCAATGGGGTACTCCCCCTCGCTCGGCATCGCGCGAACCCTCACGTCCATCGCCATGGCCCACGCCCGCGACTATGACGGCGCCGAGGCGCTGGCCGAACGGACGCGGCGCGAGGCGGCGGCGGAGGGCGATGCCTGGGGGGCGGCGTGGTCCGGCGTCGCCCTGATGCGGATCCACGATGAAAGCGGCGGGCAGGACCGGGCATTCATCGAGCGCATGGCCGACGAAATCGCGCCCGTGGCCGAGCAGGCCGGGGACAGCCATCTCGCGATGAACGCGCTCTACCTCCTGTCGTCGTCATATCGTTCCTCAGGCTATCGCCTGAAGTCGCTCGACGTCGCCGAACGCCTCCACGCCTTGTCCGTCAGTCACAAGGACAGGCGGGCGAAGGCGTTTTCGCTCTGGGCGCGGGCGCTCGTCTACTCGATCGACGGCAACCCGGAAATGGCCCACGCGCTCGGCCGCGAGGCGCGGGCCGCCGCCATTCCGGGCTCTGCGGACGAGCGGGTCGGGCGGGGGATCGAACTGTTCGCGCTGACCTTCCTGCGGCCGGCCGACGAGATGCGCCCGCAGATCGAGGCGCTCATCGCCGAGGCCGCCGCCCTGGAAGACTTCAACATTTCCGATTCGATGGAATGGACCCTGTCGCTGCTCGAGCTGCGTCATGGCGATCTCGCCGGCGGCTGGCGGCGGCTTCGCGATCTGCTCCCGCGACTCGAGGCGCGAGGCAACATCAATCTTGTCCGGCAGGCTCTTATTTCAAAGGGGGAAATCCTGCTGGGGATCGCCGGTCTGATCGATTCGGCCAGCGAGGCGCCGCCGGAGCGGCCGAGGTTCGAGCGCAAGCGCCCCGGGCTGGCCGATATGGCGACCTTTCTTCGCCTGCGGATCGACGCGAAACAGGCTGCCGCGAATGCCTACGAACGGTGTCTCGATCTCGATCCGCTCAAGCACGGACCGAACTTCGCGCGCTGTGAAATCGGCCTCGGCCTGATCGCCGCGTCGCGCGGCGATACCGAACGGGCGCGGGCGCATCTCTCCCGCGGCCTGGAAGAAGCGGAAGCCGAGGGGCACGAGCTTCTCGCGACCCGCGCCCGCCGGGCGATGTCCCGCCTGCGCTGAGCAGCCGGAGCGAGCCCGCTCGGGTCAAGGCCCCCGACGACATCGCGTAGCGCGTCTCAGCCGTAGACCTTCTCCGCGATGGCGCGGAGTTCGTCGTAGACCCCTGCTCCCCCGGCGACCACCGGGGTGCCTTCGTCGAGCGCTTTCGGGGAGAACCCCTGATGGCGGCCGCCGGCCTCCTCGAGCATCAGGAGGGCGGCGAAACAATCCCAGGAATTCATGTGGTCCTCGACGTATCCGAGCAGGCGTCCCGATGCGACATAGGCCAGTTCGAGCGCCCCGGAGGCGGCGCGGTAGAACAGACCGCCGCTGCGGAGGATCTCGGAGACGAGGGCGACGGCGATGTCGGGATCGGTGCGGGCGGACACGCCGGAGGAGACCGAGCCTTCGGCCAGCGCAGTGGCGGGGGAAGCGCCAAGCGGCCTCTCGCCCACGAAGGCTCCGCCCCCCCGGCTTGCACGGAAAAGCTCGCCGGTGCAGGGGTTGTAGATGGTGCCGACCACTGGCCGCCCGTTTTCGGTGCAGGCGATCACGGTGCACCAGTGGGGGATGCCCGTGACGAAGTTCGCGGTGCCGTCGATCGGGTCGATCACCCAGTCGAAACCGCTCGAGCCATGTGTCCGTGCTTGCTCTTCGCCGACGACGCCGTCTCCGGGCCAGCGGGCGGCGATAGCCTCGCGCACCAGCGTCTCCGTGTCGCGGTCGGCTTCCGAAACGAAGTCCTGATGTCCTTTCCGCTCGATCAGGAGATCGTCGAGGGCGCCGAAGCGCTCGTGCGCGAACGCCCCTGCGCGGCGCGCGAGTTCCACGGCGAATTCGAGCCGATCGGCGTAAGGAGCGGTCATCTGAGCGCAGCCTCGATATTGCCGCCATCGACGGTCATCACATGCGCGCTGGTGCGCTCGGAGCGGGCGAGGGCGACGAAGGCCTCGGCGACGTGATGCGCCTCCACCTCGGCTTTCAGAAGGTTGCCGGCAAGGTAGTCGTCGCGGCTCACCCCACGAGCCGTGGCGCGCGCCTCGATGAAGTCGTCGGTCAGAAGACCGGAGCGGATGCGGTCGGCATTCACCCCGTTGACGCGGATGCCGGCCGCCCCGAGTTCCAGCGCCAGCTGCCGGACGAGGAACATGGTCGCGGCTTTCGGCAGACCGTATGCACCGAAACCGCGGCCGGGGTTCACCGCCTGCTTGGAGACGTTGAAGAGCATCTGGCCGCCCGTTCCCTGGGCCTCCATCACCCTGGCTGCGGCCCGGGCCATGGAGAGATGGGCGAAGAAATTCACCTCGAACGATGCCCTGATCTCGGCCTCGTCCATGGTCAGGATGCTGCCCTGGGGGGCGTAGCCGGCGTTGGAGACGAGAATGTCGAGCCCGCCGAAACGGCGGACGACCTCGCCCACCGCCGTCTCCGCCGCGCCGGTTGTCGCGAGGTCCGCCGTCACGGGGTGGCTTCCTGACAGGGCGGCGGCGGCGCTGTGGCAGGCTTGCCCGTCGCGGTCGACGAGCGCGACCGATGCCCCCCCGGCGGCAAAGGCCCCGGCGATGGCGCGCCCGATGGCGCCCGCGCCGCCTGTGACCGCCACGATCTGCCCGGTGAACGGCTTGTCGCCGCCCTTGGCGAGCTTGGCCTGTTCGAGCGACCAGTATTCCATGTCGAAGATATCGTCGACACCGATGGGGCGAAAACCGCCCGCGGCTTCGGCCAGGGTCATCACCTCGGCGGTCTGTTCGCCGATGTCGGCCGCCGCGGCTGCGGCGCTTGCGGACTTGCCGACGCCGACGAGGCCGACACCCTCGATCCAGGCGAGGGTGGGATGGGGTTCGAGAGCCGTCTTCGTGCCGCCGACGCGCTTGTTCTGTTTTGTGAAGTAATCCCGGTAAGCCTCTGCGAACGCATTCACTTTCGTGTCAATTGCCGCCGCGCCTCCGTCGAGGTCGGACCGGCGCAGCACGAGCGTCTTGCCCTTGGTGCGGATCACATGGTCCGGCGAGCCGGGGCCCCGGTCGCAGAGCGCGTCGAGATCGGCGCCGGCAAGGAACGCCGCCACCGGAGCGCCGGCCCGCAGGTCCGCCACGACCGGCCGTGGCGGGCCGCCGTGATGGGCGCCGCGCACCCGGGCGATGGCGCCGCGCAGCGCCGGAAGCACCGCTTCGGCGAGATCCGGATCGGGCGCCGCGCGGTCGCGCAGGACACTCGTCGACCGGGCAGGCCGTCCGGTGCGGTCGGCGAGCAGAGCCTCGACCCTGTTCGTCTGCTCGATCACCCGGTCATAGCTTTCCTTCGCGGTCGCACCGAAGGTGAAATGGCCGTGGTTCAGGAGAACCATGCCTTCGCAGTCGGGCTGGCTCTCGAAACATTCCGCCGCGGCCTTCGCGAGCGCGAACCCCGGCATGATGTAGGGCACGACCGCGACGCGCCCGTTGAAGAGTTCTGCTATCGCCTGCTCGGCGTCGGGCAGGTTGGCAAGCACGAGAAAGGCGGTGGCATGGGTATGATCGACGTAGGCGTGCGGCAGGTAGGCGTGCAGCAGGGTCTCGACCGAAGGGTTGGGCGCAGTCGTGTCGATGAGGTTGGCGCGCTGGGCGTTGACCATGTCCTCGTCGGACAGCCCGTCGAGGTCGCGCAGATGCATGAGCGCGTCCATCCGCACACCCGGCAGGCCCGGTGCCTCCAGCGTGTCGAGGTCCCAGCCCGAACCCTTGACGTGGAGGACGTCGCGCATCGCTCCGAAAAGATCGGGCCGCTTCACCTTGACGGAGGTATTGCCTCCGCCATGCATCACGAGGTCGGGGTCCGAACCGATCAGCCGGGACGTGTAGACCCGCAGCGCCAGAAGCCGGTCGGCCTCGTCGGGCCCGGCGGCGTTCTCGAAGGCGCGCGCGTCGGCATCGTTCCACCTGTTCGATCGCAAGGCCCGGGCCTCCCTTCGCGGTTTGACAAATGTCACCGCACATTGTCAGATGTGTACAAGTGCCTCAAGGGGGGTCGATGCCGGCAACTGGGTCCCAACGGTCGTCGAAGCAGGTTTCGGGCGACGATATCGTGGTCGAGACGGCGTGGCTGTATTATGAAGACGGGCTGAACCAGAACGAGATCGCGGCCGTGCTCGACGTCTCCCGGGCGACGGTGGTGAATTACCTCCAGCTCGCACGCGAACGCGGGTTCGTGCAGGTGCGGCTCGCGCACGAGGCGTTCACCGGCCACCGTCTCGCGATGGAGCTGCGCGAGACCTTCGGGCTTTCGGCGGCCTTCGTGCTGCCGCAACGGGAGGAGACGGTGGACATCGCCGCACGGGTCGTGCGGGGGGCTGCGGACTGGTTGCCGAGCCTCCTCGCACCCGGCGACCGCCTCGGCGTCGCCTGGGGCAAGACGATCTACGATGTCGCCGAATGCCTCGAGCCGCGCCCCATCGCTGATCTGACCGTGCTGCAGCTCGTTGGCTCGATGGCCACGCCCTACGGGTTCTCGGCCGACGTCTGCTCCTCGAATGTCGCCCGAAAGCTCGGGGCGACCTGCGTGAACCTGCATGTTCCCGCGATCCTGTCGGATGCCGAGATTGCCCGCACGCTACGCGAGGAACAGCTGATCGCCGCACAGTTCGAGGCCATGAACAGCTTCAACAAGACGCTCTTCGCCGTCGGCTCGTGCACCGAGCAAAGCCATGTCGTCTCGTCGGGTGTGGCGACGAGGCGGGAACTCGCCTGGTATCTCGACCGGGGGGCGGTCGGCGTTCTCTGCGGCCGGTTCATCGACAGCGAGGGCGCCCATATCGAGGGGCCGCTCGACGAGCGCATGATGGCTGTCGACCTCGAGCGTCTCCGTGAGCGCGAGATGGGAATTCTCGTGTCGGCAGGGGCCGATCGCGTCTCCGCCGCCGTCGCGGCCATCCGCGGCGGCTACGTCACGCATCTCGTCACCGGCGAGGCGGATGCCGAAGCGATGCTGGCCTCGGCGCCCTGACGCCGGTCACGCCGTCGACCGGCGCTCGGGAAACAGGTCCAGGAGGCCCTCGCGGCTGGGTGTGGCGATGCCCCGCTCGGTGATCAGGCCGGTGACGAGCCGGGCGGGTGTGACGTCGAACGCCGGGTTGCCGCCGGGGGTCGCGTCCGGGGAAATCTGCACGAAACGGGCTGTGCCGTCCTCGTCGCGCCCGTAGACATGCGTGACCTCGCGCCCGTCGCGCTCCTCGATGGGAATCTCCGACAGGCCGTCCGAAACCGTCCAGTCGATCGTGGAAGAGGGCAGGCCGACGTAGAACGGCACGCCGTTGTCCATTGCCGCAAGCGCCTTGAGGTAGGTGCCGATCTTGTTGCAGACGTCGCCCGACGCGGTGGTGCGGTCGGTGCCGACGATCACCATGTCGACCTGGCCGTTCTGCATGAGGTGCCCGCCGGCGTTGTCGACGACGAGATGATGGGGAATGCCCGCGCCCGCCATCTCCCAGGCGGTGAGCTGGGCGCCCTGGTTGCGGGGCCGGGTCTCGTCGACCCAGACGTGGATCGGGATGCCCGCCTCCATCGCGTGGTACATCGGCGATGTCGCGGTGCCCCAGTCGACCGTGGCGAGCCAGCCTGCGTTGCAATGGGTGAGAATGTTGACCGGCTCGCCCGGGCCCTTGCGGGCGGCGATCTCGCGGACGATCTCCAGCCCGTGCACGCCGATCATGCGGTTGGTCTCGACATCCTCGTCGCAGATCCGCGCGGCCTTGGCGAAGGCGGCCGCGGCGCGCTCGGCCTCGGGCAGGCGCGCGAGGGTGCCACGCATCTCGTCGAGCGCCCAGCGGAGGTTTATCGCGGTGGGCCGGGTGGCGTGCAGAACCTCGTAAGCGTGCGAAAGGGCGCCGTCCGAGGGGTCGCGCTCCATCTGGCGGGCGACACCGTAAGCCGCCGTCGCGCCGATGAGCGGCGCGCCCCGCACCCACATGTCGCGGATCGCGGTGGCGAAGTCGGCGAGGCTGTCGAGCGTGGCGATGGGAAAATCATGCGGCAGCCAGCGCTGGTCGATGATCCGGACCTCGCCGCTTTCGGCGTCGCGCCAGATGGACCGGTAGTGGGTGTCGCCAACCTTCATGCCAAATCTCCCGTCTGCCTTGCGCGCGCCATGTCGAGCACGCTGTCGATGTCGGTGATCGTCCGCCGCCCCAGAACGAGGTCGCGCCCGAGCCTGAGGCTGCGCTCCTCGAGCGGCGCGCGCGCGTCGGGGTCCTCGATACTGTCGAACTCGGCGACATGGGCGAGGCCGAGAATGCGCCGGTGCATCTCGACTCCCGCGAAGCCGAGCAGATCGGTGAAAATCTCCGCCAGAAGCTCGTCCCGGGCGATCTCGGAAGCATCGGCCTGGCCCTGGTCCTCGTAGAGCGTGACGGGGTAGAGAATGCCCGTCCGCTCCGTCGCCCAGAGCCGGCGAAACTCGTCGGTGAAGCTCGTCCAGGTGCTGCGGGCCACGCTGAGCAGCCAGTCCTGGTAGGCGGCGCAGGCGTCACGGTCGGCGATGTGGGCGGGCATCGCGTGATAAGCCATCAGGTAGTTGCCGACGAGCATTCCGATGTCGAAGCCCATCGGCCCGTAGAAGGCGAACTCGGGGTCGATGATGCGCACATCGTCGGCGGTCACCATGATCGAGCCTGCGTGCAGGTCGCCATGGCACAAGGTCTCTGCCCGGGCGGTGAACGCCCGCTTGAGGTGCTGGGCCTCGACCTTGAGGGCCGCGTCGGCGCGCAGTTCGGCCACCACGCCGTCGAGGTGCGGGGAGGTGTGCCGGTTCATTTCGGCATCGAAATAGGGGTCGGTGAAGACGAGGTTCTCGGTGATGTCGCAAAGCTCGACATTGCCTGAAAAGAGCGCGACGTCGGCCTTCTTCTCGCCCGCATCCATCGCGAGATCGGAGCAGCGGAAGGCGGTCTGCGCGCAGAACCGGCCCATGGCCTCGCCGAGACGGGCGACCTCGCGGCCGGCCATCGTCTGGCCGCGCAGGATGATGTGCGGGGTGAGGCGCTCCATCACGATCAGCGCCTGCTCCTCGTCGAAATGGCGCACCGCCGGGACAACGCCGGGCGCGACCCTCTCCTGGCGGACGAGCGCGTTGTATTCGAAATAGGCGCGCTTGAGCGGCAGGGGCCAGCTGTCGCCCACGAGCCGGACGTAGGGCAGCGCCTGCTTGACGATGACCGAGCCCGCGCTGCCCTCGACGATGAAGACGAGGTTGAGATTGCCGTCGCCCACCTCCCGCACGCGCCAGGTCTCCGGCGGCCCGCCCACGATCTCGGCCACCGCGGCCAGCCCGCCCAGCCGCGACGGAAGCGTTTTCGGATTCAGGGGTTCGTATCGGCTCAATGTTGTCTCCAGCTTCGGCGCCCGCGGGAGAAGCACGACAGGCTCCTGTTCCGGCCCCGGGTAATGAAAAGTAGAAGCGCTTGATGCCATTTGTCAATCTATGTTGACTTTTGTCAGAGCGCTTGCTTTGCTCCGGTACGGAGGAGACATGGACCGCAATTTCTGCCGCATGACCGGCCTGACGAAGGCGTTCGGGGAAAACCTCGTTCTGCGCGGGCTCGACCTCGACCTTCCTGCAGGTCGGGTGACCGCGCTCATGGGCGCGAACGGCGCGGGCAAGTCCACGCTGGTGAAGATTCTCTCCGGCGTCTATCAGCGCGACGGTGGGCGGATCGAGCTCGGCGACCGCGATTTCGCGCCAGCGGGACCGGCGGACGCGATACGCCAGGGCATCGTGACGGTGCACCAATCGATCGACGACGGGGTGCTCACCGATCTCGACGTGGCGTCGAACCTGATGATCGACCGCCTGGCGGAACCCGGTTACGGCTTCTTCCTGCGCCGCCGAAGCCTTCAGGCGGCCGCACGGGAGGTGGCGTCGCGCATGGGCATCGAGGTCGACGTGCGCCGCCCGGTCTCGGAGCTCGGCGTCGCCGACCGGCAGCTCATCGCCATCGCCCGGGCAATGTCCCACGAACCGGCGCTCCTGATCCTCGACGAGCCGACCTCGTCGCTGTCGTCCACCGAGGCGGGGCGTCTTTTCGACCTCGTGGACACGCTGAAGTCCCGGGGTGTGGCCATTCTCTACATCTCGCACCGGATGTCGGACATCCGGCGGATCGCCGACCGGATCGTTTCGATGCGCGACGGTGAAATCGCCGGCGTCTTCGAGGGGGAGGCGCTGGACTACGAAGGCGCGGTGAACGCCATGCTGGGCCACGGGCTGACCGAGACCGATCTCGCGCCGACAAGTCCGGGCAGCCCGGTCGTCGAGATGAAGGAAATCAAGCTGTTGCCCGACGCGCGCCCCTTCGATCTCGAGTTGCGCGAAAACGAGGTCGTCGCGGTGACCGGGCTTCTGGGAAGTGGCAAGACAGCGCTTGCGCGGGCGCTGTTCGGCCTGCACCGTCCGTCGGGCGGTGAAATCCGCGTCGACGGGAATTCGTTCGCCCCCGGCGGGCCCTCGGCCGCGATCCGCGCGGGCGTCTTCATGTCCGCCAAGGACCGTGCCAGCAATGCCGTGGTTCCCGAATTCGACATCGCGCGAAACATGTCGCTGCCGTTCCTCGAGGCCTTCTCGACGTTCTCGTTCGTCTCCCGCCACCGCGAACGGGCGAGTGCGCAAGAACTCATCGATGCTCTCGACATCGTCTGCCAGTCCGAGCGCGACGGCATCCTGACCCTCTCGGGCGGCAATCAGCAGAAGGTGATGCTCGCGCGCTGGCTCTCGCAGACCTGCCGGCTTCTGGTGCTCGACGAACCGTTCCAGGGCGTCGACATCCGGTCGCGGCGCGATATCGGCGAGAAGGTGCGCAAGACCGCCGCCGGCCGCGCGACACTGGTCTGCGTGGCGGAACTCGACGAAGCACTCGAGATCGCCGACCGGATCATCGTCATGAACGACCACACCGTGACGGCCGAATTCGCCAACCGGAACGTCGATGTCGGCGCGATTCTCACGGCGGTAACTGGACCGGCCGGGACAACCCGGGAGCACGCGGCATGACCGCCGAAGTCGACAAGCCGGCCCGGGTGGCCGGAGCGAAGGGGCGGGGGCGCAGCGACCTTCTGGACCTCGCCATCCGCTACGGCTTTCTCGCCCTCCTTCTGGGCCTCGTCGTGTTCTTCTCGATTTTCGCGGAGGGTTTCGCGGGGCCGCGGTCGGCGGTGTTCATCTTCCAGTCGGTCGCCTTCACCGGAATTCTTGCCCTCGGTGTCACCTGCACCCTCGTCGTCGGCGGGTTCGACCTCTCGATCGGGTCGGTCGCGACCTCGTCGATGATGCTGTCGGCCTACATGATGGTCGTGCTCGAACAGAGCGCGGGGGTCGCGATCCTGGCCTGCCTCGTGATGGGGGCGCTCATCGGAGTGTTCAACGGCATCCTGATCGTGAAATTCAGGGTCCCGGATCTTCTGGCAACGCTGGGCATGATGTTCCTTCTGATCGGTCTCCAGCGCATCCCCACCGAGGGCCGGTCGATCTCGACGGGCATGACCCTGCCGAGCGGGGAAACCGCCACCGGCACGTTTTCGCCCTTCTTTCTGGCCATGGGCCGGCACCGCTTCGACCTGGTGCTGGAGAACCTCGTGCCGATCTCGGTGGTGTTTCTCATCGTCATCGGCATTCTGGTCTGGTGCTTTCTCGAACTCACCCGCCACGGACGGCTGATGTATGCCGTGGGCTCGAATGCCCGCGCCGCGGCCCTCACCGGCACCAACGTCAACGGCTACAAGATACTGGCCTACGCGATTTCGGGCGTGCTCGCCTCGGTGGGCGGGCTCCTGCTCGCCGCGCGCCTCGGGCGCGGTGACATCGCGTCGGGCACCAACCTTCTGCTCGACGCCGTGGCCGCCGCCCTCATCGGCTTCGCCGTGCTCGGTGCGGCCAAACCCAATGCCTTCGGCACCGCAATGGGCGCGCTTTTCGTCGGGATCCTGCTGCAGGGTCTGACGATGATGAACGCGCCTTACTACACGCAGGATTTCATCAAGGGCGCCGTTCTGGTCGTCGCGCTGGTCTTCACCTTCGCGCTGTCGGCAAGACGGGCCCGCGGCGGAACCTGACGTCAACAAGGGAGGAACCAATGAAGAACCCCACTCGCAGAACCGCACTGGCGCTCGCCGCCGGCCTCGCGCTCGCCGGCACGTCCGCTGGCGTCGCGGCGGCCCAGGACATGCCGCCGCCCTTCGACAACCCGTCCGAGGTTCGCATCGCGCTGGTGCGCTACCTTTCCACCGGCGATTTCTTCCAGGCCTATCTGTCGGGCGTGGAACGGCAGTCCGAAGCTCTCGGCGTCGATCTCCGGATCTTCGACAGCCGGCAGGATGCCGCACTTCAGGCCGACATGGTCGACCAGGCCATAGCACTCGGCGTGGACGGCATCGTCATCCAGCACGGTCTGACGGAATCCATGCGCGAGGCCGCGCAGCGCGCGGTGGACGCCGGCATCAAGGTCGTCGCCTTCGACGTCGACGTGGAGAACGAGGCGATCCCGCAGATCGAGCAGTCGGATTATCTGCTCGGCCAGCTCGCCCTCGAGCAGGCCATCGAGGACAACGGCACGGAGTGGGACGCGGGCTACGTCTACGTCCCCGGCATCGCGCCGCTCGACCGGCGTCACGAAGCCTGGGAGGACATCAAGGAAGCCAACCCGGGTATCAACGAGGTCGCCCAGATGGGCACGCTCGACAACCCGATCGCGAACGCGAACGCCAACCAGGCGCGGTCGGTGCTGCAGGCCAACCAGTCGATCAGCGTCTTCTTCGCGCCCTACAACGAGTTCGCCAAGGGCGTGAAGATCGCGGTCGACGAAGCGGGGCTCACCCAGGACATCTCGATCTACTCCGCCGACGTCTCGACGGCCGATATCGCGGCGATGCGCGAGCCGGACAGCGCCTGGAAGGCGACGGTCGCGACGAACCCCGCGGTGGTGGGAGAGGTGTCGGTCCGGGCGCTGGCGATGATGCTGGCCGGAGAGGACCCGGGCGCACAGGTGATCGTGCCGCCGACCCTCATCACGCAGGACTTCCTGAATGAAAGCGACATCACCAACATGGAGGATCTGTCGGCGAAGATGCCCCAGTTCGCCCATGCCGATGTCGCCATGACCGACTGGATGCCCTTGCCTCCGCGCTGAGGCATCGGCCGGACCGGGGCCGCCGCTCCCGCGGCCCCGGTCCGTTCAGGAGACGCGTTCATGCTGAAGTCCATAGACCCGCGGATCACGCCGGAGCTGATGGATTGTCTCATCCGCCTCGGCCACGGCGACGAGATCGTCATCGCCGACGGCAACTTTCCCGCCGCCTCCACCGCCGCCCACTGCGTGATGAAGGAGGTCATCCGCCTTCCGGGCTTCACCGCGACCGACGCGGTCGAGCTCGTCACGACCCTCCTGCCCATCGACCATCTCTACGAGTACGGCGCACTCCGCATGGAAATCGACGGCGCGCCGGAACGTCTGGGTGCGGTCCATGCCGAAGTCTTCGCCGCCATCGAGAAGGTCGCGCCCGCCGGGACACATCTGAAGAGTCTCGAGCGGCAGGATTTCTATGCCCGTGCGAAGCGGGCCTTCGCGGTCGTGGCCACGACCGATGAGCGGCCCTTCGGCTGCTTCATCCTCAGAACCGGTGTCGTCTTCCCGGACGCCTGATCAGGCTTCCACCGCGTCGAGTGCCCGGCGCATCGCCTCTACGGCCTCGCCGATCCGCTCACCATGGCGCAGGAGGCTGCCGCCGATGAGGTAGACCACGTCCTGTCCGTACATCGCGGCCATTTCTCCGGCGCGTTCCACGCTCATGCCGCCGCCCGGTGAAGGCATGATCGGCGCGCCGGGTCCGTCCGCCGCACGGCAGGCCGCCGCGATGGAACGGCACTCCGTTTCGCTGAACCCGAACCGCCCCCCGACATTGGGAAAGACCGAGATGTCGGAGCCCGCGATCCGCTGCAGCGTGCCGTACATCAGCCCGTGCGCGATGCCGAAGTCGGGGGAGAGCACGAAGGCGCCGGTGAAGGACGGGTGGGTCATGATCGGCAGGCCGAAGCCCGGGTCTTCCGCGAGCGCCTGCACGGTCTGAAAGCCCAGAAGTCCCGGCATGACGAGCACGCCCGTCGCGCCGAGTTCCTTCGCCCGGTGTGCTTGCGCGATCGGGTCTCCGCCCCCGCCGGTGACGTTGGCGATGTAGAGCGCGCTGCCGCCCGAGCGCGCATTGGCGTCGCCGACCGCGTCGGCGACCGCGCGCAGGCGGTCCTCGAAGGGCGCCATGGGCTGGTCGGCGAGCCCGTGGTCCTCCTTGATGATGTCGGCCCCGCCCTCGACGCAGCGCGCCGCGATCCGCGCAAGCCCGGCGGGCGTCGAGCCCTGGGGTTTGATGACGGGTGCTATGAGGCCGCCCTGCGCCCGGCTCGTCATCCGCCGCAGTCCCGCGATGCCGAACCGGGCG
Source organism: uncultured Rhodobacterales bacterium (assembly GCA_964588375.1). Classification (GTDB taxonomy): domain Bacteria; phylum Pseudomonadota; class Alphaproteobacteria; order Rhodobacterales; family Rhodobacteraceae; genus JASJAR01. The sequence continues at coordinate 17,626 of CAZPPH010000013.1, read as the reverse complement.
CCCGGGATGCGCCGGGCGATCTCGGGGCCGGTGTCGATGCCTGTCACCCGGATGCCGGACTGAATGGAGGAATTGCCGAAGACGACGTTGACGAACTGGACGACTTCCCGGCCCGCGCTGTCGGGTGAATAGGAGATCACCGCCTCGAAAGCGCCCGTGCCGTCGGGGCCGAGGTGCTCTACGCGCCCGACGATCTCGTCGCGGATGAAGCCGTCGGGCACCACGTCGTCGGGAATTTCAACGGTCTGTTCGAGCGCGATCCCCCGGGCGCGGTCCCGGGCCTCGGCCTCCGCGACCGCCGCGATCCGGTAGGTGACGCGGAACCGGTCGTCGGCCGTCATTCAGAGCGCCTCGGCCTTCACGCCCGAATGGACTGCCTCGACGCGGATCGCGGCGAGGTCGTCTTCGCCGATGCCCGTTGAGGTGCCCAGAAGCCGCTCGATGCCGGCCAGAAGGGCTGTCGCGTCGAGCCCGTAGTGCTTCATGAGATAGGGCCGCGACCCGCCGTGGGCGAACGTGTCCCTCAGCCCGAGCCGGACGAGGGGCTTGCCAGCCCCGGCCTCGGCCATGATCTCGGCTGCAAGCGAGCCGACCCCGCCGTCGATCACGTGGTTCTCCAGTACGACGACGCCCTTCGAGACGGCGCTCACGTGGTCGAGGAAGGCCTCGCGGTCGAAGGGCTTGATGGTGTGGATGTGCAGATGGCGGATCGAGACGCCGGCCCCCTCGAGCGCGACCCGGCAGCGCAGGGCTTCCTCGGTGGCGACGCCCGAGGTCACGACGAGAATGTCGCTGCCACCGGCGAGTTCGCGCATCCTGCCGACCTCGATGGGCGTGTCGAAGAGGCGCGGGATCGAGCCCCGGAGCACCCGGCAATAGACCGGCCCGTCGATCGAATCCGCCGCCTCGCAGATGCTCTCGACCTCTGTGGCGTCACCGGTCTCGAGCACTGTCATGTTGGGGATCGAGCGCATCACGGCGATGTCCTCGATAGCCTGATGCGTCATGCCGCCCGGCGTGGTGATGCCGGGCAGGAAGCCCATGAGCCGCACCTTGCGGCGGGGGTAGGCGACCGAGGCGATGAGCTGGTCGTAGGGCCGGCGGTAGAGAAAGACGCCGAAGGAATGGAGAAACGGCCGGTAGCCGGCGAGCCCTAGACCACCCGCAAAACTCATCATGTTCTGCTCGGCCATGCCCAGCGAGACGAAGCGGTCGGGGTGGCGGTCGCGGAACCCGTCGATCTCGCAGGAGGAGGTCAGATCCGCCGAAAGGCAGAGCACGTCGGGGTTCGCCAGCGCGTGTTTCTCGAAGGCGGCCGCGTAGGGCCGGTTGACCATCTCGACCATGTCAGTGCGTCTCCGAAGCGAGATCGACCGGGTCGATCCCGAGTTCCGCCGCGATGGACGCGTTCATCTCGTCGCGCTCCTCCGGCGATTTGAAGCGCACGTAGTGGAGCCGGGGAAAGCGGCGGCGCAGGAACGACATGCCCTGCGTCGGGGATGAGCGGGCGAGGATGATGAGCGGCCGGCCCTCGTGCGGCGTCGCTTTCGCCTCGCGAAGTGCATCGAGATCGTGCGCATCGATCTCCACGCAGACCGCACCGAAGTCGCGGAATTTCGCGGCGATGTCGCCGACCTCCATGACGCTCGACATCGCCCCGTCGCACTGCTGGTCGTTGACGTCCATGAGCGCCCAGAGATTGTCGATGCGGTGATGCGCGGCGGCCTGCACGGCTTCCCAGGTCTGGCCTTCCTGCACCTCTCCGTCGGACATGAAGACGCAGACCTCGCCCGCCTCGCCGCGCCGCCTGCGCCCGAAGGCGAGGCCGGCGCCGGTGGAAAGCCCGATCCCGAGCGTTCCGTTATGGACCTCCATGCCCGGCGAATGCTCCGCGCCGATCATCTCGACCGATGAGCCGTCCTTGTTGAACATCTCGAGGCCCGCCTCGTCCATCCGCCCGACCTCGATCAGCGCCGCATAGGCAACGAGCGCGTAATGGGCGGGCGCGATGAACAGACGGTCATATTCCGGGGTGGCGGGGCCGTTGTAGCCCGCGCCGGTCACGTAACCCGGGTTGTCCGCCGAGGGCACGCCGCTGAAGGGCGGCGGGACCGGCGGCAGGGTGGGAGCGCCCAACGTGAGCGCTTCGTTGTAGAGAAACGCGAGTTGCTCGGCTGCCGAACAGGCCTGGCTGAGGTACCCGCCATTGTTGCGCATGGCGTGAACGAAGACCCGTTTGCGGATGCCCTCGGCCACTTCGGCCGTCGTTTTCGCATTCTCGCGGTGGCTGTCCATGCACCCAGCGATCACGCAATGCCTTACAAATGTCAAGGCAGTTTGTCATCTGACGCAATGGGCGTTGTCCTGCGCCCGCTGCGCCCCGGGCGAAACGGTCGTTGCAAGCGCCGCGGGCACTGCTTCCGCTGGGCCTCACGTCCTCCGGGCCGTGCCGGGGTCTGTGTTCGCGCCCCGGTGGGGCCCGAAAGGTTCAGGACCCGGAAAACAGGTTGCGGTAGCTATCCCGAAGAACGTTCTTCTGGACCTTGCCCATGGCATTTCGCGGCAATTCGTCGATGAAGAGCAGTGCGCGGGGATGTTTGTAGCGCGCCAGCGCAGTACGGAGTTCGGCCGTTATCGCCTCGCGGTCGGGTGGGCCATCACGCTCCGCCACGACGAGAGCGACGGGGGTCTCGCCGAAATCCTCGTGGGGCACACCGATGACGGCGGACTCGAGGACCCCCGGCTGGGCGTCCAGAACCAGTTCGATCTCCTTGGGGTAGATGTTGTAGCCGCCGGAAATGATCAGGTCCTTGTCGCGCCCGACAATCCGGAGGTAGCCGTCAGCGTCGAACGCGCCGAGATCACCGGTGATGAAGAAGCCGTCCTCACGGAACTCGGTCGCCGTCTTTTCCGGCATTTTCCAGTAGCCCTTGAAGACGTTCGGGCCCCTGACCTCGACCTGCCCGATGTCGCCCGGCGCAAGGGTCCTGCCGGTGGCAGGCTCCGTCACCCTGACCTCTACGCCTGGCAATGGCGGGCCGACCGTGCCCGCCCGCCGTTCGCCGTCGTGGGGGTTCGAGGTGTTCATGCCGGTCTCGGTCATGCCGTAGCGTTCGAGGATGCGGTGGCCGGTCCGGGCCGCGAATTTCTCGTGCGTATCGGGCAGAAGCGGCGCGCTGCCGGAGACGAAAAGGCGCATGTGGGCGGTCAGCTCACGGGTCAGCCGGCGGTCGCCGAGGAGGCGTGTATAAAAGGTCGGCACGCCCATCATCGCGGTCGCTTCGGGCATGTGGCCGATGACTGCGTCGAGATCGAAACCCGGAAGGAATATCATCGAGCAGCCGGTGGCAAGCGAGACGTTGCTGGCCACGAACAGGCCGTGGGTGTGAAAGATCGGCAGGGCGTGCAGGAGCACGTCTTCGGCGGTGAAGCGCCAGGCCTCCGCGAGCGCGACGGCGTTGGAGAGAAGGTTGTCATGCGTGAGCATCGCGCCCTTCGAGCGTCCGGTCGTCCCGGAGGTGTAGAGCAGGGCCGCGAGATCGTCAGGCCCGCGCGCCACCGGCGCGAAGGTCCCTGACTGGCCGGCGGCGGCCTCGGCGAGCGTGCCGTCGCCCGCTGCTCCCAGTGTGAGAAGCGCGGCAGATCTTGTCTCTGCCAAGGGCGCGAGCGCGCGGGCGCGCCCGGGGTCGCAAACGAGAAGGCCCGCCCCGCTGTCGTCGATGAAATAGCCAAGCTCCTCGGCCGTGTAGCCGGGGTTGAGCGGCAGAAAGACGAGGCCTGCCTGAACACAGGCGGCATAGAGCGCGAGCGCCCCGGGAGATTTCTCCACCTGAACGGCGACCCGGTCGCCGGGGACAAGCCCCGCGTCGTCGAGGACATGGGCGAAACCTGCGGCGGTCTCGAGAAACCCGGCGTAGCTCACCGCAGCCCCCCCGGCGAGACGGAGAAAGGGAGAGTCGCGGTCCGTGTGCGGGGCGAAAAGCGCGTCGAACAGGGTGTTTGGCATCCTCGGTCTTTCCATGCCGGCATGCGGCGAAGTGCTGTCGATGTCGCGGAGCCTTCATGAGCTCCGGAAGAGAAAAGTCCGTCATCCGGCACCATTGCCGGTCACGGCGACAAACCGCACCCTCTACCAGTAGGCCGGATCGTCGAGCGCCGCGATGCATCGAGACGGGCCCTTCAGCGGGGCGAGTGGCTGGCCTGTCAGGGACAGCGCGAGCCAGCCCTCGGGGTGGCTCAGTCTCCTCGGCGGGAGGATCTCGGCTTGCGTGATCTGCCTGAAACCGACCTTTGCGTAATAGTCCGGGTCACCGTAGGTCACCGCCACGTCGACCCCGTTCCCGCGGAGGGTATCGAGGCCGTGCGTCAGGAGCGCCTGGCCGACCCCCTGGCCCTGCCGGTCGGTCCGGACCGCGACCGGCGCGAGAACGAAGACATTGCGCTCATCTTCCTCGAAGGTCAGCGGAGAGAAGATGATGCAGCCGGCGAGACCTTCGTCATCGCGCGCCGAAAACACGAGGACGTCGTCTTCCGGCGCCGCCAACAGCTCGCGCGCCAGAGCCCCGACGAGACGGCCTTCCGCTGCGCCTTCCGAGGCCGCAAAGGTCGCTTCGAAGAGATCGGCGACCTCCTGTCTGTTGTCCCTGTTTTCCGCCGCGTACGTCATCCGCTCCGGGTTTTCTCCTCTCATGGTCGCTCGACCGGGTTCAGGACGGGTCTTCGTGATGTTCGGGCGGGTCGTCGTAGACAGACCACCCGTAATCGCTGGTGCTGTCGGGCAGATCCGTCTGGCGGAGATTGCGCGCGATGTAGGTCTTGGCGATGAAATTCGCCGTGATCGGCGCGGTCAGGAACAGAAACAGCGTGATGAGAAGTTCGTGGACCGAGAGTGTCCCGGTTTCGGCGAAAAAGAAGATCATCGAGGCGATCAGCACGCCGCCCACACCGAGCGTCGTCGCCTTCGTCGGGGCATGAAGTCTTTGTAGCGTGTTCTTGAGCTTCACGAGCCCGTAGGAGCCGACGAAGCCGAAGACACCGCTTATCACGAGCGAGACGGCGATCAGGAATTCGGCGACAGGATGCATGGCTTACCTCACTCGATGATGTCGCCGCGAAGAAGAAAGCGGCAATAGGCGACGGTCGAGACGAAGCCGACCATCGCCACCAGCATGGCCGCTTCGAAATAGATTTCCGTGCCGCGCCAGACGCCGTAGAGCACCAGAAGCGCTATGACGTTGACGACCATCGTGTCGAGCGCGAGGATGCGATCCGCGGCGTCGGGTCCGATGGCGATGCGCCAGAGGTCGAGCAGAAGCGCGATGGCGTAGCATCCGGCGGCGAAGACGAGGGCGGCTTCTATCATTGGAAGATCTCCTTCAACCTGCGTTCGTAGCGCGACTTGATCCCGTCGCGGACCGCGTCGGGGTCGTCGGTGTGCAGGCAATGGACGAGTATGCTCCTGCCGTCGGCCGAAAGCGTGGCCGAAACGGTGCCGGGTGTCATCGTGATCGTCCCGGCGAGAACGGTGATCGCTTCCGCCGAAGTCAGTTCGAGCGGAACGGGAATCCAGTGGGAGCGAATGTTCTTTTCCCGGCGGAACAGGATGATCATCGCGACCTGGGCATTGGCGACCACGATGTCCCAGAGCACGATCATGTAGTATTCGATGACTTTCAGGGGCCGTCCCACTTTCGGGCGATCGGGCCAGTAGGCCGCGGTGAGCATCGGGACCGCGATGCCGAGGACCGTCCCCAGAATGAGGTTTCCGAGGGTGAAGGTGTTCACGAGGCCGAGCCACACGAGCACCAGCGTGAGGCTCAGCAGCGGGTGGGGAACGAGGCGAAAAAGCATGTGTCAGTCCTCCTCGCCGGCTTCGAGCACGGCCGCGACATAGCCCGCGCGGTCGAAGATCTGCGCCGAGGTGGCTTCGAGATAGGCCGCAAGCGGTCCGGCGAAGACCGCCAGGGCGAAGAGCGTGGCGAGGCCGGCCATCACCGGCGCGATTTCGGTGGCCCGGGCGTTCGGAAACGGCGCCGCGTCAGGTTGAGAGGCGGGGACCGGGATCGCGGTCGACTTCCAGAAAAGCGTGCTGCCGGCCCTTGCAAAGCCCACGATCGTCAGAAGCGAGCCGATCAGCACCGCCGACCATGCCCATGCCAACGTCTCCGGCGCGCGCAGGGCATCGAGCACGAGAAGCTTGCCCAGAAAACCGCTGAGCGGCGGCATCCCGGCCATGGCGATGGCGGCCGCGAAGAACAGCGCGGCGAAGAGCCCGTTCTGTGCCGTTGCGGGCGCGGCGGCGAGCGTGTCGTCCGACCGGCGGCTGACGACCAGATCGGCGACGAGAAACAGGCACGCGGCCGCGAAAGTCGAATGAACCATGTAATAGAGCGCGGCCGTCGTCGCGACCGGGGAGAAGGCCGCGACCGCGACAAGGAGTGTCCCCATGGATCCGATGGCCGAGAAGGCGATGAGCGGCATGAGCCGTCGCGCGCCGAGCACGCCGAAGGCGCCGACCGCGATCGTGACGATCGCGGCGGGAAAGAGCCAGCTACCCGCAAGCCCTTCGGTTCCCGGAACCCCCGGCCCGAACGCGACGGTGTGGATGCGGATGATGGCGTAGGCGCCGACTTTCGTCATGATCGCGAAGAGCGCCGCGACGGGGGCGGGCGCGTTGGCATAGGTTTCGGGCAGCCAGAACTGAACCGGAAAGAGCGCGGCCTTCACCGCGAAGACGATCATCAGGAGCATCGCCGCGACGCGGACGAGGGCCGCCTCTTCGGCGGGCATGTCGGGAAGCTTTGCCGCGAGGTCGGCGATGTTGAGCGTGCCCGTGCTGGCGTAGAGTGTGCCGAGCGCGAAGAGAAACAGCGTCGAGCCGGCGAGGTTCATCACCACGTATTGCAGCCCCGCGCGCATCCTGTCCCGCCCGCCGGAATGGATCATGAGACCGTAGGAGGCGATGAGCAGGACCTCGAAGAACACGAACAGGTTGAAGACATCTCCCGTGAGAAACGCGCCGCAGATACCCATCAGCTGAAACTGGAAAAGGGCGTGGAAATGCCTTCCCCGCGCGTCCCAGCCGGTGGCGATGGCGTGGATCAGCACGATGAGCGCCAGCACCGCCGTCAGGAGGACCATCAGCGCCGAGAGCCTGTCCAGCACGAGGACGATCCCGAAAGGGGCCGGCCAGTCGCCGAGGCGGTAGACGTGGGTTTCGCCACCCGCAGCGAGGGCCGTGAGGCCGAGGGCGACCGCGACGAGCGCGACCGTCCCGGCGACCGAGGCCGTCCGCGCCAGCGGCATGTCCCAGCGCATCACGAAGCCGATGATCGGCGCGAGCATCGCCGGAAGGATGACGGGAATGATGATCCAGTGCATCAATTCGGAGCGTCCTCGCCTGCGTCATCGGGGGAGATGTCGATCCGGTCGTTCCCGGCCTCCAGAAACGCCCCGAGCCCGATCATCACGAGAACTGCGGTCATGCCGAACGAGATGACGATGGCGGTGAGCACCAGGGCCTGGGGCAGGGGGTCGCTGTAGCTCGCCTCGCCGTATGTCGACAGGATCGGCGACTGGTCGATGGCGAGCCGGCCACTTGCGAACAGAAAGACGTTCACCGCGTAGGACATCAGGGTGATCCCGAGGATCACCGGGAAGGTCCGCAGCCGCAGCAGGAGATAGACCCCACCGGCGGTGAGGATGCCGACCGTCGAGGAAACGATGATTTCCATTTCAGCTTCCGTCCTCTTCCGGGGCCGCCTGCTCGGCCGGATCGTAGTCCATCGGCGTGACGTTGACCGTCTCGCCGGCGAAGCGCGCGATCCGCGACAGGCTGTAGAGCATGAGCATCACCGCCCCGAGCACGGTCAGGAAGACGCCGAGGTCGAAGAGCATCGCCGTGGCGAGTTCGAATTCCTCGATCGGTGGCAGATGAACGTAGGTGTAGGCGCTCGTCAGAAACGGCTGGCCGGCGAGCCAGGCGCCGACACCCGTCAGCCCGGCCACCACGACCCCCACGCCGATCATCGTGTGGTACTCGATACGCTTTCGCGCCTGGGTCCAGGCGAAGCCCGAGGCCATGTATTGCATCAGGAGCGCGATGGCGATGACGAGGCCGGCGACGAAGCCGCCGCCGGGCTGGTTGTGGCCCCGCAGGAAGATGTAGATGCCGACGACGAAGGCGATGGGCATGAGAACCCGGGTGACGACGACCATCATCAGCGGGTGGCGGTCACGCGACCGGTCCCGGGCGTAGTCGGCGTTGATGAGACGCCGGGCGGCCGGTCCTTCCAAAAGCGCGTACATCAGCGCGTAGATGATGAAGCCCGCGATTCCGAGCACGATGATCTCGCCGTAGGTATCGTAGCCCCGGAAGTCCACGAGGATGACGTTGACGACATTCGTGCCGCCGCCGCCCTCGTAGCTGTTGGCGATGTGATAGTCCGAAATCGTGTCGACGTCGCGGACGAGAAACGCGTAGGCGAGCCCGCCGACGCCCGCGCCGGCGGCAAGCCCGATGAGCCCGTCGCGCAGCTTCAGCGCGACCGGGCTTTCCCTCGGCGTGACCTTGGGCAGGAAGTGGAGCGCGAGGAGCAGGAGCATGATCGTCACGGTCTCGACCGATATCTGCGTGAGCGCGAGATCGGGGGCCGAGAGGTAGACGAAGCCCGCCGAGATCGAGAGCCCGATGATGCCGATGAGAACGAGCGCGCGGAACCTGTGGTGATGCATCACGACGACCGAGACCGTGGCCACGACCAGCATCAGCCAGCCCACCGCGATGACCGGCGGGACGGGCAGCAGGTCGCGTGTCGGCGCACCGAGGCCACTGCCGGAGAAGGCGACCGCGCCGAGGGCGACGGATGCGACGACGAAGATGGCGAGATAGCGGCTGATCGCACCGGTGTGGGTGGCCTCCGTCACGCGCCGGCTCAGCCCCGCCGCACCGGCGACGAGACTGTCGAAGACGACTTTCGCCTCGGGGCGCGGTGTCGCGATCCAGGCCCGGTCGAGCGGGCGGTGCGCCATGAGCAGCACCGCGCCCCCGGCGACCGCGATGATCGACATCCAGAGCGCGGGGGTCACACCGTGCCAGATCTTCAGATGCGGGTGAAGATCGCCGCCCGTCACCGCGTTGGCCGCCGCGGTCACGATCCCCTCGGCGAGAAACGGCATCACGCCGATCAGGACGACGAGCAGCGCCAGGAGCGCCGGGGCCGCCCACATGCCGAAGGGCGGGTCGTGGGGCTTGTGGGGGTAGTCGTCGCGGACAGGGCCGAGGAAGACGTGGCCGACGAAGCGGAAGGAATAGGCGACCGACAGGAGCGCGCCGAGCGTGGCGAGGACCGGCACGGCGTAGGGGCTCCCGGCCCAGCCGGTATGGCTTGCCTCCTCCAGCATCAATTCCTTGGACAGAAAGCCGTTGAAGAGCGGGATGCCGGCCATCGACAATGCGCCGATCGTGCCGATCACGAAGGTGACCGGCATGAGGTGCCGCAATCCCCCCAAGCGCTTGATGTCGCGGGTATGGGCCTCGTGGTCGACGATGCCCGCGGTCATGAAGAGCGAGGCCTTGAAGGTGAGGTGGTTGATGATGTGAAACACCGCCGCCACCGCCGCCGCTTCGGTGCCGAAGCCCAGCAACATGGTCATGAGCCCGAGGTGACTGACCGTCGAGAAGGCGAGAAGCGCCTTCAGGTCGTCCTTGAAGAGCGCGATGAGCGCGCCGAGCACCATGGTGACGAGGCCGGTGGTCGCGACGATGTAGAACCACGCGTCGGTGCCCGAAAGCACGGGCCACATCCGCGCCATCAGGAACACGCCCGCCTTCACCATGGTCGCCGAGTGCAGGTAGGCCGACACCGGCGTCGGCGCGGCCATCGCATGCGGCAGCCAGAAGTGGAACGGGAATTGCGCCGACTTCGCGAAAGCGCCGATGAGGATCAGGATGAGGGCGGGCAGGTACCATTCCGAAGCGCGGATTTCATCGCCGGCCTGAAGAATGTCCGTGAGGTTGTAGCTGCCCGCGATGCTGCCGAGAATGAGCATGCCCCCGATCATCGCGAGCCCGCCCGCTCCGGTGACCGCGAGCGCCATGCGCGCGCCTTGCCGTCCCTCGGGCAGGTGTTTCCAGTAGCCGATCAGCAGAAAGCTCGAAAGCGACGTCAGCTCCCAGAAGATGAGCAGGAGCAGAATGTTGTCGGAAATGACGATGCCGAGCATCGCCCCCTGGAACAGCAGGAGATAGGTGTAGAACTGTCCCATCGGGTCCTCGCCCGAGAGGTAGAAGCGCGCGTAGAGCGTGATCAGGAGACCGACGCCGAGGATCATCGCGGCGAAGAGCAGCCCCAGACCGTCGAGGAAGAACGAGGCCGAGAGGCCGAGTTGCGGCAGCCATTCGACTTCTGCCGTGATCACCTCGCCGCGCAGCACGTCGGGTGCGAGGATCATGAGCATCACGAGCGCGAGCGCGGTCGGCACCGCGGTGAAGGTCGCGCAGCTCGTGCGGCCTGCCCGGATCATGACCCCGGGAACGAGCGCGCCGATGAACGGCAGCAACGCGATCAGGAAGAGGAAATGGCCCCCGTCGCTCATGTCTGCCCCTTCGCCTCCCTGTCCGCGCTCTGCACTGGATAGCGACCGGCCGTCGGGTTGTAAAACGTCGCCTTCAGGCGCCCGGGCCGGGCCTCATGCCGCGGTTTCGGTGCCGGTCGAAAGCTGCCGTGCCGAAGACCCCGGGTCAGGCCGCGCCCTCCCGGGGGGCGGCCTTGAGGGCATGGGCCGCAAGGCTCCGACCGGCTTCCTGCATCGTCAGATACGTCTGGTCCGCGCCCGCGGCATTGATGGTCTCCACGTGTTCCTCGTAGAGCGCCTGGCTGACGACCGGGCCCTCGAACCCTCTCGACCGCAGCGTTTTCGCCGCGATGAGCTTGGCCTCGATATCGTCCATCGCGAGAATCGCAGCCTCGATGCCCGTGAGATCGACGCTGTTCCAGAAGTTGCTGTCTTCGGCGTCGGCGAAGATCACGTTGCGACCGGCCTCGGCATGGGCGTTCGCCTTGTAGATGTCGGCATCGAGGCCCACCGGGCGCCGGCCTTCGCGCGCGAGAAGTTCGTAGGCGGCCGAGCCCGTCCGGCCCATGCCGAAGATCAGGATATCGGCGTCGCCGAGGTTCTTGGGCTGCTCGTCGGGGTGCCGCCCGGCGCGCTCGTACGGCTGCAGGCGGGCCTCGTAGCGCTCGAAAAGCGGGTGCGCGAGGCGGTTGAGCGGCGCGGCGATGAGAAACGAGACCGAGACCGCGATGGCCAGCGGAACGAGGAAGGTCTCGGCGGCGGGGATGCCGGCGGCCACGATGAGACCGAATTCGCTGTAGGCCGTCAGCGACAGGGCGGACAGAAAGGACGTTCGCGCGCGCAGCCCGAAAGCGACCAGCAGGAAGAAGAACAGCACCCCCTTCAGCGGAAGCAGCACCCCGAGCGCCACGGCGAAAACGAACGCGTTCCAGTCGGGCAGCCCCGACATCCCGATGGACAGGAAAAAGCCGACGAGAAAGACCTCCTTCAGCGCCCAGAGGGAGTCCGAGAGCTCGCTGGCGCGCGGGTGGGTCGAGAGCAGAAGACCCATCACCAGCGCCCCGATTTCACCCTTGAGGCCGATGAGCTCGAAACCGACCCCGCCGATGACGAGGCTCAGCAGCATGCCGGTGAGGACAAGCACCTCGTCGTGCCCGGCGTAGTCGAGGATCCGGAAGAGCATCGGCCTCAGAAGCGGCGTTGCGAAAATGAGCAGCGCCCAGGGGCCTGGAAGCTTGCCCGAAAAGACCGCCAGCACCACGAGTGCGATGACATCCTGCACGATCAGGATGCCGATGGCGGTGCGCCCGTGGAAATTGCCGAGTTCGCGCTTGGCTTCGAGCATCTTCGCGGCGAGCACGGTCGACGAGAATGCAAGAGCGATGCCAACGAGGAAGGCGACCATCCAGTCATCGGTGAACAGAAGCCGTGTCACCGGCGCGAAAAGCGCAACCGACAGCGCGAAATGAATGAGGGCGGTGCCGACGACCTGCGGCTCTCCGACCTGCTTCAGCTTGAGTTTCAGCCCGACGGTAAAAAGCAGCATCAGGACGCCGAGATTGGCGAGGTATTCGAGGATCTGACCGGTCGCGGGCGGCATTCCGAGACGCGGGCCGAAAGCGTTTATCGCAAAGCCCGCCGCCAGAAAGCCGACGAGCGGTGGCAACCCGAGCGGGCGCATCGCCAGCCCGAAAACGAACGCTGCCCCAATGGCAAAGACCTCGAATAGCATCACGACAGCGACTGTGCCTCCCTCACTTTTGCACCCCAGCCTAGGCCGAGCGGGACAGGATTGCACCCGGGGTCGTTCTGCTCGACCTCCGCCGCGGGCAGCATGTCGCTTTGCCGGGCCGGAAAAGGCGCGGTTCGCCCGGAAAAACGCCGGAGTCGCTCCGCCCCGCTCGCTTGACTTTCGATGCGTCGTCTTGTGCGGTAGGATGACGTCATGGTGTTGAGGTCGATCCTTCTTGCGCTCTTCGTCCTGGCGGGTGCGGTGACCCCACAGGCCGCCGCCGCGGAGATGGCATTGGAGACATTCGAGAACGATCCCGCGTCCCGCTGGCAGTTCTTCACGGACGGTGTGATGGGCGGTGTCTCCTCAGGGGAACTCACCTTCGAGGAGGCAGCCGGCAACGTCCATGCCCGGATGACCGGTGAGGTCAGCACGGCCAACAACGGCGGCTTCATCCAGATGCGCACGGACGCGCTCGGAGCGCCGCGCGTGGAGGCGACCGGTGTGCGCCTCGTCATGCGTGGAAGCAATGGCCCGTATTACGTGCATGTCCGGACGTCGAACACGCGTTTGCCGTGGCAATTCTACCAGGCGGGCTTCAATGTCACGCCGGCATGGTCCGAAGTCCGGCTTCCGTTCGACGCATTCAAGGCCCGGGGCGGGCTGCTTCGGGCGGGGCTGAAGCCGCAGTCGATCGCGTCGGTCGCGATCGCGGCATACGGTCGTGACCATGGCGTGGAGATAGAAATTCGCGAAATCGGGTTCTACTGAGCTTCCGCCGCAGGTCCGGCCGGGCGGAGGGTGGTCGCGCTCCTCGATCGACGTGGACCATGGGCAAGCCCGGCGGCCAGAGCGGGTTGCCGTCATGCGCAGTCACGCGATCCGCTCGACCCTCCTGATTCCCCATGTCCGGGAAGCGCAAAAACCGGTTCCTACTCCCGAGCGACATGCTCTAGTCTCGGTGCACCACCCGGCCCGGGCATCACGGCCGGGCCAGCATGAGCGGCAAGTGCCGCTTCGGGGACCGGATGGCCGAGATCGTCTTTCGCACCGAGGACCTCACGAAGGTCTACGACACCGGCGAGATCAAGGTGCGCGCTCTCGCGGGGGTCGATCTCGAGCTTTTCGCGGGCGAGCTGTCCGTTCTGCTCGGGGCCTCGGGCTCGGGCAAGTCGACGCTGCTGAACATCCTTGGCGGCCTCGACCATGCCACCGAAGGGCGGATCTGGTTTCGTGACCTCGAACTGACGTCGCTCGGGGACCGGCGGCTGACCCGCTACAGGCGCGAGCACGTGGGCTTCGTCTTCCAGTTCTACAACCTCGTTCCGTCGCTTTCGGCGCGCGAGAACGTCCAGCTCGTCACCGACGTGGCCCCGGACCCGATGCCGCCGGCCGAGGCGCTGGAGCGCGTCGGCCTCGGCCACCGGCTCGATCATTTTCCCGCCGAGATGTCGGGTGGCGAACAACAGCGCGTGGCCATTGCGCGCGCCATCGCGAAACGGCCCGAGGTGCTTCTCTGCGACGAACCGACCGGCGCGCTCGATTCGAAGACCGGCGTGCAGGTCCTCGAGGTCCTGCGCGAGATCAACGACGAGATGGGCACGAGCACGGTCGTCATCACGCATAACGCAGGCATCCGGAAAATGGCGCACCGCGTGATCCGTTTCGCCGACGGACGCATCGTCGGGGTCGAGGAGAACGCGACCCGGATCTCTCCCCACGAGATCAGCTGGTGAGCGCGATGCAGGCGATCGACATAAAGCTTCTGCGCGACTTCGGCCGGCTCTGGCTGCAGGGCCTCGCCATCGCGATGGTGCTGGCCTGCGGCGTGGCGATCCTGCTCACGGCCTTCGGAATGCACACCGCACTCAACAACACGCGCGACGCCTATTACGAGCGCAACCGCTTTGCCGACGTGTTCGTCGAGACCCGCCGGGCGCCCGAAACCCTGTTGCAGGAGGTCTACGAGATCCCCGGCGTCTATGCCGCCGAGGCCCGGGTGCAGGGCATGGCGCTCCTCGACATTCCCGGGCGGACGGAGACGGCGATCGGCCAGTTCCTGTCCTGGCCGGAAAGCGACGCCCCGCTTCTCAATGTTCCCATCCTGCGCGCGGGCGTCTACCCGCAGAAGTCGGGCGAGGTGCTGGTGAACGCCGCCTTCGCCGAGGCCAACGGGTTCGAGATCGGCGACGGGTTCGCCGCGAACATCTCCGGCCAGCGCCGCGACCTCACGATCACCGGCATGACGCTGTCTCCGGAGTTCATCTACACCATCGGGCCGGGCGCGCTCATGCCCGACAACGAGGGGTTCGGCATCATCTGGATGACCGCGGCCGAGATGGAGGCGGCGTTCGACATGACCGGCGCTTTCAACCATCTGTCTCTTCGACTGACCCGCGACGCGCGCGCGGCGGAGGTGATCGACCGGCTCGACGCGCTGCTCGACCCGTATGGCGGGCAGGGCGCCTACGGTCGTGAAAGCCAGGTGTCGGACAGTTTCGTCTCCGCCGAGATCGATCAATTGCGGGCGATGGCCGTGGTCGTCCCGCCGATCTTCTTCGCGATCTCGGCTTTCCTCGTCGGCATGGTGATGAGCCGGATCGTCGCCCTCGAACGCTCCGAGATCGGGCTTCTGAAGGCGCTGGGCTACACCGATTTCGAGGTCTCCCTGCACTATCTTCTCCTCGCGGGACTGATCGCGGTGGTCGGTGTGGCGATCGGCTGGGGCGGCGGCACGCTTCTGGCCCGGGCCATGTCCTGGCAATACGCGCAGTTCTTCGATTTTCCCTATCTCATCTTCAACGTGCCGCTGTGGGTCTACGCGATGTCGGGGCTCGCCGCGCTGCTCACGACGATGGCCGGTGCCTTGCGCGCCGGCCTCGCCGCGGCACGGCTTGCCCCGGCGGTCGCCATGCAGCCGCCCGCGCCACCCGTCTTCCGCCAGACGGTTCTCGACCGGGCCATGGCGGCGGTAAGACTGCGCCAGACCACGGTCATGGTTCTCAGAAGCGTCATCCGCTGGCCGCTTCGCAGCGGGCTGACCGCCCTGGGCCTCGGCGCGGCCACGGCGGCGATCATCGCCTCGGGCTTCATGGTCGGAGCGCTGGACCGGATCATCGACCTCGCCTTCAACCAGTCCTTCCGGCAGGATGCGATGGTGCTCTTCTCCGACGACCTGCCGGTGACCGCACTGCCGGACATCGCCGCGCTGCCGGGCGTGATGCAGGTGGAACCGCAGCAGTATCACGCCGCGATCCTGCGCAACGGGCCACGGGAGAAACGCGTTTCCATCGAGGCGCGTCCCGCCGGCGCGGAGCTGTCGCGGGTGATCGGCTCGGACGGTCAGCCCATCGACCCGCCGCCCGGCGGCATCCTCCTGTCGGAGCGGCTGGCCGCGCATCTCGAGATCGGGGTCGAGGATACCGTCGAGGTCAGTTTCCTGACCGGCCGCCGGGAGACCCACGAGTTGACGGTCACCGGGCTCGTGGAGCAGTTTCTCGGCCTCGGCGCATACGTCGAGATGGGTTTTCTCGACCGCCAGTTCCGGCGCAGCCCCCGGATGTCGGTGGCGAATATCCTCGTCGACGAAGCGGACCTGCCCGACCTGCACGCGGCGCTCCAGGAAACGCCGGCGCTCTCGGGGCTGATCCTGATGAACGAGAACCGCCGGTCGTTCGAGGCGACGATCAGCGAGAACGTCATCGTCATCAACGGGGTCTACGGCATGATCGCCGTGCTGATCACGGTGGGCGTGGCCTACAACGGTGCGCGCATCCAGCTGAGCGAGCGGGCGCGTGAGCTTGCAAGCCTGCGCATTCTCGGCTTCACCAAGGCCGAGGTCTCCTCGGTCCTCGTGGGCGAGACGATGCTTCTGGCCATCCTCGCCCAGCCCGTCGGCTGGCTCCTCGGCGCCTGGATCGCCCATGCCCTTTCGTCGAGTTTCACCTCCGACCTTTACGCCATTCCGCTGGTGCTGAACCCCGCGGCCTTCGCCTGGGCGAGCCTCGTCGTGCTCGCAGCGAGTTTTGTCTCGGTGCTCATCGTCAGGCGGCGGATCGACAAGATGGACCTTGTGGCGGTCATGAAGACACGGGAGTGACGGACATGGTCTGGACGACACGGACAATCGGGCTCACGGCGGCGGGAGTGGCGCTAATCGGCGGGCTTCTCTACGTCGCCCTGCGGACGGATCCGGTGCCGGTCGACCTCGTGGAGGTGACCGAAGGGCCGATGCGGGTGACGATCGACGCCGACGGCAAGACCCGCATCCGCGATCTCTACGAGGTCGCCGCGCCGATCGCGGGCACCGCGCGCCGATCGCCCGTCGCCGTCGGCGACGAGGTCGTCGCCGGAGACACCGTAGTCGCCCGCGTCGAGCCGCTTTCGCCATCGCTGCTCGATGCGCGGTCGCGTGCCCAGGCCGAGGCCGCTGTCGCGGAGGCCGAGGCGGCGCTGTCGGTGGCGCGCGCGGAGTTGACCCGCGCCGAGGAGGAACAGACATTCCAGGCCTCCCAGCTGGAGCGCGTCCAGGCGCTCGTCGAGCGCGGCGTGGCGACGACGACGCGGCTCGAGGATGCCGCGCAGCGGCTTTCGGTGGCCGAGGCGGCAGTGGCCGCGGCGCGCTCGCGGGTCGCGATGGCGGAATTCACCCTGGAACGCAGCAGGGCCGCCCTGCTCGGCCCCGAGGGCGCCGACCAGGGCGAAGACTGCTGCGTGGACCTCTTCGCCCCGGCTGACGGCGTGGTCCTCTCGGTCGCGACGATCAGCGAGCACCCGGTGCAGGCCGGTGCGCCGCTCGTCGTCATCGGCGACCGCGGTGACCTCGAAATCGTGGCCGATATCCTGTCGGCGGACGCTGTGCGCATCGGTCCCGGAACGCCAGCGATCGTCGAGCGCTGGGGCGGCGAAGGCACGCTCGATGCCGTTGTCCGGCGCATAGAGCCGGCCGCAGAGACCAGGGTTTCGGCCCTCGGCATCGAGGAGCAGCGGGTCGATGTCGTCTTCGACATCCTTACTCCCGAGGCGGAGCGTCCGGGCCTCGGTCACGGCTTCTCCGTCTTTCTGCGCATCGTCGAATGGGAAGACGAGGAGGTTCTGCAGGTGCCGCTCGGCGCGCTTTTCCGCAACGGCGAAGGCTGGGCCATCTTCGCTGTCGAGGACGGCGTCGCGGTGGAACGCCCTGTCACTCTGGGGCAGAGGGGCGCGAGGGTGGTGCAGGTCCTCGAGGGCCTGTCCGCCGGCGACCTCATCGTGACCCATCCGAGCGACGCGGTCTCCGACGGTGTCGAGGTCGCCCGCCGCGACGCGACTTGACACCGG